>JBEKGK010000181.1:0-7253 GCA_050012835.1 Solirubrobacteraceae bacterium | reverse complement strand
GTCTCCAGGCAGATCCTGAGCTCGAGCCTGACCGAGTCTCAAGCCGTGCTCGGCGAGCTCACCGGGCCCAGCTAGAGCGCCCAGCCGAGGGCAGCACGTGCGCTCAGGGGGTGGAGACGCCCCTCTCGAACGTCTCGACGAGCGTGAGGAGCTCGCCGCATTCCCAAACCCTTCCCCACTTGCGTTCATTGAGCTTCTGCAGAACGCCCGCCTCCTCGAGTTGGCTGATGGCGTTGCCGACGGCGACGTGGGACTTGCCGGTGAGCCGTTGGGCGGCGACCACGTCGATCACGGGCTGCGCGGGCAGCGCCCCCACGATCTCACGCACAGCCGCGTCTCGGCGGGGCTGGCCGAGACGCTCGAGCCATGTGGCCTGAAGGCCTTCGATCGCCTCGGCGAGTCGCTCGGCCTCGCGCGCGGCACGTGCGGTGGCGTGCGCGAACCGCTCGCACCAGCTGCCGACCTTGCCTTGGCTGTAAGCACCAAGACCGCCGACATAGTTCTTGGGTTGGCCCGCGAGCACAAGGCTGATCGGCGGGATGTAGTTGCTGACCTCGCCGCGGCGGCGCAGAACGGTGTAGATCAGCGCACGCCCGGTGCGCCCGTTCCCGTCTACGAACGGGTGGATGTTCTCGAACTGCGCGTGCGCGATCGCCGCCTGCGCCACGGCCGCCACATCGGTGCGGGCGATGAAGCGGCAAAGGTCATCCAGGAGCTCCGCGACCTGCTCATGCGGAGGAGGGACGTATGGCGCACCGACTGGGTGGTAGTCGTTGCCGCCGATCCAGCTCTGCTTCGTCCTGATCACGCCCGCGATGTCGCGATCGTCGGTGAACCGCAACAGCGTGCGATGGATGTCCTGGATGTCGGTGACCGTGAACGGCTCGGTGCTCGCGCCCAGCTCGATGGCGCGCTCCATCGCTTCGACGTTGCCCAGGACTTCAGCGGCGCGGTTATCGCCCCGTCGGCTGCCGGCACGAGCGTACGCGGCGCGTGCGAGCCGCCTGTGCGAGATCTTCACGCCCTCGATGCGCGACGACGCCGCGCTCTCTGAGCGCAGCAGGTTGCGGGCCAGGGCCGCCAGCGACGCCAGCTGCGGGCGCGTGTCGTTGAGACGTCCGAGGGCCTTCGTCGCCTCGGCAATCGCAGCCACCGCTCCGCTATCGAGCGTGAACTCACGCTCGGCTATCGGGTCCGGAATGAAGACCTCATAGGCTCCGCCGCGTTGACCGCCAGGAGGGGCGGTGGGGTCGGCGGGCCAGTAGCGCTCCTCGCGATGGCCAAGAGGCGTCGTGGTCGTGCGCTTGTCTGTAGGCGGCATCCAGTTCCTTTCAGAGCCTCTCGCGCTTTGTAAGGATAGCTTCTTATCCTTACGGAACAAAGGGCGGTACGAAAGGTTGTCAGCCGACCCAGCTCAAACCGCGCGGCGGCCCGCCAACGCCTTGCCCAGCGTCACGTCATCCGACTAGTCTAGGTCCGAACCCACCCGAGCAGTTGGGTACGATCGCGCCCCTATGACATCTACGTGATGGAGTACCAGCAGTGATCAAACCGAGCGACCTGAGCCCTGCGCAGCGCGAGCTGTGGCGTGAGCTTGGGATGGACACGATGAAGCCAAGCGGCGAGCAAACGCGCAGTCAGGCAAGACGCACCCGGGAGGCCGCGTTCCGCCATGCGTGTGCGCTTGAAGGCATCCCGCTCCGTGACGCGCCGGCGTCAGCACGGCCATCGAAACGGCGGGCCTCCCAAGCTCTCGGCGCCTGAGCGCCTCCACCAGTCCGGAATAGATCCCCCGACCAAATCGGATCAGCATGGGCCTGATCAATCAGGACCTGCGCCAACTAGCGAGCGAGGCTGCGACTAGCGGTAGATCGGCGGCCTCCTGAGTGGTCAACTCCTTGCCGTGGGGCACAAGCTTCAGCGTCTGTCCACGCGCAGGAAAGCAGACAGCCCTCACACAGCGCGCCGGCCCGCCAACGCCTTGCCCAGCGTCACCTCGTCCGCGTACTCCAGGTCCGAGCCCACCGGCAGGCCGCTCGCCAGGCGCGTCACCTTCACCTCCGGCGCGCGCTCGCGCAGCTCGTGCGCCACGTGCAGCGCCGTCGCTTCGCCCGTCGTCGTCGGGTTCGTCGCCAGCACCACTTCCGTGACCACAGCCTCCGGCGCGCTCACGCGCGCGAACAGCTCCGCCATCTTCAGATCCTCCGCGTCCACGCCGTCGATCGGCGACAGCGCACCGCCCAGCACGTGGTACACGCCGTGGTATTCGTGCGTGCGCTCCATCGGGATCACGTCGCTCGGCTCCTCCACCACGCAGATCAGCGCATGGTCGCGACGCGGGTCCACGCAGATGCGACAGCGCGCCTCGTCCGTCAGGTTGAAGCACACCTCGCACAGCCCGATCTTCTCCTTCACTTCCACAATCGCCTCCGCCAGCGCCGTCGCATCCTCGCCAGACGCGCGCAGGATGTGAAACGCCAGGCGCTGCGCCGTGCGGTTGCCGATGCCAGGCAGCTTCGACAGCTCCGTCACCAGCCGCTGCACCGGCGGCGCATACGACGTGCTCACAAGCTCACAGGCCCGGCAAGCCCAAGCCGCCGCCCAGGCCGCCCAGGTCCAGGCCCGCCGTCGCGCCGCCCAGCCTGCTCTCCGCCAGCTCCTGCGCCATCCGCAGCGCCTCGTTGGTCGCCGCCAGCACCATGTCCGCCAGGATCTCAACGTCCTCCGGGTCCACCGCCGACGGGTCGATCTTCACCTCGCGCACCTGCAGGTCGCCGCTCACCTTCACCGTCACCATGCCGCCGCCAGCCGAGGACTCCACCACCTCGTGCTTCAGCTGCTCCTGCGCCAGCTCCATGTCCTTCTGCATCTTCTGCACCTGCGCCATCATCTGCTGCATGTTCGGCATCCGCGGCTGCTTCGCCATCACGCGCCTTTCTCGTTGCTCGCCGCGGCCTCAGCGCCGCGCTCGTCGTCCTGCTCGCCAGCGCCCGCCCGCGACCCGCGCTCGCCGAGCTCCGAGCCGTTGATCTCCGCTCCCTCGTCCGTCAGCTCCTCCGCGTCGAACTCGTCGATGAAGCGCGCCACCCACTCATCCTCCGAGTGCCCCCCCGACGGCTCGCCGTCCTCCGACGCCGGCGTGTCGCGCAGCTCATAGCGCAGCCGCCAGCGCCCACCCGCCAGCGCGCCCAGCGCCTCGCCCACCGCCGCCCTGTTCGCCGGATCCTCCGCCTTCTTCTTGTAGAACTCCGCGCTGAACGGGTACGCCAGCGTCAGCTCCTCGCCGTCCACTTCCACCGGACGCGCTTCGCCGATCACCGCGCCCAGCAGCGCATGCTCGCTGCGCACCAAGTCCACCACCGCCGGCCACAGCGCATACACCGACTCGATGTCCCGCGGCACGCTCCGCGCCGCCTCCGGCGGAGGGGGCGGCGGAGACTCGGAGGGCGAGACCGGCTCCGCCGGGGGCGGCGCAGCGGCCGCGGGAGGGGACGGCGCGGCGGCCACGGCCGAGGGCTCAGCCGGGGTCGCGGCCGGGGGCGCCGCCGGAGCCGCGGCCGAGGGCTCAGCCGGGGTCGCGGCCGGGGGCGCCGCCGGAGCCGCGGCCGAGGGCTCAGCCGGGGTCGCGGCCGGGGGCGGCGCCGGAGCCGCGGCCGAGCGCTCAGCCAGGGGCGCGGCGGGGGGCGGTGTCGGAGCCGCTGCTGAGGGCTGGGGCGCGGTCGCCGCCACGGGCGTCGCCCCCGTGCCGCGCTCCAGGCGCTCGATGCGCGCCAGCAGCGCCCGCGTCGAGCCGTCCGTCTGCGGGCGCGCCGCCTTCACCAGCGCCAGCTCCAAGCGCGTGCGCGCATCCGCGCCCGCCCGCACGCCCTCCATCGCCTCGCCCAGCAGCTCCAGCACGCGCACCACCGTCGCGTGGTCCACGCGCTGCGCCTGCGCGCTCAGCGCCGCATCCGCCTCCGGCGTCAGCGACAGCTCCGCCGGCACTCCATCGAGGATCTGCACCACCAGCAGCTCGCGCGCGCGCACCTCCAGGTCAGACGCAAACGAGCCCGCGTCGCGGCCCTGCTCCGCGCACTCCTCGAGCGCCCGCAGCGCGCGCGCCGCATCGCCCGCAGCCACCGCGTCCACCGTCTCTTCCAGCAGCCGCGCGTCCGCCACGCCCAGCACCGCCAGCACGTCCTCAAGCGCGATCTGCTGGCCGCCGTAGGTGACTATCTGCTCCAGCGTGCCCAGCGCATCGCGGAAGCTGCCCGTCGCCGAGCGCGCCAGCGCCGCCACCGCCGCCGGCGGTATCTCGATCGACTCCGCCTGCGCCGCCCTGCGCACCACGCTCGCAATCTGCTCCACCGTCGGGCGGTGAAAGTCAAAGCGGTGGCAGCGGTCCACCACCGTCGCCGGCACCTTGTTCGCCTCCGTCGTCGCCAACACGAACACCGTGTTCGGCGGCGGCTCCTCGAGCGTCTTCAAGAACGCGTTCCACGCCGCCGTCGACAGCATGTGCGCCTCGTCCAGTATGTACACCTTGCGCCTGCCGCTCACCGGCGCATACGCCACGCTGTCGCGCAGCTCGCGAATGTCGTCCACCGAGTTGTTCGACGCCGCATCCATCTCGATCACGTCCAGCGACGTCGCCCGCGCGATCGACACGCACGAGTCGCACACGCCGCACGGCTCGATCGTCGGGCCGTGCTCGCAGTTCAAGCACGCCGCCAAGATCTTCGCCATCGACGTCTTGCCCGTCCCCCGCGAGCCCACAAACAGGTACGCGTGGTGCACCTTGCCGCGCTCCACCGCATTGCGCAGCGTCCGCACCACCGGCTCCTGGCCCACCACCTCAGCAAACGTGCGCGGCCTATGCCTGCGGTAAAGCGAGCGCTGCTGATCCTGTGGTTGCTCCGCTTGCGACACCGTTCGCCTGAGTCTACTCGCGCCCACGCGCCCTCTCGGACACCAACCCGCCGGGGCTCGCGCCTCGCCCGCCCGGGCTCGCGCGCCGCCCGCGCCCGGCTCCCATGCCCGCCTCAGCGGGTAGCGTAGCCGCCGCATGAACGCCTCCGTCAGGCACTGCGGCCGCCGTCTCGCCGCGCACTGGGCCGACCTGTCCGCCATCGCCGCCGGCGCCGTAGCGCTGCGCGTCATCGCCGGCGTCGGCTTCGCCAACTACGACACCCTCTACGCGCTCGCCTGGGGCGGGCAGCTCTCGCGCGGCAGCACCCCCGCCTACAGCGTGCCCATCGCGCCCACGCCCCACCCGCTCGTCGAGCTGCTCGGGCTCGTGCTCGCGCCGCTCGGACCCAGCGCCGTCGAGGACGTCACCGTCGCGCTCGCCTTCCTCGCGCTGTCCGCCTGCGGCTGGGTCATCTACAAGCTCGGCGCCCACTGGTTCGGCCGCGCCGCCGGCGCCCTCGCCGCGCTCATCTTCCTCACCCGCGCCGAAGTCCTCTCCTACGGCGTGCGCGCCTACATCGACGTCCCCTACGTGCTGCTCGTGCTCAGCGCCCTGCTGCTCGAGTCACGCGCGCGCCGCGCGCGCGGCGCCCCCGCCGGCGCGCCCGTGCTCGCATTGCTCGCCCTCGCCGGGCTCCTGCGCCCCGAGGCCTGGGTCTTCTCCGGGCTCTACTGGCTGTATCTGCTCGAGCTCATGCCCGCGTCCCTGCGCGCGCGGCTGCGCCCCAGCGCTGCCGGGGCCCCCGACGGCGCCACCCCGAGCGCGATCCACTGGCACGCGCGCACGCGCCCGCAGCTCGCGCGCCTCACGCTGCTCACCGCCGCCGCGCCGCTCGTGTGGGTGCTCAGCGACCTGCTCATCACCGGCAACCCCGTGTGGTCGCTCACCCACACCCAGCACACCGCCTCGCTGTTCGACCGCGTCACCGGCATCGCCAACGTGCCCGAGTACATACCCCGGCGCATCGGCGAGATCCTGCGCCCGCCCGTGCTCGTCGGCGCCGCCATCGGCGGCGTGCTCTCGCTGCTGTGGCTGCGCTCCCGCGCGCTGCTCGGCGCCGGCGCCGGCGTGCTCGCCGTCGTCGTCTTCGCCGCCTTCGCCACCGTCGGGCTGCCCATCAACACGCGCTACGCGTTCCTCGCCTCCGCCATCCTCTGCCTGTTCTGCGGCGCCGGCGCCTTCGGCTGGACGAGCCTCGACGCCCGCGACCCGCGCCGGCGCTGGTGGATCGCCGCCGGCGCGCTCGTGCTCGTCGCGCTCGCCGCCTACATCCCCTCGCAGTACCACGAAGCGCACAGCGCACTGCGCAAACTCGCGCGCACGCACACCATCGAAAACGAACTCGTCGCGCTCGTCAACGATCACGCCATCAACCTGCGCTGCGGGCCCATCGGCGTGTCCAACCACGCGCCCGTGCCGCTGCTCGCGCTCTATCTCAAGACCAGCCCCCGCAACATCGTCAGCCCCGAAGCCGGCCACATCGCCTCCGGCGTCTACGTCGACCCCGCCAGCAAGGAGGTCGAAGAAGACTACGTCCTCGACCTCCACGACCCCGTCGAGCGCGTCGAGGTGCCGCCCGGGTTCAAGGAGTCAGCCACCGACCGGTCCTGGCTGATCTTTCAGGGGTGTGCTTGAGCTGCAGGTGGCCGCTGCGCCGGGGCCGCCGCGCAGGGGCCACTGCGCAGCGGCCACCGCGCCGGCCCACTCACACACATCAGAGTCTGTATTACCATGGTCACACGCTCTACGAACGCAGACATAGACTTAAACGTCCGTAGCGCGATGGTTATACGCTGCGCGTGCGCACATTCACACGTCGCGAATCCTGTATAGCGATGGTTATACGCTGCGTGCGCGCACATACACACGTCGCGAACGCTGTATAGCGATCGTTATACAGTCCGCGCGCGCGCCGCAGGATTGATGGACCGTGCACCCCTCGTCGAGACTCGCAGCACCCGGCGCCGATCGCCGCCCACGACTCCGGTCCGGGTGCTCCCGCTGCGCCTGCCGGTGATCGCTTAAGGCTGCTTCCTTCCGGACCTGACCTGGTTCGCAAGCCGACACCGCGCGGGACCCGAACCATCGACGCCCCGAGCGACGGGGCGACCGAGGCCGCGGCCCCTCGAAGGGGGATTCGGCCCCGCTAGAGCGGATTGCGGATTCAGGGCACCGCTACCTCCCCGCCTAGCACGGTCCGTTTGCGATGGTAACGCACACCGCACGCCTCCGGTTCCGGTAGGCTGCCCGACCGTGACCAAATACAACGCCCACTTCTCCCACCTGCGCAGACGTGCAAGCTTCG
>JBEKGK010000180.1:0-7268 GCA_050012835.1 Solirubrobacteraceae bacterium | reverse complement strand
GTTCGACAATCTCGTGCTGTACGCGTGCCTTGCTGCCTTCGGCCCGGCACCGTCCTTCTGGGTGGTCGCGATGTCCTACCTCGTGGGCATGCTCGCCAACTCGCTTCCCATTCCGGGTGGCTTCCTGGCGGTGGAAGGCGGGCTTGTCGGCATGCTGCTGCTGTTCGACGTCCGTCCGGCATCGCTGGTGATCGCGGCGGTGGTCGTCTACCGCGCGATCTCGCTGTGGCTTCCGGCGGTGATCGGGTCGATCGCCTTCCTCAGCCTGCGCCGCGAGATCGGCAAGCCGGTCACGCCGGTAGTTCCGGGTTAGCCGCAGACGTGGTCATGGCGCTGGGCGCGCGGTGCTGCGCCTAGCCGGTGATCGCCTTGGTGTAAGCCTGCTGGACGGCGGTCTGCTGGCATACGTGGCGGGGCAGGTTGGCCATCACGCGCGTGAGGCTTGCGCTCTGGGCTCCGTACAGACCAGGGCAGTAGACGGGGGGCGGCAGCGGGCCGGAGGCTGAGCCCGGCGCGTTCAGCGGATGCAGCTCGTCGCTCGCCTGCAGCGCGTGGGCGAACGTGTCGGAGAAGATGTCGATTGCGACCCTGCCGGTGTAGATCTCGATCGCGTGGCCTTCGTCGTAGACGGTCGCCGGCACGCCACGCACGAGCATGTTGCTCTGCGGCCCGAGCGCGCGGTTGGAGTGCAGCCCGTAGACGACCGTGGTGACCTGCAGCGGCAGCTGGCAGCTGCCGCCCCCGAAGATGCCTTTGCTCTGGACGCAGTTGCCGTAGTAGACGCTGTCGCCGACGGTGGTGATGTAGCCCTTCAGGCCGTCGGCGGCGGTGAGCTGGCGTCCGTCGAACGTCGGGCCGACCCAGTAGACCCTGTAGTAGGGGAACGTCTGCGCTTCGGCGAGCTCGCTCGCGAGGATCGGTCGTGGCTGGCTCGTGCCGCAGCCGCTCGCGGCGAGAGCCGCGCAGATCGCCGCCGGGATAAGCGCTGCTTTGCCGGTACGGCGGAGCGCGTTGCGGGCGGCGGTGGTGGTCATGGGCGTCATTATCTTGGCGTGCCCAGCAGAAGCACAGCTACTTCCGCGCCCCCGGACTGTTCACGGTCGTGCGACCCCGCCGTGATCTCGGCGGATGTACCGGGGTCCGGTGGGGTAGCACACCGGACCCCGGTCGATCTTCCCACCGAGCATGCGGGCGGTGCGTCGGCATCCGGCGTGCCGCTCGGGCTGGCGCTGTTGACGGTGGCGTTGATCGTGGTGTGGCTGGCGGTCGATCCGCGCACGCCGGACCTCGCGGCGCAGGTCTACCGCGTGGGCCTCTTTCGTCAGCTCGGCTTCGCGATGTGGGACGAGCACTGGTACGACGGTCACAGCCTGCCGGGATACAGCCTGATCTACCCGCCGCTGGCGTCGCTGCTGGGCATGCGGCTGCTTGGGGCGCTGTGCGTTCTGGCGTCGAGCATGCTGTTCGCGCGCCTGCTGCGCCCGGCGTACGGGCGCGACGCGCGCTGGGGTGGCGCACTGTTCGCGGTGGCAGCGCTCGGCGACGTTTGGATCGGGCGCCTGACGTTCGCGCTGGGCGTCTCGCTGGCGCTCGCCGCGGGGCTGGCGCTGGCGCGCGAGCGCTGGCTGTGGGCGGGCTTGCTGGCGGCGCTGTGCGCGACGGCGAGCCCGGTCGCGGCTGTGCTGCTGGGGCTGGCGGGCCTGTCGGTGGCGCTTGCGTGGCGCGCGCCGCGTGTGCTGCTGGTGCTGGCGGGGCCGGCCGCGGTTGTGGTGCTGGTGGTGGCGGCGCTGTTCCCCGAAGGCGGCTACGAGCCCTATCCGATCCTGTCGTTCGCGGCGACGATGCTGGTTGTGGCGGCGTTCCTGTGGGCGCTGCCACGGGCGGCGCGGCTGCTGCGCATCGGTGCGTGCGTGTATGCGCTGGCGTGCGTGGCGTGCCTGGCGGTGCACTCGCCGATGGGCAGCAACATCGAGCGCTATGCGGTGCTGCTGGCGGGGCCGCTGCTGCTGTGCGCGCGGCTGGCTGCGTCACCGGGCAACGGTGCGAGCGCGCTCCCGCGTGGGCGCCTGACGCCGGCGGCCGCGGTGGCGCTGTGTGTGACCGCGGTGTGGGTGGTGTGGGGCCCGGCGCGCGAGACGCTGGCGGTCGCCGGCAGCGAAGCGACCAGCGCCGCCTACTACGTGCCGGTCGAGCGCTTCGTCGCCCGTGTCGAGGCTCCGCCCGGCTCGCCGGTGCGCGTGGAGGTGCCGCTGACGCGCTCGCACTGGGAGGCTGCGCTGCTCGCGCCGACGGTGTCGCTGGCGCGCGGCTGGGACAAGCAGATGGAAGCCCGCTACGACGGCGCGCTGCTCGCTCACGGCCTGACGGCGGCCGGCTATGAGCGCTGGCTGCGCCAGCAGGCGGTCGCCTACGTGGCGCTCCCGGACGTGCCGCTGGATCCCTCCAGCGCGCAGGAGGGACGGCTGATCCGTCGCGGGCTGCCGTACCTGCGCGAGGTGTTCGCGAGCGCGCACTGGCGCATATTCCGGGTGCTCGCAGCCACACCGCTCGCATCCGGCCCCGGACGGCTGACGTCCTTGGGGCACGACTCGTTCGCGCTGAGCGCAAGCGCGCCGGGCAACTTCCTCGTGCGCGTGCACTTCACCCGCTACTGGACGATCACCCGGGGAAGCGGCTGCGTGGCGCAGGCGCCCGGCGGCTGGACGGCGGTCAGCCTGAGCGAGCCGGGCACGGCGGTCGTCACGGCCAGCTTCTCGCTCGCGCGCGCCTTTGGATCGGGCGGCTCGTGCAGCTCGAGCCGGTCTTTGTGAGAAGGTCGTCAGCTGCGAACGCTCGTGCGATCTCCCGTCACACGTGCGCGCGCGCTGTGCGCTGGTTTGCTGTGCGTGGCGGTGGCCGCGGGCTGCGGGAGCGCTGCGCGCGGATCACACAAGAGCGCCGCAGGCGGATCGCACGCGAGTCCCGACGGGGTGCATGTGAGCTCTGGAGACGGCTCCGGGTCGCAGTCGGCGTCGCAGCGCGAGGGCGCATCCGCGTCCTACCGCTGGCTGGTGCGGACCGAGGGCGCGCCGCCGTCGGTTGCGGTCGAGAACCGCGCGGCGGGCACGACCGCGTGGCGGCTGCCCGGCCCGTCGCATCTGATCGGCGGGGCGGCTCGCGGCGCGATCTCCGGGTATGTGGCCGAGCAGGCGATCGCGGCGGGCGAGTCGGAGAGCGTCTACGTGAGCGCGCCGCACGCGCGCACGGTCACGGTGCAGGTGTATCGCATGGGCTGGTACGGGGGCCGGGGCGGCAGGCTCGTCCTGCAGAGCGCGCCGCTGCCGGCGAGGAGCCAGCCGCCGTGCGCGCACCGTTTCGCGACGGGCCTGACCGAGTGCCGGTGGCACGCCACGCTCACGTTCCCGATCCCCACGGCGCTGGCGAGCGGCGTATACCTCGTCAAGCTGCACGCCTCGACGGGCGCGCAGAGCGACTGCCTGTTCGTGCTGCGCCCCTCGCGACCGACGCCGCTGCTCGTCGAGATACCGACGGCCAGCTACGAGGCATACAACGCTTGGGGAGGAGACAGCCTGTACCCGGGCGGGCGCAGGCGCGTGGGCGTGACCGGGACGACGCAGGGCGTGGAAGTGTCCTATGACCGACCGTACGAAAGTCAGACCGGCGCGGGGCAGTTCTTCATTCGCGACGTGGCGATGGTGCGCTTCCTGGAGCGCTACGGCTATCCGGTCGGGTACACGACGATCGAGTCGATCGACGGCGACCCCGCGCAGGTCTTGGGACCCACCCACCCGCGGGCGCTGATCGACGTGGGCCACTCCGAGTACTGGTCCGCGGGCGACGAGCGCGCGTTCGCCCGCGCTCGCGACGGCGGCACGAGCCTGATCTTCATCAGCTCCGACACGATGGCCTGGCGAGTTCGCTTCGCGCCGGCGACGGCGGCCTCCAGCCAGGCGGGCGAGCCCGACCACCGGATCGTCGCCTACAAGGAGTTCGCCGCACTGGACCCCGACCGCGCGCAGCCGACGGGCCTGTTCCTGCTCGGCGGCGCGCGGCTCGTGGGCAGCGCCTACGACGGCTGCATCACCCCCCGGGTGCCGGTGCTCGGGCCACCGGTCTACCGCTACTACGCGTGGAGGCCGTCGCCGAGCCTGCGGCCGGGGTGGCTGTTCGCCGGGACGGGAATCACCGCTGCGACGAGCATCCCGGGCATCGTGGGCTACGAGCTCGACGAACGCACGCCGGCGACACCTCGGGGCACGGTGCTGGTAGGTGCGGGGACGGGCGTGCGGTGTGGCTCGGAGGCCGAGCCGTCGCCGGCTCGCGGCAGGGTGTCCGAGACGACGCTCTACACGGCGCGCTCGGGCGCGGTCGTGTTCGCGACGGGGACGCTCGGCTGGGAGTACGGGCTCTCGCCCATTCCCCAGGCCTCGCCCGACGTGCCCTCGGCTCCGGATCCGCGCGTAGTGGCGATGACTCGCAACCTGCTCGCGCACGTGCTCGCGAACCCGGGCCAGCGCTAGTCGGGCCCGAGCCCGTAGAGGCCGCTGTAGCCGGTCAGGTAGACGTTGGTGCCGTCGCTGATCACCGGGTCGAACGCGCCGGTGCCCATTTCGAACAGCACGTGGCCGGTGGAGATCCCAAGGCCGTAGGTGCGGTGATGGCCGAGGTCGGCGAAGTAGACGATACGCCCGACGATGGTCGCCGAGCCGGAGATGCGCCCATGGGCGTTGAACCGCCAGCTGATCTGGCCGGAGCGGGCATTGAGCGCGTAGAAGGTGCCGTTGTAGGAGCCGAGATAGACGGTCGGCCCGATGCCTGGGGCGGACGTGACGGCTGGCGAGGCGTAGACGTAGGCGCCCGTCTGCACGGCCCAGTCGAGCTTCCCGGTGGAGGCGTCGTAGGCGTAGACACGGCCGTCGGTGTTGCCCAGGAAGACGCGTCCGTAGACGACGGCGGCGGTGGAGTAGAAGGTTCCGCTGCCGAGCAGAGCGCCTTCGGAACTGCTGACCCACAGCGCCCGCCCGGTCTGCTCGGAGACGGCCTGTACGTGGCCGGAGTAGTCGCCGAAGTACAGGACGCCGTCAGACAGGGTGGGGCTGGCCTTCACCGCGCCGGCGGCATGGTAGGTCCATACGACGGCTCCGTTGCGGTCGTTGAGCGCGTACACGAGCCCGCTCTGAGAGCCGAAGAAGAGGTGGTCGTGGTCGAGCAGGGGCGAGGACTCGCTGGGGCTGGGCAGGCCGCGCCACCAGCGGATCGACCCGTTGGCGCTGTTGAGGGCGATCACGCGTCCCGGGTTGGCGTGATGTCCGCTGGAGAGGATGGTCACGTAGACGGTGTTGGCGGTGACGGCCGGGGAAGATGCCGACAACTGGCCCAGGCGCCGTGACCAGAGGACGTGCCCTGTGCGCTTGTCGACCGCGATGAGCACGGCGTCGTCGGCGATCTGGAAGATGTAGTTGCCGTAGATCACCGGCGGGAACTCCAGCAGCGCGCCGCTGTTATGCACCCACAGGCGCTTGAAGGGAGGGCGCACGCGGGCGGGCGCGGGGAAGAAACGTGTGTGGTCCTGGTCGTAGCCATAGAACGGCCAGGCGAACCGCGCGGGGCCGCGGGCCGGCAGCGTGGGCGTCGGCTGAGGCACGAAGCGGGCGTGCGGGTGGTAGATGCTGCCTGTGCGGTGGCGCTCGTACAGGTAGCCGCCGAGTGCGGCGGCGGCGAGCAGCACGACGAGCGCGCCAAGCGCAGCGCGAACGCGCGTGGAGCCGGGAAGCGCGCGCCTGCGGTGGTCGCTCACCGGCTCGGGGCGCCGCTCAAGCAGCGAGCTTGCGGGATGAGCTGCCGGCGGGGGTGGGCGAGGTGGGAGGCTCCTCCAACGGCAGACCGGCTGCGGCCGCGCGGCGAGGATGCTCGCGCTCGCCGCGTGCGCTTCGACCGGCGCGCCCTGACGGGCGACGGGCGGTGCGGGCGATCAGGCGAGCGGCGCTCATTGCGAGCAGCCACAGACAGGCGACCGCCAGCGGCGGCAGCGTCAGACCGGAGACGAGCGCGAGCACGTCGTGGTTGCCGCTCAGCGACCAGTTCCACAGCAGGTAGTCGCCGACGGTGAGCCCGGAAACGAAGACCAGCAGTCTGTGGGGCACGCACCTACCCTAGAGGTGTTCGGGGACGGACGCTTATGATCGCCTCAATGGATGGCGCGCGCGAGCATTCACAGGTGTTTGCGCCGGGGCTGTTGAGCGGTCGGGTGGTGCTCGTCACGGGCGGCGGCACGGGCCTCGGAAAGGCCACAGCGCTGGAGCTGGCGCGCTGCGGGGCAAGCGTGACGATCGCGGGGCGGCGAAGCGAGGTGCTCGAGCAGGCGGCGGCGGAGATCGGCGAGCTTGCGGGCTCGGGCGCTGTGGCTGACGCGGACGCTGGTGCGCACGCAGGGCCGTCCGTGGGCGAGGCGGCGGGGACGGCTGACTGGGTGGCGTGCGACGTGCGCGAGCGCGCGCAGGCGCAGCGGCTGGTGCAGACGGTGCTCGAGCGCCGCGGGCGGCTGGACGTGCTGGTCAACAACGCGGGCGGCCAGTTCTTCAGCCCGGCGGAGCTGATAGCGGCGAAGGGCTGGCGGGCGGTGTGGCGACTGAACGTGGAAGGCATGCTGAACATGGCCGAGACGGCGTTCGAGCTGGCGCTTGAGCCGGCGGGCGCGGGTACGGTCGTGAACGTCACGCTGTCGCCCCATCACGGGATGCCGGGCATGGCGCACTCGGGCTCAGCGCGCGCGACCGTAGAGGCGCTCACGCGAGAGCTCGCGGGTCGCTGGCAGCACACGGGCGTGAGCGTGACGGCGGTAGCTGCCGGGCACTTCGACACGGAGGTGCTGGCCAAGTATCCGGCGAGCGTGCGCGCTGGCGCCGCGCGCACAGTGCCGCTGCAGCGGCTGGGAACGGTCTCCGAGCACGCGTGGCTGATCGCGTTGCTGGCGTCGCCGCTGGGCCGCGCGTTCAGCGGCTCGACGGTCACGCTGGACGGCGCGCGCGACAACTGGTGCGGGTCCTGGCCGCCACCGGGCCTCGCGGACGAGTCGGGCGAGGTGCCCAGCGAGGAGCGGCGGTAGGGCGGGCCGGGTGGAGTGGCGGGTCGGGAGAAGCGGCGGACGGTGTGTGGTTGCAGCTGATAGGCGACACATGTGTCAGGACATAGGAGACACCAACGTGATGGGGGTCTTCTGTGGAGATGGCGCGGTATCTGGTCGAGGCGCATGTGTTGGAGGGACGTTC
>JBEKGK010000179.1:0-7308 GCA_050012835.1 Solirubrobacteraceae bacterium | reverse complement strand
ATCTGGCCAGCTTCCACAGCCTGCGCGAGCGTCGACGCTGCGGCCATGTAGCGGGTGCTGTGCTCGCTCCCCTCCATGTGGGCCGGGTAGTCTACAGCCGCCCATGCCCGCGGAGACCTCATGGCCAAAGACGGTGCCCCAGCTGAGCCCCGAGCAGGAACGTATCCGCGACGATTTCATGCGTCACTGGCACGAAGTCCTGCCGGGCCACTACTCGGTCATCGAGCGTTTCAACCACGGATACGCCGCTCGCAGCGCGGCTGCCGGATGCAAGACGCTCGAGATCGGCGCGGGCCTCGGCGAGCACCTGGCATTCGAGCCATACCAAGACGAAGACTATTGCGCCGTTGAGCTCCGCGCGGAGATGGCTGAGGCCATCAAACGCAAGTACCCGCAGGTGCAGACGATCGTGGGCGACTGCCAGCAGCGACTGCCGCTGGCGGACTCGAGCTTCGACCGGGCACTGGCCATCCATGTGCTCGAGCATCTTCCCGATCTGCCCTCCGCGGTCACGGAGCTGCGCAGAGTGCTCAAGGACGACGGGCGACTCGTCGCGGTGATTCCGTGCGAGGGCGGGCTGGCGTACGGGCTGGCCAGGAGAATCAGCGCGCAGCGGATCTTCGAACGTCGCTACAAAGTCAGCTACGACTGGTTCGTCAAGTCCGAGCACATCAATGTTCCGAGTGAAATCACGGCCGAGCTGGCCGAGCACTTCGAGATCCTCGAGCGTCAGTACTTTCCGCTGCGCGTGCCGATCACCACGGCCAACCTCGTGATCGGGTTGACGATGCGTCCCCGCATCTGAGCGCTGGCTGGATGAACTGAGCGCGCGACGCTCTCACGATCACGAGCTCGACGGGACAAAGCCAAGGAATATCAAGTGCGCCGACGCCGGACGGAGATCCGGCGCGTGCAGTTTGATCGACTTCGCGAAGCGCAGTTCGACGCGACGGCTCGTGCTCGATGCGGGCACGTGCACGCTCACGTTGAGCAGGCCGGGCGGGGCCGCAACGGACGCCACGACGCGCCCGTCGACGAGCGCCGTCAGATGCTTGCCCGCGCCAGGCGGCACACCAGCGCGCAGCTCCAGATTCGCTGCTGGCCCTCCAGCGAGCACCGCGTAGGAGTCTTCGGCCACCCAGCCGTCCTCGTAGATGCCGGAGTACTCGAGGTCTTCGTTGGCCAGGTCAGTGGGGAAGATGCTGAGCGCCGACGGCGGGCTGAGAAGAGAGTATTCGGCTTCGCTGATGAGTGAGATGTTCCGGACGTATGAAGTCAGCAAACGCGGATCGAGTGGTATCGAGCTGCCGTAGAGCCCGTCCAAGCCGGTTCGCTTGGAGTGAAAACGAACACCTTCTTCCCCGGCATCCAACAGTACGTAGGGCGCACCGTCGATCACCTGGAACTGCAGCGGACCTGAAAACACGCGCGCTGATCCCCGGCCGACAAGCGGCAACGGCATCCGCGAGCTCCCCACGACCGCTACCGACGGTAGACGGTTGGAGCCGTTCTGGCGGAGCGTGGTGGTGAAATCAAGCTCGAGCCTTGCGCCGTGCTCAGGACCATAGACCCGCATGAGGACATATCGTCCGAAGCCCGCAAACGTCCGTCCAGGGTAATACGGGTCGGCCTCAAGCTGGTAGTAACCGACCGTCCGCCGATTCTCACTCAAATAGTATGGCTCGCCGAGTTTCGAGTTTGTGAACGTGAGCAAATTGTGGGCGGCAGAGCAAGGTGCCCAATACAAGCTCGGAGAGCCCTCTGGCAGCGTGCGGCGGTTGAGCGGGATCTCGGTGCCGCTCGGGAGGGCCAGCTGGCACGACGGGCTGGCAAGGCTCTCCGAGACGCGGGGATCTTCTTCAAAGGTGTCAACTTTCACGGCACCGGCGGCATGGAGGTCGAACGCGTGCGATGTGTCGGCGATGGTGGCTCTCGCGGCCGACTCTCTTCTATGAACGGCAGCCCCCGCGAGTGCCGGGGTGAGCAGACGTCTGAACAGCACCCTGCTCGGGAAGAAGATGGATCGGCCCGGCGCGCTCTCGGCCTCGAGCTCAAGCAGCGTCGAGTCTTCGGAGGCCGCAATGATCGGGCCGTGCGTATTGGCCGCATCCTGGCGAAACGCCGGAAGCAGATCAGACGCCGAAGCGTGCGGTACTTCGACCGGGTTACGACTCGCGACGACCAGCGCGTGCTGCGTCGACAACTGGGCGGGAATCAGCGCCACCACAGGGACCAGCAGCAGCAGCCGCAGGTACTTGCGATCTGCTGCGAGCCAGACTGCAACCAGAGCCGCAAGGAACGGCTGGAGGTACAGGTAGAGCTTGTACATGCCGAAGTCAGCGCTGTGTGACGCCAGCACTCCGCCGAGCACGGTGAAGGCCAACAGCACGACGGCGGCTCCCACGCCGCGGCGCGCGCTGAACACGGCACCGATGAGGATGGCGATCAGAAGAATCCCGGCGAGGGCGACCGAGAGTTCGAGGTTGGGCGCGACGATCAGCGGCCTGAGCTCCTGGAGACCCAGTACGGCCGGGAGCGCGGTGGGCACGAGCGCGTAACCGAACAGCGGGGCGGCCCCTCCACTCCCGCCGCTGCCGGTCCCAGCCTGGCTGACCACGTACCGGAGCTCGGTCGGCAGGTAGCCCGTGAGCACGACGGCCGCGACCAGCGCGGCGGGGAGCCATACCCGCACCGCGACCTTCACTCCCAGCTCCCTTCGAGATGCGAGGACCAGCAGATAGAGTCCGTAAGCAGCCGCCAACGCCGCCGCCAGCTCGACGTAGACGATCAGGAGCCCGACAAACAGGACGGCGATGAGGATCGTGTCGGAGATACGCCCGGTACCTCGACTTGCATCGCGACGGTGCAGATCGGAGCGCATCAAGAGTGCGAACAGCGCCGCGCCGATCGCCAGCCCCCAAACCTGCGCGATCAACTGCTGCAGCACGCCCAGCGTCGCCAGGGGCGATAGGACGATCAGCAGGGCCGCGATCGTTGCCGCCCACCAGCGACGCGAGGCCTGCATCGCAAGCGCCCCAACGGCGCACACGCCACAGAGATTGAGGGCGAAGATCACCGGCATGAAGATTTCGTAAGGAAGACGTCCCGTTGCCGCCGACACCGATGCCAACATCAGATCTGCGCCGGGCCGCGACCCGAGCAGGTGCAGAGCGATGAGCGACGTCGCATAGTCCGTGCCGCGCGTGAGACCACGGAGATCGAACGGCGCCAGCAGCCCGTGGTGAACAAGCTCTTGTGCCGAGAGGGTGTAGTTCGCCATGTCCGCGTTGGCGTTTGCCAGCCAGTGGAAGCCGAATTCCCGCATCGGCTGGGCAGTCAGCAGGAGACCGAGCAGGCAGACGGCGAGGACAGGGACCACGGTCACCGGCAGCGTGGGTCGCCGTATTACGAGCGCGCTCACGGCGGCGACCAGCAAAACAACCAGCAGTGGCAGCGCGACATGCTCGATCCCGATGCCTGCGTGACTGAGGACGAATGCCGGCAGCAGCACCACACACGACCCGAGAACAGGTGCGGTGAGGGTCACACGCAGCGCGGTCGTATCGGCGCGCACGGCCGCCAGCGACGCGAAGCCGATCAGCCAAAATGCCGCGAAGATCGCGACTGTCAACGTAAATGCAGTCATCGACCAGCTGTGGTGGTCCGGTGCAGGGACAGGCGCACGACGCGGCAGCATACTGGGGCACATGCGGCCGCGGCCCAGCCGATGCCCAGGCGCCACGGCCCGTCGAGCCCGCATCGGGCACGACGACGCCGGGTAGAGTGTAGGTCAATGGATGTCTACGAGCAGGACGCCGAGCTGGTGTTCCTGAGTGAGATGCTGACCTGTCTGGGGCAGCGTACGATGATTGACGTGGGCGCTGAGCTGGGGGCCGTGTCTGCCCACATGTTGGATCAGGGCATCGATACGCTCCACGCCTTTGATCCGCATCCCGACAACGTCAACGTCTTGCGAGCAAGATTCGCCGACGACCCACGCGTAACTGTTCACGAGTACGCAATCAGCGACCGCGAGGGCACGGGTGAGCTACACGTATCGAGCGATCGCAACGGTACCACGCTGCCGTTTGGGCACACCCTTCTGCAGCGCGCGGACACCTCGGAGATCGCGTGGGAGAAGACCCTGTCCGTGAAGCTGCGCTCGCTACGCTCGCTAGTAAATGCGGGGGATATACCGACACGCGTCGGCATCGTCAAGATCGACACCGAGGGACACGATCTCGCCGTCGTGCAGGGCATGGGCTCGCTCGAGGCCGAAATCGTGATGGTCGAGCACTGGACGGACCTGCCCAATGGCTTGGGCGTATGCCCCTGGACACCGGAGGAGATGACCGCTGCGCTCCGCAGCCGAGGCTTTACGCACTATGCCTTTGTGATTCACCGTGGAGAGTTCGTGACGATCAAGTGGGATGACGCGACGGTCGAGCGTGGAGCCATGGGCAATCTCGTCTTTCTGCATGACAGCGTCCTCGACCGGTTGCTGCCTGCGGTGCTTGCCAGCGCGAGCAGGCTGGCAGAGCGGGCGGTAGGCGTCGGGCAGGCCTACATGCACGCTGCGAGTGAGCGTCTGGCGCTTGTGGATGAGCTCAAGCGGGCCGCCAGCGAGAGACTTGCCCTGGTGGACGAGCTCAAGCGGGCCGCCAGCGAGAGGCTTGCCTTGGTGGACGAGCTCAAGGAGGCTGCGGAGCTGCGCCTGCAGGCGCTCGAGGCCACGACCGCGCAGTTGAAGAAGCGGGACGCCGAGCTGGCGGCACTGAAGCTCGCGTCCCGTGATGGCTAGCTATGGTCTAATTCGGCAACCTCGTGCACCTGCCTCGCCGGAAGCCCCTCGGTGAGCAGTCGGTTTACCAGCGGTCGGTGAGACGCGATGAATACGGCTCGAATGAGAGGCTCGTCGAGCAACTCGGGACGTGACCATTCCAGCGGAAGCTCCTCGTGCCAAGGCTGTGTGATTGGCACGTAGACATGTTTCACTGGCGCGCGTCAGCTGGCTCGGGCGCGCTCAGCCGCGCCCAGATGCTCGCGAAACCAGTCGACGGTCACTCGCAGGCCGTCCGCAAATGACGTTGAGGCCTGAAAGCCGATCTGCTCCCTGGCTCTCGATGTGTCCAGCACCCGACGAGGCTGGCCGTCCGGCTTGCTGGTGTCCCAGCGGATTTCACCGTTGAAGTCGGTAGCCTGCGCGATCAGCTCGACCAGGTCGCGAATGGTGATCTCCTTGCCGACGCCGATGTTGACCGGCTCAGGGCTGTCGTAGCGCTCGGTCGCTGCCACGATCGCCTCAGCGCAATCGTCCACGTAGAGGAACTCACGCGAAGCGCTGCCTGTGCCCCAGCAGCTGATGCTCTGCTCCTCGGCGATGCGCGCCTCCTCGCACTTGCGAATCAGGGCGGGGATCACGTGGCTGGAGCTCGGATCGAAATTGTCGCGCGGACCGTACAGGTTGGTTGGCATCAGAAAGATGCCGGGAAAGCCATACTGCTCGCGGTAGGCGCCCAGCATCACGAGCAGAGCCTTCTTGGCGATGCCGTAGGGCGCGTTCGTCTCCTCCGGATAGCCATCCCACAGGCTCGCCTCGGAGAACGGGACGGGCGTGAACTTGGGATAGGAGCACACCGTCCCCACCTGGACGAACTTCTGCACCCCCGACAGCCGGGCCTGCTCCACCATGTTCAGCCCCATCGCCATGTTCGCGTAGAAGAAACGGCCCGGGTTGTCGCGGTTGGCGCCGATTCCACCCACCTCCGCCGCCAGATGAAGCACCACGTCCGGCTGAGATTGCTCGAACAGCGCCGTGACCGCGCCCGCGTCGGTGAGATCGTATTCGGCACGTCGCGGGACTACCACGTCCGCGGCGCCGCGCTCCCGGATCAGGCGACAAACAGGTGCGCCGAGGAAACCCGCTCCGCCCGTCACAAGCACCCGCTTTCCCGAAAGGCTGAGCTGCGGCATGTCAGCAGGCGCGCCTCTGGGCGAACTTGGCATCAAGGCGATGATATCCAATCGCGCGGGGCCGGCATACGAAGAGGATCCTACTCAAGGCGGGTGGTGGGATGACGCACGCCCAGCAGCTACAGTTTCGGCCGTGAAGAGCCACGAACAGCTGCATCTCGCCGACGTGCTGGGCGAATACCGAGAGCGGCTCGAGTCGGCACGCAACGATCTAGATCCGACGCTCGACGAGCACGGCCAGCCTGTGCATCCGATCGCCGCCCGCATGGTCCTGGTCGAGGGGCGCATGCTCGACGTCGAGCACTTCCTGCGCGCTGACCTCGCAGCGGTCAAGCGCCGCGAGCGGTTCCACCTGATTCAGCGGGTGCAGGAGTTGACGAGACCTCGCCTTGGCGTCCTGCGCCAGCACCCGCCCGTTCCGCTGGTGGTGCCCACCAGCTATTTCACCACCGACGCGCCGGATCCCGCTCCCACGATCTCGATCGTCACGCCCTCGTTCGGTCAGGGGCACTTCCTGGAGCGCACGCTCTACAGCGTGGTCAACCAGAACTACCCGGCGCTCGAGTACGTCGTTCAGGATGGGGGCTCGACGGACGAGACGATCGAGGTTCTGCACCGCTTCGAGGGTTCCCTGACCGATTGGGTGTCCGAGCCTGACGAAGGCCAGGCAGACGCGATCAATCGCGGGTTCGCGCGCACCTCCGGAGAGATCATGGCCTACCTCAACTCCGATGACCTGCTGCTGCCGGGGGCGTTGGCGTACGTCGCCGGCTACTTCTCGACCCACCCGGAGGTCGACGTCGTATATGGCCATCGCATGATGATCGACGAGCACGACGGCCACATCGGCAGCCAGATCCTGCCCCGCCACGACGACGAGGAGCTGACCCTGCTGGACTTCGTTCCGCAGGAGACGCTGTTCTGGCGACGCAGCGCCTGGGAGGCGGCAGGCGGTCACATAGATGCGAGCCTGCGCTTCGCGATGGATTGGGATCTGCTGTTGCGCCTGCGCGACAGCGGCGCCAAGATGGTGCGCCTGCCGCGCTTCCTCGGCGCCTTTCGCGTGCACGAGGAGCAAAAGACCGCGACCTGGCTCGACCAATGCCTGCTCGAGTGCGAAGCTCTTCGGCTGCGGGTGCACGGCCGCTCGATCTCGCACGACGAGGCGGTCGCGCGCGCGGCCCCGTACATGCGGCGCCACGTCCCCTATCACCTCTGGTATCGGCTGAAGATGCGCCTGCCGTTGCGACGCCAGCCGGTCCGCACCCTTCCGCTGGAGCCGCAGTTCCGCGCGCCGCCAGCCGAGCAGCGAAGCCTGCCCGTCCGCTCCGGTTA
>JBEKGK010000178.1:0-7439 GCA_050012835.1 Solirubrobacteraceae bacterium | reverse complement strand
CTCGCTGACGGACTCCGACTGGGGCAACGTGATCGACACCAACCTGTCTGCAGCGTTTCGCGCGACCAGGCGCGCGCTGCGGGGAATGATCCGCGAGCGCTTCGGGCGCGTGATCAACCTCGCCTCCGTCGTCGGGCCGCGCGCCAACGCCGGGCAGGCCAACTACGCGGCCGCCAAGGCCGGGCTGATCGGCATGACCAAGACGATCGCCGTCGAGGTCGCACGCCGCGGCGTGACCGTCAACGCGATCGCGCCGGGGCTGATCGACACGGACATGACCGCCGACCTGGACGGCGAGCTGCTGCGCGCCGTGCCCGCCCGCAGAACCGGCTCCCCCGAGGACGTCGCCGCGTGCGCGCGCTTCCTCGCCTCCGAGCAGGCCGGCTACGTGACCGGCACCACGCTGTACGTGGACGGCGGCCTCAGTGCCTAGCCAGCGCCGCCATCCACTTGCCCCGAGTGCCCTCGCACTCGCCCGCGTGCGCCGACGCGCCATCCCATCTCAAACAAATCAATCACCGAAAGGACGCACATGAGCACAGCTGTAAGCACAGAGCAGGTCGAAAAGGTCGTGATCGAGTCGCTTGCGACGTTCGGCGCCGACCCCGACCAGATCACCCCCGACGCGACGTTCGAGGCGCTCGACATCGACTCGCTCGACCTCGCCGAGCTCTCGCAGATCGTGCACGAGCAGTTCGGCGTCGAGCTCAAGGGCTCCGACGTGGCCGAGGTCAAGACCGTCGAGGATGCCGTGCAGCTGATCGCGTCGCGGCTGTAGGGGCAGGCGATGGCTCTCACCGCGCACGCGGACGCGATCGTCGTCACCGGCGTCGGCGCCGTCACGCCGCTCGGCGTCGGCGCGCGCACGCTGCACGAGCGCTGGTGCGCGGGCGAGTGCGGGATCGCAGGCGGCGAGGGCGCGTGCGCGGACTTCGACCCCAAGGAGTTCCTCTCCGCCAAGGACGCGCGGCGCGCCGATCGCTTCACGCAGCTCGCGCTCGCCGCGTGCGCCGAGGCGCTCGACGACGCCGGCTGGGGGGATGGGCGGGGTGGGCGGGCTCCATACGATCCCGAGCGCGTCGGTTGCGTTCTCGGCACGGGCATCGGCGGCATCCAGACGCTCGTCGACGGCCACGACGCGCTGCGCGAGCGCGGGGCGAAGTACGTCTCGCCGCTGTCGGTGCCGCTGATGATGAGCAACGCGGGCGCGGGCGCGCTGTCGATGCGCCACGACCTGCGCGGTCCGTCGTTCGCTGTGAGCTCGGCGTGCGCCTCCGGGGCGCATGCGATCGGCAGCGCCCTGCGCATGCTCCAGGCGGGCGAAGCGGACGCGGTCGTCGCGGGCGGCTCGGAGGCCGGTCTCACGCCACTGGCATGGGCCGCCTTCAACGCGCTGGACGCGCTCTCGCAGACCGGTGTCTCGCGCCCGTTCGACGCGCGCCGCGACGGCTTCGTGATGGGCGAGGGCGCTGGCGTGCTGGTGCTCGAGCGCGACGAGGCGGCCCGTGCGCGCGGTGCGCGCGTGCTGGGGAGGATCAGGGGCTACGGCGCCAGCTCCGACGCGCACCACCTGACCGCTCCTCGCGACGACGGCCGCGGGCAGGCCGCGGCGATCAGCGCCGCGCTCGCCGACGCCGGCGTCGTTGCCGAGCAGATCGACTACGTCAACGCCCACGGCACCTCGACGCCGATGAACGACCGCGCGGAGACGCAGGCGATCAAGCTCGCCCTGGGCGAGCATGCGCAGCGGATCCCGGTGTCCTCGACCAAGTCGGCGATCGGGCACCTGCTGGGCGCCGCCGGCGCGGTCGAGGCGGTGGCCACGCTGCTGGCGCTGCGCGACCGCATCGCGCCGCCCACGCTCGGCCTGTCCGAGCCCGAAGCGGGCCTGGACCTCGACTACGTCCCGCGCGCCGCGCGCCCGCTCGTGGTGAGTGGGGATCGAGCCAACGGCTCCGCCCACGGCGGCGACGCGGCCACGGCGGGTGGCGAGCGGCCGATGCTCGCGCTGTCCAACTCGTTCGGCTTCGGCGGGCACAACGCGGTGCTGTGCCTGGAGGCGGCGTGACCCCGATGCTGCAGGACGCATGACGCTCGCGCTGCTCGAGCGCCCCGATGAGCGGCTGAGCCCGCTCGAGCGCCTGGAGGTGCTGGCGGACCCGGGGTCGCTGCAGCTGCTGCGCACGCAGGTGCGCTCGCGCCGCATGGGCGAGCGCGCGCGCCCTGGCGATGGCGTGCTCGCGGCGCACGCGCGCGTGGACGGGCGCCAGGTGTACTGCTACGCGCAGGACGCCTCGTTCGCAGGCGGCTCGCTGGGGGAGGCGCACGCGCAGTCGATCGTCGAGGTGCTGCGCCTGGCCGGCCGCGCGCGTGTGCCGGTGCTGGGATTCGTGGAGTCCGCGGGGGCGCGCATGCAGGAGGGACTCGCGGCCCTCTCCGGCTATGGCGCGATCTTCCGCGAGCACGTGCGCCTGTCGGGTCTGGTGCCGCAGATATCGATCGTGTGCGGGCCGGCGGCCGGCGGCTCCTCCTACGGCCCCGCGCTGAACGACTTCGTGATCATGACCGGACGCGCGTCGATGTTCCTGACGGGCCCGGGCGTCGTATCAGAGGTCACCGGCGAGGACATGGACATGGCCTCGCTGGGCGGCCCCGGCGTGCACGAGCGCAACGGCGTGTGCCACTTCACGGCGCCCACCGAGGTCGACGGCGCGCTGCTGGCACGCGACCTGCTCGACCACCTCCCCCAGCACGCGGGCGTGGCGGCGCAGATGTGGCCGAGCGTGGCACCGCCCGGGGGCTCGCCCGATCGGGTGGTGCCGGCGCAGGCGCGCAAGGTCTATGACATGCGCCACGTGGCAAGCGCGCTGGTCGACGGCGGCCGGCTGATGGAGGTCAGCGCACGTTGGTCTCGCAACGTCGTGTGCGCGTTCGCGCGCCTGGACGGCCGCTCGATCGGGATCGTCGCCAACCAGCCCAGGCACCTGGGCGGTGTGCTCGACTCCGGCGCCGCGCAGAAGGCGGCACGGTTCGTGCGCATGTGCAACTCGTTCGGGCTGCCGCTGCTGGTGCTCGTCGACACCCCGGGCTTCCTGCCGGGATCGCGCCAGGAGCATGACGGCGTGATCCGCCACGGCGCCAAGCTCGTGCACGCGTTCGCGGAGGCGAGCGTGCCGAGCGTGACGGTGATCGTGCGCAAGGCGTTCGGCGGCGCGTTCATCGCGATGAACTCCAAGGCGCTGGGCGCGGACTACGTGTTCGCGTGGCCGGGCGTGGAGCTGGGCGTGATGGGCGCCGAGCAGGCCGTGGGCATCCTCAACCGCCGCGAGATCGCTGCGGCGGATGACCCGGCCGCGCACAGGCGCCGGCTGGCTGGCGCGTATTCGTCCGAGCAGCTGCAGGTCGAGGGCGCGAGCGCGGACGGCTTCGTCGACGAGGTGATCGCCCCCGACTCGACGCGCGCGCGTGTGGCCTCGTGCCTGCAAGCCCTGGGGGGCGTGCACCGCCCCGAGTCTCGCGCAACCAACATCCCGCTGTAGAGGAGGAGGCAACGATGCATTGGTCAGATCCATTCGAGCGACTATCGGTGGGGCAGCGTTTCGAGTCCGCCCAGCGCACGGTGCGCGACACCGACGTGATCGTCTTCAGCGCGCTCACCGGCGACTGGCATCCGCAGCACTGCGACCCCGAGTGGGCGGCGCGCAGCCCGTTCGACCCGATCGCCGGCGGGGCCGCGCCCGGCGAGATCGCGGCGCTGCCGCTGTGATGCTGCAGGGCCGGCGGATACTCGTGACGGGCGTGCTCGACCGCCATTCGATCGCGTTCGCGACGGCCGTGCGCGCGCAGGAGCTCGGCGCGGAGGTGCTGCTGACGGGCTTCGGACGCACAAAACGCATGACCGAGCGCGCCGCCGCGCAGCTGCCCAGGAGTACGGAGGTGCTCGAGCTGGACGTGAACAGCGCCGAGGACGTCGAGCGCCTGCGCGGCGAGCTGGACGAGCGTTGGGGAGCGCTGGACGGGCTGCTGCACGCGGTCGCATACGCGCCGCCGGACGCGCTCGGCGGCGGCTTCATGGACACGCCGCTGGAGAGCGCGGTGATCGCCTACCAGACGAGCGCGTTCTCGCTGAAGGCGCTCGTCGCGGAGCTGCTGCCGTTGCTCGAGGCGGCGCCGAACGGTGCAGGCGTGGTCGGGCTGGACTTCGACGCCAGCATGGCGTGGCCGTCATATGACTGGATGGGCGTCGCCAAGGCCGCGCTGGAGGCGGTGGCGCGCTACCTCGCGCGGGAGCTGGGCCCGCGCGCGATCCGCGTGAACCTCGTCTCGGCCGGCCCGATCGAGACGCTCGCCGCAGGTGGCATCCCCGGCTTCTCGCAGCTGGCGGACGTGTGGTCGCAGACCGCGCCGCTGGTGTGGGACACGCAGGACCCGGGACCGGTGGCGGACGCGGCGTGCTTCCTGCTCTCGCCGCTCGCCCGCGGCATCACCGCGGAGATCGTGCACGTGGACGGCGGCTACCACGCGATGGGCTGCGCGTCGCCGGCGGCGAGCCCAGCGACCGCACCGACGGCCGACGGCGCATGAGCGGCGCAATCCTGCTGACCGGAGCGACTGGCTTCCTGGGCATGGACGCGCTCGCGCGCCTGCTCGAGCGCGAGGACGAGCAGATCGCGGTGCTCGTGCGCGCCAAGGACGATGACGGCGCGCGCGACCGGCTGAGGGAGGTGCTGGCGCGCCTGTACGACGAGTCGCCGGCCGCGGCTACGCGCGTGCGGGCCGTGCGTGGGGACCTGCTGGAGGCCGGGCTGGGGCTGTCGCTGCGCGACCGAGACTGGCTGGTGGGCTCGGTCGATCGGATCGTCCACTGCGCGGCGTCGATCTCGTTCGAGCTGCCGCTGGAAGAGGCACGCGAGATCAACGTGCGCGGCGTCGAGCGCGTGATCGAGCTGGCGCGGGAGATCGCGGCGGGCGGGAGGCTGCGTCGCGTGGTGCACGTGTCGACGGCGTACGTGAGCGGGCGTCACGCGGGCGAGTTCGGCGAGCGCGACCTCGACGTCGGCCAGGAGTTCCGCAACTCCTACGAGCGCTCCAAGCACGAGGCCGAGCTGCTGCTGCGCGGCGCAGATGATCTGCCGCTTGCGGTGGCGCGCCCGAGCATCGTGATGGGTCACAGCCGCAGCGGGTGGACGGCCGCGTTCAATGTCCTGTACTGGCCGATGCGCGCGTTCGAACGGGGGCTGCTCGACGAGGTGCCCGCACGCGAGGACACGATCGTGGACTTCGTACCAGTCGACTACGTGACCGACGGCGTTCTCGCGCTGCTCGACGACGAGGCGGCGCACGGCACCTACAACCTCGTGGCAGGCGAGCGCGCGCTGAGCGCCGGCGAGCTCGTGCAGTTGCACTCTTCGCTGACCGGACGCCCGCCGGTGCGCTTCGCGCCGCAGGAGACCTCAGGCGGGCTGCCGGCGGGAGCGGAGACTTTCGCGCCGTACTTCGACGTGCGCTGTCGCTTCATGGACGACCGGGCGGGCGAGGTGCTCACGCGTGCGGGCGTGGAGAAGCCGGAGCCGGCTGACTACCTGGAGCGGCTGATCGCGTACGCGATCGCGAGCGCGTGGGGCAAGCGGGCGATCTCGCGGCAGGCGTCGTTCTTCGCGGCTGATCGCGTATAGCGACGATAGATGCCGCTCTCCTCGACCGACCGCACGCTCGAGGATGCTCGACTTACAGCGGTTCGCGCAGCCGCGGCACGGGAGGGCCTGACCTGCGCAGGGGGGACCGGACAGCGATCGCCGCTACAGACGCTGCGCGTCGATCCGCTAGATCGAGCGCTCGAAGTAGGAGTCGGGTCAGGCTGCTATGTGGGCGTCGGTCGACTGGAGCCGTCAGTTCGAACCGCGGGAACGGTCCCTCCGGACTCTCGACGACGCCGCTGAACATCTCCAGTGGTCGCACCCAAGTTGTCGTCGGGTCGTCGAGCGAGCAATAGATCGCAAGCAACTCTTCCGTCTCGGAGTGGCGGGCCACCTCCAAGAGTTCGTACTCGCCGCCCTTGAAGTGACGATACCTCCCAGGCGGCGGAAGAGTCAGGGGACGCGTAGGAGCTTCTCGCGTTGGCACGGAAGCCATTATGCCTTCTCGTCCGGCGGCTTCAGCGCCCTCAGATCATTCGTTCCCAGATATCCGTCGTCGCGGCGTTCGTAGGCGACAAACGCCGCGACCAGGCTCATGACAAGCAGAACGATGAGGATGATCGTCCATGTTCCAAACGCGGCAAAGACGCTTGCCACCACGCCGCCGCCAAAGAGCAGCGGCGACGTGAGGATCATCCGGTCGATGAGGCGACGTCGACTCTCGCGCCGGGCGAACTCATCAAGGACCTGGTCGGCGTTCTCGATCCCGCCCACGCGCTTGCGGTCGATGTCTCGTTGAAAACGGGCGAGAACTTCCGTGCTCTGGAAGCGGACCCTATCCACGATCTCCTGCCGGATGGCCTCATGGGCGTTGGCCTGACCAAGTCGTTGTTGGAGTTGCTCGACCCGAGCATCACGCCACCACAGCGATGGGCCACCTTCATCGTTGACGTACTTGCTGCGAAGCTCGGTATCTCCGTAGCTCCGCTTAGGCTCGCTAGGGAGGGGGATGAGCATGAGTTGGCAGATCGAGAAGTACGGAGCGAGCCGAAGCGGGTAAGGGCCGACGTTGGAAAGCTGCAGTGGCATGTAGCCCTGCCATCCAGGATTGATGAAGTCCCCAGTGCAATGAATCGAGAGGCCCAGGCGTGCGAAGCTTGAACGGCCCTCTATCTTGCCCGCAAGGTTCGTGGGCATCCGAAAGCTCTCATAGACCCGGCCCATGACCGTGTGCCCGGGCTTGATGGTGATCGATTGCCCCTCTGCGACGTCGAATCGCTTCCAGTCACGGATGGGATCGAGATCATGCAAGCTGGAACGGCGCAAGTCGATTGTGATCTCCCTCCACGGCATGAGTCGCCGCCAGAGACGCCGGCGCCGCCTCGGCTTCCAGAAGACGTTCGAGATCCGCAAATCGATCGAGCACGGCTGGATCTGGCGCTCGGGCTCGAAGGGATGCTCCGGATTCGGTCCTACGAGTCGCAGCTCGTCGCTGAGCGCCTCGATTTCGTGGTCGGCGAGATACAAGTGGCTCGAGCCTATCGCGGGAGAGGGATCCGATGAATGAAATCTAGATGTGGCTAGCGCAGTTGTGCCTACCGTCTATTCCGCCTGAACAACCTGGCTGGGACACACGTGCTGGCAAACAGCCGATGTCGTGTGAGCTCGCGTTTCCCCATGTCGAGCAGATCCTCGACGCGGTGCTCACGCGCCTGGCGCGCGGCGCGTGATCTGCGGAGCGGTGTCGCAGTACAACTCCACCGACGGCATGCGCGGTCCCGCCAACTACCTGTCGCTGCTCGT
>JBEKGK010000177.1:0-7449 GCA_050012835.1 Solirubrobacteraceae bacterium | reverse complement strand
ACTCACCCGCGTCACACGATCACCGAGACCCCACCTGTCCAGGAGGCGCTCGACGAGCTGCGCGCTCGGCTGGACGGCGAGCGGATCGACTTTGCCGAGCTGGTGATCCTGGGCGCCCACGCGAAGGCGCGCCGGCTGCCTGATCACGGTCATGGGGCGCGCACGGCACGCAAACAGCTGGCCGAATGGATCCTGACGGGCTCCGGTCCCAAGATGGACGTCGCCGCGGCCGACGAGGTCAAGCGCCTTGGCTTGATTGCCAACCACGACGAGTAGCGTGCCGCTGCTCGACAACTCGGCGTGGGCGCGTCTGCTCGGAGGAGCCGTCTGCGCAGATCGGGCGAAGGCGATTGCCGAATGGATGGAGCGTGGCGAGCTCGCCGTCTGCCTGCCGTTTCTGCTGGAGGCCGGGTATTCCGCTCGCTCGGCGGCGGATCGCAAGGCGTTGATGGACCGCTTCGCCGAGCTGCCGCGAATCACGATCGACGCCGACGTCGAACGCGTCGCATTGCAGGCGCAACGCGAGCTCGCGGAGATCGGCCACCACCGCCTCGCGCCGACCGACGTGTTGATCGCCGCGTGCGCACACAAGGCTGAAGCGGGCGTGCTGCACTACGACAGCGACTACGACCTGCTCGTCGAGCATACGAGCCTCGTATTCGAGAGCGAGTGGCTCGCTCCGCCCGGCGCTCTGTAGTGGCGTTCTCTCGGCCGCTGCGGGCGCGTTTGGCGATCAGTCGATCTCCACGTCGAAGTCCCACGACACGATCGGCCTTGGACCCTCGGGCGCCCAGCTGAGGCTGCCGGAGCCGGTGGGCAGCACGGCGTAGACGCTCAGCGAGACGGTCTTGCCGGGCGTGGTCCGGCTCAGCGGCGCGCCGCCTGCAAGCGCCGTCACCTTGGGATGGTGTACACGTCCCAGCTCGTCGGTGATCGTGAAGTCGGCCGGGTTGATCGGGATTGCGCCGGAGCTCTTCGAGAAGGTGACGACGAACGTGCACGGGCTCGTACGCGGGACTGGGAATTTCCCGGACTCCGGCACGCTCGGCCCGACGGCCGTGGCGTATACGTCGCCGCTTGAAAGTGTGACCGCGACCGTGTCGCCCTCGATCCCGAGCACCGAATGCGCGGGGCTGGCGTGCACGATCCGCCCGACGGGAACGGTCGCCTTCGGCAGCCAGCTGGGCAGGCCGCCGTATCTCGCGTGCGGGCTCGCGGTCGCACGCGAGCTTGCGGTCGTGTGTGAGCTCGCGGTCGCGCTGCCGTGGCCGGAGGTCAATGCCACGAACCCAAGCACGACGGCGAGGACGATCGCGCCTGCGAGCACGGCGCGGCGAGGGCCGGACCCGAAGGCCCGGCCCCTTCCGCGGGACGCCGCTGCTGCGGTCATCGCTGCTGCTTACCGACCCTTGGGGTTGTTGAACACATCCGGGCCGAACGGCGCGAGCCCGGGCTGCGCTGCGTAGCCGATGTGGCCTTTCTTGTCCAGGCCGGGGGAGGCGCTCTTCACGTTGAACAGGTCCTCCATCGTGCGCAGCCAGCTGTAGTGGTTGTAGTAGACGTTGCTGACCGTGCCCGGGTAGATGTAGGGGCTGATCAGAACGCTACCCGTGTCGCCACCGCCGGTGGTCGCGTCGGTGGAGTCGAACAGCGGGTCGGTCGAGGAGGTGCGTGCTCCGAGCACGACCCCGTTGACCGCGCCGGTGCTCGCCAGCGGTTCGCCGGAGCCGTTGACCAGCGTGAACGAGCCTTCGTCCACGAAGCCGCCGCTCTGGCTGGGAGCGGTGGCGGCGACCGGCGTGTCGGTGACTTTGCCGACGAACGCACCCGCCGGGATCCCCGTCCCGGTGACCGAGCGGCCTGCATCGGTCGCGACGATCGAGTTGTCGGCGATCGTCGTGGCGCCTTCGGCGGCCGTGCCTTTCTCGCTGGTGGCGCCGGGGGAGTGGCTGCCGCCTCCGAGCAGGCACGTGGTGGCCGGCTGCGACGGGACCGTCTGAGCGACACAGCTGCTCGGCCGGTCGATGTCGGAGTTGTCACCGGGGCCGGGGTACAGCTGTTCGCCGGCGCTGTTCTTGGCGAGCGGGGTGTTCGGGCCGGTCGGCTCGAAGCCCACGCTCTGGCCGTCCAGCGTCTCACCGGCGCTGTCCGAGTTGATCGAGGTGGCCGCGTTCGCCGGCACTTCGGTCGAGTTGGCGAAGCTGTTGCCGGTGAACGTGAACGGCGGGAAGGCCTCGTCGAACGTGACGTCGATCAGCCCGCCTTCCTTGAACGCCGGCGATTCCTCGATCTCTGGGATGACGTGCTCGAGGAACAGGTCGGACGCGTACAGCCCGCCCGTGTAGTTGACCGGCGCGTTCGGGGTGTTCGGGCCGGAGAAGCCGCCCGACAGGTTGTTGCCGTGGCACACGGCGTCGTGCGCGTCGCTGCAGTTGTTCGGCGAGATCCAGCTGAACGCCGGGGTCGTTGCCGCGCTCTGCAGGTCGTGGTAGAGGCCGTTGGCTTCGCTGAACAGGCCGGCGATGTGCGCTTCGTTGCAGTCGCCGGCGGCCCTGATCGATTCGAACCACGGGAACGGGAAGTGCTTGGGCACGTACTGGTCGGTGCCGTTGGCGCTGCCCGGGTTCGGGAAGGCCGTGCTGCCCGTGACGCCCGGTTCCGCATATGGAGCGCCGCAGTATTCGGTGCCGGCGTCGTGCGTCGGCCCGCTTTCGTCGGGATTGCCGAGGTCCTGTGCGTAGCCCTTCCAGCCCACGCCCGCGGCGTCGAGCTGGTTGAACAGCGTCGGCACGTCCTTCGCGTACACGCAGCCGTTCGAGCCGGGTGCCGCGTTCGGGCCCTCGGCCGAGACGACCTGACCGTAGTTCGGGTTGGTCGTCAGCTTCCCCTGCAGATCCACCGAGCCGGTGAATTTGTCGTAGAAGGGACAATCCGACTGCGTGTCAGGCTGCGTGGCCTGGCCGCTGACCATCGAGATGTAGTTGTCGAGGCTGAAGTGGCCGGTCCCGTAGTAGTGCTTGAGCAGCACTCCCTGGGAGGGCAGCGTTTTCCACAGGTAGGTGTTGTTGTTCAGCCCGCTGAAGCTCGCTTCGTAGGACTTGTTCTCGAGGATGATCAGCCAGACGTGTTTGATCTTGCCGGGCTTGAGGCCGACCTTGTCCGCGGCGGCCACAGCCTTGGCGGGGCCCGCCGAGCTGCTTGCCGAGACCACAGGCACTGCGGCGAGGGCCGCTGCTGCTATGACGACGGTCGCTATGACGCCTCTACGGCGAACCAGGCGCGCGATGCGCCCCGGGGGCTTCGAGCTCTTCTCTCGCATGTCCGACTCATCTCCTTTGAGCACGTGATGTCCAAGGCCCTTCTGGGCCTTCCCCGCCAGTCTTTTTGCAGGCCGAGAGTTGCCTGTGTCCCTTTGGTGACCGCGCCGTGAAAAACCCGATACCTTGCGCGGCCCAACCGGCTCGTCGGTAGAATGAGACGATGAAACTCGTACCGGACACGCCGCTGCTCTCTGTCGGCCACGAGGAGGAGTGGGCTGAGATCAACCGCGAAGAGGCCGAGCAGCTTCGCGCGAGCAACATGGCGCTGACGCCGGCTCAGCGGCTCGAGGTCGGCCAGAGGCTCTCGCAGCAGGCGGTCGCCCTGCTAGCCGCGTCTATCCGCTCCGGGCATGTCCCAAGAAGAGCTCTCTGGTCCTGATCTCGCCGGTGTCGTCAGCGACGCCGACGAGGTGGGTCTTGAATATGTGGTGATCGGTGGCTTCAGCGTCATCTACCACGGCCACGTTCGCGCCACCAAGGACAGCGACCTGCTCGTGCCAGATGGTCCTGAGGCCGATGCTGCAGTGCTTCGCTTCCTGGAGCGGGTAGAGGGGAGGCGATTGCGCGACGGCAAGGTGCTGACGCCAGAGGATGTCGCCAGTGGACAACACCTGCGAATCAACAGTCGCCACGGCATCGTCGACCTGATGCGTGGTGGCTTGCCCCCGCTGGACTTCGAGACGGTCGCGGCACGCGCCGAAACCGTTGAGTTCCTTGGGCAAACCGTGCGGATAGCGAGCCTGCCCAGCGTGGTGGGCTTCAAGCGCCTCGCGCACCGTCCGGACCCCGATCGCAGCGATCTACGCAACCTGGAAGCGATTCACGGACCGCTCCCGATCGAGCCGATCCCGGGACTAGACACGTAGCGTTCCTCGGGGCGCGCCGGCTGCTGCGAGTGCGCGAGGTCGGCGTCGGCGTGTGGCTTGCCCCACAGATAGCTGAGCACGCAGCCGAGTGTGAAGACAGCGACCACCAGCAGCACGGGGCCGGAGTCCTCGACGAGCGCGCCCACGACCCCCGCGGCGAGACCGCCCGCGAGCGCCGCAAGCCAGGCCGGATCGCCCTCGACAGGAGCGAGCAGGAGGGTGCGTCGGCGCAGGCCGAGACCGGCGTACGCGAGCGCGAGAGCCGTCGCCACCGGCATCGCGTGGTTGTGCAGCTCATCCCACGCGGCGCCGTAGCGCCGGACGATGATGTCGCGCAGGTCGCCCGCCGAGCGCACGTGCAGGACGCTGCCGGTGAAGTGACCGCCGCCGTGCGCGGTGGCGAGGTCGACGCCCGCCAGCGCGACCAGCCCGGCGAGTGGGCTGACGAGCACGATCAGGGCGCGCCTGCGCGTCAGCGAGCCGGGCGCGAGCATGATCGTGGCGAGCGCGAAGGAGAAGCTCACGAGGATCACGCCACCGACGCCCGCGCCGATCCGCGCCGAGCCCTCCACGACGGCCAGCACCGCGCCGGCGCCCGCCATGCTCAGCGCCGCGCGGCGACCGCGCACGGCTGGCGTCAGCGCGGCGGCGACGGCCGCCAGCACCAGCACGGCGAGCCCGGACTTGAGCTCGTTGCCGATGCCATAGAAGCGCGCACCGAGGATCGGGTCGGGACCGAGCAGCGAGCGCATCAGCAGCTGCGTGCCCGCCAGCGCATCGGTGCTCAGCGCGAGGAGCGCGACGATCGCCGGTGCGAGCGGCGCGCGCGGCCACGGCACGAGCGCGTCGGTGAGCGCGCCGAGCGCCATGCACGCGAGCGCGATCGTCACGTATTCCACACCCGCGCCCGGCTCCAGCGCTGCCGGGATCAGCACCGCGACCGGCGCCCACAGCGCGCCCAGCGCGCCGGCGCGCATCGCCCGCGAGCGCACGCGCGCCCACGGCGCCGCGAGCATCAGCAGCAGCGCCCACGTGCCGAGCAGGCACCCGAGCGCCGCCAACCGCCGCCCGCCGACCACGTGCAGACGGGCCATCAGCGCCCGCAGGCTTGCCGAGTGCAGCGCGCCGTCGGTCTCGATCGGCTTGCCACGCACGTCTGCCGGGATCGCCAGGCCGAGATGCACGAGGATCGTTGGCGCCACATCGACCGCCACGATCAGTCCCCGCTCGTTGGTGCTCTGCGAGCTGAGCTCCCTGCCGCCACCGCCCGCGAGTCCCGCGACCGCGCTCCACAGCAGTTCGTGGCCGCCCGCGTCGGGCGCGCGCTGCAGGACGATCAGCAGCTCTCCCGCCGTGCGCGTCCGGCTGAGCGCGAGCAGGTCGGCGCGGCCCTCGCCGCCGCCCGGCAGGTCGGCGACGACCAGGCGCTCGCGTCGCTGCAGGGCCGCCACGCGTGCCGGCAGCGTCGAGGCGGGGCCCAGCGACAGCGCCGCGACGTGTCCATTGATGTCAGCCGCGAGCGCGCCGTCGACGTGCGGGCCGCCGGTGATCCCGGCGTAGCCGGCTCCGCCGTGGATCTGGGCGGCGAGCAGCCCCGGTCGCAGCAGCTGCGGTGCCGCCTGCGCGCGCCGTCGCGCCGCCTGCCAGCCCTCGATCACCGCTCCGTCGCCGGCGGGCGTCAGCGAGAGCGGTGGCGGGCTGGCGCTGGGGTAGGCGGAGGCCGCGACGCGCGCGCCCTGTGTGACGTCGAGCAGGAACTGCGCGCGCGAGTACCGGCCCTGGGTGGCGGACATGATCCCCACCGACAGGCCGCTCACGCCGGCGAGCTCGGACTCGTCGGCCGGCAGCAGCACGACCAGCGCCGAGCGCTGCCCCGTGGCGGCGGGCGCGCCGAACGCGCCCGCGATGTTGCTCGCGCCGGCGCCGCACGGCCAGGCTGCGAGCGCCGGCGCACAGAGGAGGGCCAGCGCCACCCCCCGCCAGATCAGGCTCAGCCGTCCGCTCCCTCTGTGGCGACGCCCGCGCGCCCGCGTGGGGGACTGCCGCCAGGCGCCGCGGCGCCGCGCCTGTCGCTCGCATCGCCTCGCTCCCGGTGGCGGGTGCCCTCGACGTTGAGCCGCGGCAGCAGCCGCTCTAGCCACGCCGGAAGCACCCAGGTGATGCGGCCGATGATGTCGAGCGTCGCCGGCAGCAACAGGCAGCGTACGATCAGCGCGTCGAGGAACACGGCGCTGGCGAGACTGAGGCCGAACTCCTTGATGATGCGGTCTTCGCCGAGCATGAACGACAGGAACACGCACACCATGATCGCCGCCGCGGCCGTCACCACGCGCCCGGTCAGCGCCAGGCCCTCGGCGACCGCGCGGGAGTTTTCGCGCGTGTGCGTCCAGCGCTCGTGGATGCGCGAGACAAGGAACACCTCGTAGTCCATCGACAGCCCGAACACGATCGCGAACAGCATCACTGGAATGAAGGACTCGATCGGACCTTGCTGGACGCCGAACAGGCTTCCCAGCCAGCCCCACTGGAAGATCGCCACGATCACGCCGAGCGACGCTCCGATGCTCAGCAGGTTCATGACGGCGGCCTGCAGCGGTATCACAAGCGAGCGGAACACGACCATCAGCAAGAGCGCCGATAGCAGCACCACCACGCCGATGAACAGCGGCAGCTTGTGCCCGAGCGTGGTGGCGAAGTCGACCGCGCCGGCGGTCACGCCGCCGACGTAGACCGTCATGCCCGTGCGCCTGGCGATCGGCGGCACGATGCGGTCGCGCAGGCGCGAGACCAGCTGGGTGGTCGCGTACGCCTGCGGCGAGGAGCGCGGGTAGACGGTGATCGTCGCGACCTCTCCCGTGGGGTTGAGCTTCGCCGGCGCCACCGACGCCACGCCGGGCGTGACGGCGATCGCGGATCGGAGCCTTTCCACCGAGGTCTTGCCCGCGTTCGCCGGTTCTGTCAGCAGCACGCCGTTTTCGGCTGCTTCGCGCTTCGGGTTCGGGACTTTGGCCACGACCAGCAGTGGCCCGTTGAAGCCTTCGCCGAAGCCCTGCGCGAGCAGCTCGTAGGCGCGATGGGTGGTCTGGCCGGCGGGGTCGTTCGACGCGTCGCTGGAGCCGAGCCGCAGGGCGGTGGCCGGCGCTGCGATCAGCAGCATCGTCAGCGCTGAGACAGCCGCGATCGTTCTCGGGCGGCGCTGCACGAACGCGCTCCAACGAAGCCACGTCCGGCCGGCCCCCGCCGCGCCTGACGGTGCGCCGGAT
>JBEKGK010000176.1:0-14053 GCA_050012835.1 Solirubrobacteraceae bacterium | reverse complement strand
CCAGTGTCTCCAGCACGCCCGTGTCCAGATGGCGGTAGGCATCGGAGTGCTCGGGCAGCGCCGCGTCGGCGATCGCCTGATCCTTGATCGTCAGCCGCAGCGCGCGCCCGTCGCGTCCGTCGAAGTAGCCGAGCTGCAGCGGCCCGTCGCCGTCGGGCGGCGCGATCTCCTCGACCGGCACCTCGACGATCTCGAAGTCGCGCTGCAGCGCCTGCTCGAGCGCCTGGCGGCGCGCGTCGTCGAGGCCGCCGATCAGGCGATTCGTGGGGAAGACCGTGAGCCCGGGGTCCTCGAGCGCGACCAGGCACATGAGGATGTAACGATGCTCGCCGTCTCCGCCGACCTCCTCGGCGTAGGCCTGCATGGTCTCGTAGCGGTGGTGACCGTCGGCGATCAGCAGCTCCGCGTCGCGCGTGGCCGCCTGCGCCGCGGTGATCGCGTCGGGGTCGGACACGTGCCACAGGCGGTGGACCGTGCCGTCCGCGTCTGTGATGTCGGCCCACGGCGGCTGCTCGGTGGCCGGCGAGAGCGCCCGCCAGGCCGCGCCCGCGGGGTCCGAGTACAGCGAGAAGATCGGCGACACGTTCGCGCGCGTGGCCCGCGTCAGACGCAGCCGGTCCTCCTTCGGGCCTGGGTGCGTGCGCTCGTGCGGCCGCACCCGGCCGGGGCCGTAGTCCTCGATGCGCACGCGGCAGAAGAATCCGCGGCGCGTGCGCGCGAGCCCGTCCGGGCCGGTGTAGTCCTGCGTGTGCGCCCACAGCGCCGGCTCCGCGTCGCGGACGAGCGCGCCCTGCAGCTGCCAGCTCTCGAACAGCTCGCCCGCGGTCGTGTATGGATCGCGCTCGCCCTCATCGGCGCCCCACGCGTGCGGCAGGTCCACCGCCACCACGTTGAACGGCGAGCGTGCGAGCAGCTCCGCGCGCTGGGACGCGTCGATCACGTCGTACGGGGGGGCGACCACGTCGGCAAGGGGGCCGACCACGGAGGGGTCGTAGTGGAGGGCGCGCAGGGGCTGGACGTCGGCCATCGGGGGGCGGAGGGTAGCAGCGGGGGGTGGGATGCGGATCGAGCGGCGGCTCACGATCGACGAGCTGGCGGAGCGGCTGGCGCTGTCGCGAAGCACGATCTACTACTGGGTGCGCGATCTGCCGATTCCAGGTTCGGGGTCAGGTGGGGTATGGCCGGAGGCTGCCCGGCGCAAGGGGACCGTCGCGATGCAGCGGAAGTACAGGTCGTTGCGGGAGGCCGCGTATGCGCAGGGGGTGCGGGAATACGAGGAGCTTGCGGTCGATCCGACGTTCCGCGACTTCGTGTGCCTCTACATCGCCGAGGGGTACAAGCGGGATCGGAACATCGTTTCGATTGGCAACTCCGATCCGGCGGTCGTCAAGCTGGCGACTCGGTGGATGCGTTGCTTGTCTGACAAGCCGCCCGTCTTCTGGATCCAATACCACGCCGATCAGGATCTGAACCAGCTGCGCGAGTTCTGGGCCGGGGAGCTTGTGGTTGAGCCGGAGTCGATCCGCATGCAGCGCAAGTCGAACAGCAACCAGCTGACGGGTCGCACGTGGCGTTCGCGACACGGCGTTCTCACGGTGCGCATCTGCGAGACACGGTTCCGGTCAGCTCTTCAGGCGTGGATGGACCGTCTACGCTCTGAGTGGCAGTAGACTCGGACCAGGACTTCGGGGCGTAGCGAAGCCTGGTATCGCGCTCGGTCTGGGGCCGAGAGAGCGCCGGTTCGAATCCGGCCGCCCCGACCATCTTGACGAAGGTCGAACCGGCCCAGTCCCCTTGGGGGCTGGGCCTTCGGCGTCCCTTGGACAGGAGGGCCGCGTTGCTCGGCTGATTGAGGCGCTGCTGGAGTCCCGGTAGGCCGCGGCGCGAAGGCGGGCGGCAGAGGCGGTGCGGCGACACATGCATGGCTAGCCGGTGAAGTGTTTGCGCAGCTGCGGCTCGATCTCGGGCGACTCCCAGTATCGGGGGACCATGCTGATGAGGTAGCGGATCTGGTCAGCCGACGCTGGGTGCTCGATCGTCTGTAGGTGCCGTAGCGTGTCCAGCGCCCAGGGCAGCGCTGCCTCTTCCAGAGCGTCGGCGACCTCGGAAGCCAGCCGCTCGGCCCGGCTGAACTCGCGGATTGCTCCACGGACCGCACCGACTACCGAATGGGCGGTATCGAATCCATCGCTGCCGGCCAGAGCCGGATCTTCGGTGCGGGCTTGGGCCGTGAGCAGATCGACGAGGCGCTCGTCGGGTGCCGCGCGATCCAAGCGCTGCAAGGCCAGCATGACCGCATAGAGCCGGTTGCGCACCGTGCGGTTGAACGAGGGCGCCTGTTGGTCCGAGAACGCACCACCGGCGTGAAGGTCCTCGACGGCGTTGCGGACTGCCATCGCCACGGCCATCGTCGAGAGCATCGCCATCTCGTCCGGCGAGGCAGGGCCGGGACGCCCGCGCTCCCAGAATCTGAGGTCGTCCGAGGCACTTGGCGGCCCGGTGGGTTCGTGCAGTGGGGATCGCGTCGTCATGAAGTCCACTATGGGCCTGTGCCAAGCTTTCCGTCAAGCACTGGCGGCCGGCGTATCCCAGTACGATTCCGTCTGAGCGCTTTGCGGCCGTATCGGAATTACTCCACCGAGGTAGAAGGGACCAATGAAAGCAGCTTCGTTGATTGTGTCTGTCGTCGCGGTTAGCGTGGCCGCGCTCTCCTTCATCGTTGCACAGGTTGCTGCGGCCCGAGCGCGAAAAGGAGAGACCATCCGAAATCTCTTGGGCGAAAAGGAGACTGTAGCGTTCGGTGCGCTAAAGCTACTACGTGATGGATTGCCTCGCGACGCCAAAGAGCGCCGGTTGGTGATCGCCGGCGTGATCCAAGCGTGCGTATTTTCTGGCTCTGATCGGGCGCGGGCGCTACTGTATCGTGTAGTTGAAACGAACCCTAAACGCCACGCGGAGTTCGAGGCTGCGCTAACTGACCTTGAGACAACTTTCACGTCAATGGGAAGGTACGGCTTTACAACGGAACAGCTTGATCTTCAGCGCGGTGAACGCCGCGTTGCCGTTGTCCGGGCCGTACTTAACTATCATTCACCACGAGCACAAGAGTCGGTATAAGCGCCACAGGACGAGTGTACGTCCGTGAGGGCCGTGCCACGGCTGGGGTCACACAAGCGACAGTGGGGACCACGTAGCCGTTTCGCTGTGCCCTTGCAGCGAGGTTCGTGGTCGCAAGCTAGGTTTATTATGAGGGTCGTCAGTTTCGCGCTGGCGGTCCTAGTTGTCCTCGATCGTCGCTTCCGCTGACTCGATGGGTAGGGTGGCACTGCTTGCTGGACTAAGGTCGTCCACACCAGCACTCGCCTGGCGTCGTATTTCTTGGCTTAGCTGTTGGCGAAGTTCGCTGTCGGCTTGATTTGCGTTCAGATGTGAAATCATGGCGTCGATCCGCGCCTGATCAACTTCTAGTCCACGAGCGCCGCGATAGAGGCGGCCGATGGCTTCGACGAGGATTGCGTAAGCGATGACGACTGTTGCGCTCACGAGCGGGATGGCGATCACCACCTCCAGCGGCGACGAGAACGACACACTACGAAGCGGGAGAGGTGCCATCACACCTCGGCCAGCCAGTTCTATAGACGTCCGTTCGGTTCTCTTGGAGTCGTGCGTCAGGAGCTCGGTATCGAAGTTGCAGAGGGCACGTGCGCCAAGGAGTGCGACTGGAAGTCCAGCGGGCATCGGGCGGTCGGGCAGAGACTGTCCTGCCATGTCCATCACCGTATTGACCAGGGTGCGCTCAGCGTCGTCAGGGTGTGCAGCAAACAGCATGGCTGATGTATGGAGCGCTTGTAGCTCGCTAACCGCGATCGCCAAGGCGGCGCCGGAGAGCCCGGGCGTTCGAGGAGCCGAATAGATGAGCTGCACGATCCCCACAGAGGTTAGTCGGTCAGTAGCTTGAATGGTCATTGTGTGAGCCTACCGGACGACCGAGCTAGGCTTGGTCGTCGTGGCCCGACCCCGTGAGTTCGGTCCGCTGCGTGTGAGAGTCCTTCTGCCCATGCAAAATGGGCGAGAGGAGGACCGATCACGTGAAGCGCAGACGACACACGCCGGAGCAGATCGTCAGGAAGCTCAGAGAGGCCGACAGGCTGATCGCCGAGGGCATGGAGGTGCCGGAGGTCGCGAAGGCGCTGGAGGTCTCCGAGCAGACCTATCACCGCTGGCGGGCGCAGTACGGCGGGATGCAGGCCGACGACGTGAAGCGGTTGAAGGAGCTCGAGCGCGAGAACGCGCAGCTGAAGCGGCTGGTCGCGGACAAGGAGCTGGAGAACTTGGCGTTGCGGGAGATCTCGAAGGGAAACTGGTGAGCCCGTCGCGCCGTAGAGCCGCGGTCCTGATGCTCCAGGACCGTTTGGGGCTCTCGGAGCGGCGGGCGTGCCGATACGTGGGGCAGCATCGCTCGACTCAGCGCCGCGAGCCGTGCGTCGCCGCCGACGATGCGGCGTTGCGCAGCGAGCTGCGGAGGATCTCTCGCGAGCGGCCGCGGTGGGGCTACCGCCGGGCGCACGCCACGCTGCGCGGCGAGGGCTGGGCGGTGAACCACAAGCGCGTGCAGCGGCTGTGGCGCGAGGAGGGCCTGCGAGTGACGCTTAGGAGACGAAAGCGTCAGCGTCTGGGGGTCTCGACGGTCCCGGCGAAGCGGCTGACCGCCGAGCGGCCCGATCACGTGTGGGCGATCGACTTCCAGTTCGACCAGACCGCCGACGGCAGGATCTTGAAGCTGCTGCACGTCGTTGATGAGTTCACCCGCGAGGCATTGGCTGTCGAGTGCCGCCGGCGGATCGATGCCGACACCGCCGTCGCTGTTCTTGATCGCCTCGTCGCCGCGCGGGGCCGCTCACCGCGGTTCATCCGCTGCGATAACGGCCCGGAGTTCACCGCTAACGCGCTACGGGACTGGTGCCGCTTCTCCCACGCGGGCAGCGCCTACATCGAGCCCGGCTCGCCGTGGCAGAACGCCTACGTCGAGTCCTTCGGCTCACGCATCCGCGACGAGCTGCTCGCCGTCGAGATCTTCTCCTGCCTCGCTGAGGCGAGGGTCATGGTCGAGGACTGGCGCCAGGACTACAACGAGCACCGGCCACACTCAGCCCTCGGCATGCAGCCGCCCGCTCGCTTCGCTCGCGCCTGGAGGGCCCGACAAGACGCGCTCGCCGCCTCGCTGCGTTCGCCCTACGGACTCACTCCGCGAGACGGCGACACCCCTACCCTGCAACAGGACAACACCCACCGACTCTCACAACAGGTGGACCCATGAACGGGGTCCGGTCAGTCGGCGTGCGCTGTGAACGAGTCAAGCGCGGCAACATCAGCGAGAAGACCACTGCCAAGGTCGCCCAACCGGTATTAAGCGCCACGCAACGGCAAGCAGGATGTCCCAAGTGGTAGGCGACTACGGCGACGCCTTCGGGTAATCGGGTGCGATGCGACACGCGGCTGCCTGAGCACGTTGGGCGGTGCTTTTGGTGAGCTTTGGGAGAGTTGTCGTAGGTGTGACTATTGTGCCGTTCCACGAGAACTGTTTTAGGATATAGTTGCCTGGGTCAGGGACTGCTGGTCCGAGGCAGGCGGATGCCACTAGCGTCAGGGTGGCAGGGTGGCCTATGGCCGGTCCAGTAATGGTCTGAGCGTTCCAGGTCGCAGTGATGCTGCCAGAAGCGTCGGTGCGCTTAGGCGCTGGGTTTGTAAGCGGGAAGATCGCATCGCCTCCGTTTGCCGGTGGCTGGCTAGACATGATGCTAAGTCCGATAATTTCCGCTCCCGGCGCAGTTGCACGGATGCCGACCACTCCGGTCGTCAGCGTTGCGGTGAGTGAGACTCGGCTGGGCGCTCGCCAGCCACCGAGGCGCGGACAGGCCTTGTCCGGTGCGGAGCCGAGCTTGCTCTCAGCCGATTGCGATTGCACGTCGCCTGCTGCCATGAATGCATAAGGTGGATCGCCCCACGGCATATGACGCCAGGGCCACGATTGCCAGGGTCGATGCAGTATTAGCCACCGCTGGTCAGGGTATGCCGTCAGCGTAATATCATCTGCGGGCTCGCCGATGCAGTACCCGTCGAAGGACAGGGTGCAGTTCCCGGCGAACCTCTGTACCTGGGGATAGTTGGTATCAGGCCCAGAGCGAGCGTTGATGCCTTTGGCGGGTGTCGTGGCCAGGAACGCACCGCCAGCAACCGAGGCACCGGCACACGCGGGAGCCGTGGCAGTATGGGGTGTCACGGGAGCGGCTAGCTCGACGGCCCCGAGCAGGCTCGCGGGGATCGCCACGGCCACGCCGACGGTTGTTAGACGCGCCTCCCAAGACGAGTTTGCGGAAGAGCTACTGGAAACGATTGTGGTCGTCATCCAAAAGCCGAGTGTTGCGACGATCACGTCGACAGCCCACACATATGTGGCGCCGTAGAGACTGCCGGTGACGAATAGGTCGATGCGGGCACCAAAGGCGATAACGAAGAGCACCCACGCCAAAGTTGAGCGCCCATACCAAGCGGCGGACGCAACAATGAGCACGAGGATTATCGCGGCAATGATTAGGGTCCACATCAGCGACATGCATTATGCATAGTCTGCTCTCGGCGCGTCGTTTGGCTAGCATCGTTCAGACGGCTGGCACCACTGGCTCGACGCCTCCGGGCGCCAGAAGACTACAACGCTTATGCTCGCATTCACAATAATGAAAGCGTATAAGTGAGTGTGAGAGCAGCGGCGTGGGCGCCGGCGGTATGCGTACAAGCCGCTGCTCTCATGTCATGAGGCCGTGACTCATAATCCTGTGAGTCCTGCAATGCGGCAGGGAAGGTGCCTGCTATGTCTGGAACCTATACGTGTCAAGCTGGCGCACCGTCATGCGATGACCGACGCCGTACAGAGGGATGCTGCCCAAGGACCGACAACGAACCGATGGACGGCGAGAGCCGTCTGCGCAAGGCGCTGATGCTGTTCATGCTCGCCCCCGGCTGGCTGCTGGTGCTGTTTGGGGTGGACTTCCTCGCCAACCGTGAAACTCATCATCCGGTCGCTGGTGCAGTGCTCTTGGGCATCTGGTTCTGCATCTTCGTTGCGGCTTCTACGCTAGATCGCCGCCGCCGCAAGACTTTCTCCTAGGCACGACTAGGCTTCTGTGACCACAAAGGCTCGTCCACCTCGGTGGACGAGCCTTACTCGTTCTGATTGAAGGGTTTACCTGCGAGGCAGGCCTAGATGTGCGTCGCGTCGCACAAGTGCCGTTGTGCGGAGTCGGCGAGCCTTAGAACCTTGCAATACCGCTCAGCCGCGGTCCCAGCGGTGAATGGCCCATTATGTTGTGGCGCCGGTTATGTTGAGCGGGTCGTGTTTTCCTTGTGGTTTGCGGGGTTGGAAGCTTGGCTGCTGGGCATAATCAGAGTGCCTCCAGGAACGCGAGGAGCGTGTCGGCGGGCCGGTATCTGCCGGGTTTGGTGCCGAGCGGGGCGGTGCGCGCGATCGCTTGTTCCTTGAGTTTGGGGTCGGCGTGCTCGTAGATGTGGGTGGTCTTGATGCTCTCGTGGCCGAGCCAGAGTGCGATCGTGGCGATGTCCACGCCCTTGGCTCTGAGCAGCATCGCGTTGGTGTGGCGGAGCACGTGCGGGGTGACGCGCTTGGTTTGCAGGGAGGGGCAGTGGGCTGCTGCTGTGGCGGCGTGCTTGGTGAGGAGCAGGCCGACGGTGTGTCGGCTGAGGGGTCGTCCTTGGCGGGTGGGGAACAGCGGGTCGGGGGGTTGGCCTTCGCGCTCGGTGAGCCACTGGCCGAGCACGGTGACGGTCTCGCGGGTCAGGGTTGTGCAGCGCTCCTTGCGGCCCTTGCCGAGGACGCGGACGTGAGCGCCGGTGCCCAGGCTGACGTCGCGGATGTGCAGCGTGGTGAGCTCGGAGACGCGCAGGCCGGTCTGGAGGGCGAGCTGCATAAGCGCGTGGTCGCGGCGGCCGAGCCAGGTGTTTTGGTCGGGTGCCGCGAGTAGCGCCGCGATCTCCTCGGTGGTGAGGTAGCAGACGCCGTTGCGCTCGTAGCGCTTGGAGGGGATCGCCATCACCCGTGCGATGCTCGCGGTGTGCTCGGGGTGTCTGAGGGCGGCGTAGCGGTAGAGGGAGTGGATCGCCGCCAGGCGGGCGTTGCGGGTCCTGGGGCTGTTACTCCGCTCGGTCTCGAGGTGTGTGAGGAACGCGCCGATCAGTGGCGCGTCCAGGTCGGCGATGTCCAGCTGGCACGGTTGCCTTTTGGTCTGTTCTTCGGCGAAGCTCAGCAGCAGCCGGAACGTGTCGCGGTAGGCGGAGATGGTCTGGGGGCTTGAGTCGCGCTGGGTGATCAGCCGCTCGGTGAAGAACGCCTGGAGTGTCGGGGCGAGCAGGCTCATGAGAGCTCCTCCTTCTGCTGGAGTTGGTCGAGGCGGCCACTGACGAGCTGGAGCAGCTCGGGTACCGCCTGCAAATACCAGTACGTGTGGACGGGGTTCGTGTGCCCGAGATAGGTCGAGAGCAGCGGCATCTTGCGGTCCACGTCTTCCCCGGCGCGATACCAGCCGAGCAGCGTGCGCACAGCCATCGTGTGCCTGAGGTCGTGCAGGCGGGGCCGACGGCGCGGGCCGCTCCCTTCAAGGCCAGCCTGCTGGATGAGCTCCCGGAACGCCTGCTGCACGCTCCAGCTCGTGAGCCGCCGCCCGCGCGGATCGAGGAAGAACGCAGGCGTCTGTGGCCTGGGCACCTGGCGGTCGCGCAGGCGCGCATAACGGGCAAGCGCCTGGGTGGTGCTCTGGTGCAGCGGAATCTCGCGCTGGCGACTGTGCTTGGCGGCCCGGACGTGCAGGATGCCATCGTCCAGGTCGACGTTTTCCCTGTCGAGCGCGAGTGTTTCGCCGATCCGAGCGCCGCTTGCGGCAAGCAGCCCGATTACCGTCTCGATGCCCGCCCCGTGCAGTGGCGGCGTGAGCGCGCGTGCGGCCGCCATCAGCGCGGTGATCTCCTCGGGCGAGTAGATGTAGGGCGCCCTGCGCGAGTAGCGGGCCGGCAGCAGATCAGCGGAAGGGACCTCGCTGTCAGGGTCAATCGCCGCCAGGTAGCGCGCGAAGCCGCGCACGATCGTGAGCCGCTGACGGCAGTGATACCGATGCGCCTCACCCGGGCGCCGCGCCCACTCAAGCGCGAGCTCGCTGGTGATCCGTGTGGCACCGGCGTCGTCCAGGAAACTGACGAACGCTTCGAGCCTGCGCCCGTCCTTGACCAGCGGGAACCCCAGTTGGCGGCGTATCGCCAGATAGTCCTGCAGCGCTTGACCGAGAGGGCTCATGCTGCCTCACCTCCCGGCCACACCGGCGCCAGGGCACGCAACGCGAGGTGATCGACCTTCGCGTAGATCGCGGTCGTCTCGATCCGGCTGTGGCGCAGCACCTGCGCGATCTCTGTGAGCGACGCGCCCTCCCTGAGCATCCCGGTCGCGGCGGTGTGCCGCAGCCGGTGCGCCCCGACCGGCGGAATGCCGGCGCGAACGCACGCATCGCGCACGACCATGCTGACCGTCCCGCTAGAGAGCGGGCCGGTCGGCGCGAGCACGCTCAAGAAAAGCGCCCGGCACGCAGCCGGTCCCCGACGGCGGCGGAGATAGTCGGCCAGCGCCTGCCCGACGTCATCGGGCAGCGGCAGCCTGTTGAGCGCCGCTGATTTCCGGGATGGCGGTGCCGTTGTGGATTGGCATCGAGGGGTGGGGTACGAAAGAAGAAGTAAGTGGGTCAGTGAGCTGCGGTTGCGGTCCAGAGTTGTGCTGGCCGGCCTCCGGTCGCGATCTGGGTGACGGTCGCGCGGCCGGTGGCTTGGAGGGCGCGGAGTGCGTGGTCGATGTGACTGGCGGGGTGGTTGTGCTTGAGGGTGTTGTTGATCTGGCTGCGGGTCAGGCCGGCTGGATGGGCTTTTAGAGCGGCGTGGATCTGTTCGGCGAGCGGTTGGCCGGTCGCGCCTTGAAGGGCCCAGGCGGCGGAGCGGGTGGCGTAGTCGTGCAGCGCGAGCGCTGCGTGGAGGTGCGGCGGGGTGATCTGCCGCTGGCCGTCGGCGAGTGCGTAGATGAGTGCGAGGCGGATCGTGTGCGCCTCGGCGCGGGCTGTGATCTGGCCGAGCATGCCGGGTAGCGGTCGGGCGAGCTGGCGGTAGGCGTCGTGCCAGAGCTCGCGGGCGTCAGGGTCCATGCGAAGCTGCCCGGCGGTCTGAGCGTGCTTCAGGGCTGCGGTGAGCAGGCGGGTGAGGCCGGTGTCTTGGAGAGGGTCGTGGTGGCCGCCTTCGGGCAGCAGGCGCTGGCGTCGGCAGGCGATGATGAGGATGCGGTTGAGGTAGCCGTTTGAGAGCTCGAGGTGGGTGGTGTGGCGGCGCAGCTCGTCTTGGGTGATGTGGCCGATGAGCGCGGTGTGCGCCTGGGTGGCGCGGGCGGGCGCGCTGCGGGTCAGGATCGCGAGCGGCCGTCCGTCCCAGGCGGAGCGCAGCGTCGGCGAGAGGGTCGAGATCTCGCGGGTGGAGGACTTGAGGACGCTGGCGAACTCGGGCTCGATCACCAGCAGCCGCTGGTCGCTTGCGCCGGGGTCTTGCGCGGTTGGGTCGCGCACGGCCCAGATCAGCCCCTCGCCGGAGGACAGGCCGGTCAGGATCCGCTGCTCGATCGTCGGGTCGAAGGCGGCGATCAGCCGCCGGACGTGGTCCCAGGAGGAGCCCTTTCTCGCCTTGCTGCTGTCGCCGACCAGCAGCATGAACTCGTTGGGGTGATGATGGGTCGCCTCGACGGAGAACCATGCGCCGCGGCCGACAGCGGCGCCGAAGGAGACGAGCAGCTGGGTGAGGATCGCGACGGGGTCGGCCTCTGTGTGGGGAGCGATCCGGGTGACGATCTCGCCGAGCAGCTCGTGATAGACGATCGGGGCGGGCGGTGCCGGCCAGCCCGCGGGCGGCGCGAGCTCGTTTTCGGCTGAGAGTGACTCTTCCGGGTGGCCTGGCAGCGACAGTGTCATTCGGCGGAGATCTCTGCGACCGCGGCTCGCGCAGCGGACTCGTCGATGATCGCCTTCTTTGCGGTGAATGCGGCTATCAGTGAGGCGACGGCGAGGTTGTTGATCAGCCTGGGCAGGCCGCGGGAGACCTCGTGGATCAGCGTCAGCGCGTCATCACTGAAAAGGGTGTCAGAGCGCCCGGCAAGCGCGAGATGATGCTGCACATAGCTGTGGGTCTCCTTCGCGTCCAGGCCGGTGATCGAGTAGCGCACCGCGATCCGCTGGTCCAGCGCGGTGAACGCGCCCCGCCTGAGCCGGTGGCGCAGCGTGGGCTGGCCGAGCAAAAGCAGACAGAACGGGGCGGTCTGGTCCATCCCCATGTTCGACAGGCACCGCACACCCTCCAGGCTCTCGGCATCAAGCAGGTGCGCCTCGTCGATGATCAGCACGACCTGCTTGCCGCGCTCGGAGGCCTCGGCGGCCAGCAACTCCTGAGCTTGGGGGATCAGCGCCGCGTGATGGAACCTCGGGGTGCCGCCCAGCTCGGTGACGATCAGCCCGTAGATCCCGCGCAACCCGACCCCCGGGGTGCCGAGATAGAGCACGGTGTGCCTGGAGGCGTCAAGCCCGGCGATCGCCGCCCTGGCGGCAACGGTCTTCCCGGCGCCGCACTCGCCGCTGATCACGCCGATCGCCTGCTCGGAGATGCACCACTGGATCCGGGCGACAGCCTGCGCGTGAGCGTCGTGCGCGTGCAGCATCCCTGGCGCGAGGTCCTTCCCAAACGGCATCCTCGTGAACCCGTAGTGGGCGCGCAACCGGTCGATACTCATTCGCTCTCTCCTTCCTGGTTGATGTCACGATCGTCGCCGTCGCCGTCGCCGTCGCCGTCGCCGTCGCCGTCGCCGTCGCCGTCGGGTTGGGTGAGGCTTGAGTAGTCGATCCGCTGCCCGCCCAGCTCGGCGTCGCGCTTCTCGGCGAGCAGCTTCAGGTAGTCGATCCCGGTGCTCGTGGGTGGCGGCGGGACCTCGCGCTGCGCCTGTGGATGGGTGTGCCGGCCGATCACCAGTGGCACGGCTATTCCGAACGGCCGGTGCTGATAGCGCACCTCGATCCGGGTCAAGTCGAACGGGTCGAAGATCAGCTCGACCTTGCGGCCCACGAGGGCGGCGTCGACCTCGTAGGTGTTGCCGTGCAGCGACACCGTCGCGGTCTTGGTGACCGTCCGTTCCGTGGACCAGAGGAACGCCTCCCGCAGCAGGGCGGGGGTCGGCAACCGTGGCGCCCCCGCGGCGTCGAACCGGGCGAGCGGCGTCTGCCCGGTCTCGGAGTGCGCACGCCGGTGATAGACAACCTCCAACCACGCGGAGAACAGGCGGTTGAGCTCGGCCAGCTCCACGCCGTCGTCGATCTCGACCAGGAACTGGTCGCGGACAGTCCGGAAGAACCGCTCGATCTTGCCCTTCGTGGTCGCCGCCCGAGGGCTCGCGTGGATCAACTTCACGCCCAACACCGCGCACGCCCGCAAAAGCTGCGAAGACACGAACGCAGAGCCGCGGTCAACCAAGACCGCCTCCGGGACGCCGCGCGCCATCAGCCCGGCCCTGAGCGCCGCCTCGAGCCGGAACACATCCTCGCCAGTCCCCCACCGCCAGCCAACCAGCAGCCTGGAGTGATCATCGATGAAGGCCAGCAGCACCGCCCGCCGAGCGCCAGCGCCGTCCAGCTTGGGGCCGTGCAACCCGTCACCCGTCCACAGCTCGTTGCGCACCGACGCCTCGAAGCGTCCATAAACCTTTCCGGGGGTGCGGCCGTCCGCGCGGACGTTGAGTCCCTGCCTAGCGAGATGCGTCTGCAACGTCCGCAACCCCGGCACCGGCCCGCCGGCGGCGAGCATGACCTCCCTGACCTGCGCCGCGGTCCGCTCCGGCCGCTCGCGCTTGAGCGCAAACGCCAACTCCAAAAGCTCGGCCGGCGTGCGCGGCGCCACCACCCGCGGCTCGGGGACCAGCGCCGCGAACTCACCCCGGCGGTAAGCGCGGATCCATTCATCCAACGTGCCGCGCGCGACCCTGATCAGCCGGCCATCAGGCCCAACATGCTCGCGGTCAGCGAGCACGCGAACCAGCCGGCCGCGCTCAGCCTTCGAGAGCGCCGGGTCGGCGGCCTCCCGGATCAACGCATACCGGAACAGCCCGACCTCCCGGCGACGGTCCTCATCCACTCGTTCTCCCAACGCTCGACAGCACGAGCGCGGCACGCTCTCAGCTCACCGCACTGGCGGGAAGGGGGAACTCGTGTTGCACAACAACCGGCCGCCCGACAACACCGAGGCGATCCGCCACACATCCATGGAACCGAACCGCAGCACCCACGCCCTCGCAGCGACCGCGATCGCCTCAAGCGCGTCCGCGACGCCGCCCCCGGCAGGCATGACCGCCCCCAACTCCACATCCAGCACCACCGCCCAGCGTGTGAAATGCGCCCTGATCGCATCACGATCAGCGACGAACCGACGCAGCCAGCCACGAACCGTGTCGACAGGCACCCCCAACCGCCCTGCGATCGGTCGATGCCCCTCGCCAGCGACCCTCGCCACGATCGCCGCGCCGATCACCGCCACCCCATCCCGCCGCCGCAACAGCGCAACATCAGGCAGCAGCACGTGCGTCCCCCCACACCCGCGACAGCGCGCCCGCCGCGGGCGCAAGATCCGATCACCAGCCGCGCAGCGCAGCACCCGCGCCCGCGCGTGCCCCCACGGCCTCAACCTCCCACGACACGACGGGCATCCAAGAACACCACCCGCCAACTCATCCTCGACCCGCACCCGCTCGGCGCATACGATCAGCATGGGTGCCACCTCCGGCATCCAAGAGAGCCCTCCCGACGACCACCAAGCAGACGGGAGGGCTCTCGCTTTTTACGAACGCGCGAACTCTGCCACCCAACCACCCATCCCGGCCGTCAACAGCGCGAACACCCCCGCGCATGCCGAACTCAAGCGGCGCTCAACA
>JBEKGK010000175.1:0-7543 GCA_050012835.1 Solirubrobacteraceae bacterium | reverse complement strand
CTGGCGGACCTCTACGAGGAGGACCGGCACTACACCGGCTATCGCAAGTTCTTCGTCGGCTGCTTCCCCGGCCTGATCCTCTGCTACTTCACGCTGCCCGAGCACATCTCCGCCGCCTCCGACTACGGGCGCTTCGCGCTGTACATCGCCGCCAGCGCCGGCAGCTTCTTCCTCGCCGAAGCGCTGCTGAAGGTGACGGTCAACAAGATCACCGCCGTCTACGGCGCGGTGGCGATCAGCCTGTTCTACTGGTACGCCGCGAAGGTGCTCGCCGGCACCCTCACCGGCAGCGAGACGACGGCGTGGTTCGTGTGGGGGCTGCGCGGGATGGTGTGGGTGCTCGCCGCGGTGTGGCTCGTGCGCACCTGGCGCAAGGAGGCGGTGTTCGTCGAGCAGGCGACCGCGCCGCCGCCGGTGCGCCTCGGCGATGAGGCGCTCGAGGCGGCCCGCGCCCAGCAGGCGGGCAATCCCGAGATCACGTTCGAGCCGAGCGGCCTGCGCCTGGTGGCCAAGCCCGGAGCGACCCTGCTTGACCTGGCCGAAAGCGGCGAGCAGGCGGTCGAGGCCGGCTGCCGGATGGGCGTGTGCGGAGCCGACCCTGTGTGCGTGGTCTCGGGGATGGAGAGCCTTTCACCGATCTCAGGCGACGAGCAGGCCACGCTCGAACGCCTGGGCTATGCCGAGAGCACGCGTATGGCGTGCTGCGCGCGGGTCAACGGCCCGGTCACCATCTCGCTTACCCCCGAGCGGGCGGGCGCGGCGCCGCCCAAGCGCGTCGAGGGCTTCCAGTACGACCCCGCGGTCACGCGCGTGGTGATCGTGGGCAACGGCATCGCGGGCGTGACCGCCGCAGACCATGTCCGGCGCCGCCACCCCGACTGCCAGATCGACGTCGTCGCCAACGAGCCGTATCCGCTGTACAACCGCATGGGGATCGGTCGCCTGGTGTACGGCAGCTCGGCGATGGTTGGGCTGCAGCTTCTGCCCGACTCCTGGTATGAGGAGAACAAGGTCACCTGCTGGCTGAACACGTTCGCCACCGGCCTCGACCGCGAGCGCCGGGAGCTGACGCTCGGCACCGGCGAGACGCTCCCCTACGATCGCCTGATCCTGGCGACGGGTAGCGACTCGTTCGTGCCGCCGATACCCGGCTATGGCGTCCCCGGGACGTTCGTCCTGCGCCGCGCCTCCGACGCCCTGGCGATCCGCACGTTCGCCCAGGAGAACCGCGCCGAGCACGCGGTGATCGCCGGCGGGGGGCTGCTCGGGCTCGAGGCGGCCTACGCGCTGCACAAGATCGGCCTGCACGTCACCGTGCTCGAGCGCGGCAAGACGCTGCTCTCACGCCAGCTCGACGAGCGCGCAGCGGAGCTGCTGCGCGACTACCTCGAGGGCCTGGGGCTGCACATCATGCTGGCGACCGAGACCGAGTCGCTGCATGCTGGAGAGGACAACGGCAGTCCGGGTCGCCTGCGCGAGGTCCGCTTGCGCGACGGGCGCGGCCTGCCAGCCGACGTGTTCCTCGTCGCCGCCGGCATCGCGCCCCTGGTGGAGCTCGCCCGCGAGTCGGGTCTGGAGGTCGGCAAGGGCGTGGTCGTCGACGACGCCCTTGCGACGAGCGACCCCCATGTATTCGCCGTCGGCGACGTCGCCGAGCACCGCGGGCGCACGTACGGCCTGTGGCCGGCCGCGGTCGAGCAGGGCGAGATCGCAGCGGAGAATGCGCTCGGCGGCGCGCGCGCATACGAAGGCACGGTGCCGGTGACGATGCTGAAGGTCGTCGGCGTCGACCTGCTGTCGATCGGGCGCTTCGAGCCGCAGGAGGGCGACACGGTGATCGTGCTCGAGGACTCCGAGGAGCACAGCTATCGCAAGCTCGTGATCGCTGAGGACCGGATCGTCGGTGCGATCCTGATCGCCCGCCAGCCGGACGCCCCGCATGTCACCAGCGCGGTCAAGGACGCTCGCGACGTGTCCGGCCTGCTGCCGGCGTTGGAGCGCGGCGAGTGGGACGTGCTGGCGGAAGAGGCGCCGGTCGCGGTGTAGAGCGACTCGGCGAGTCGCGGCTAGCTGCAGCCGGTGATGCCGCCGTCGAGCGGGATGACGGCGCCGGTCATGTAGGCGCCGGCGCGCGAGGCGAGGAACAGCGTGAGCCCGGCGACGTCGTCGGGGCGCCCGATGCGCCCGAGCGGCACGCCGCTTTCGACCGCTTGGCGCATCTCGGGGTCGTCGAGCGCGTAGGCCATCATCTTGCTCTGAAACGGCCCGGGCGCGATGGCGTTGACGGTGATGTGCTCGGCGGCGAGGCGCTTGGCGAGGTGGCGGGTGAGCATGTGCACGGCGGCCTTGCTGGCGCTGTAGCTGTAGTTCTCGACGGACGGCGGCTGCAGGCCGTTGATGGAGCCGATGTTGATCACGCGCGCGGGCTGCTCGACGCTAGCGGCGGCGCGCAGCTCGCCGAGCAGCGCGACGGTGAGGTGAAACACGCCCTCGACGTTGGTGGCGAGCACCTTCTGCCAGCCGAGCGCGGGGAACTCCTGCAGCGGCGCGCCCCAGGCGGCGCCGGCGTTGTTGACGAGGATGTCGAGCGACGGGAAGCGCTCTCGCGTGGCGGCGGCGAGCTCCTGGGCGCCGTGTTGTGTGGATATGTCTGCGGGGATCGCGTGGCAGTCACCCGACGCGCTGAGCTCCCGGGCGGCGGCTTCGACGTCGGCGCTCTTGCGCGAGGAGACGATCACGCGCGCGCCGGCCTGCACGAGGCCGCGGGCGATCATCATGCCGATGCCGCGCGAGCCGCCGGTGACGAGCGCGGTCTTGCCGGAGACGTCGAAAAGGTCACTCATGGCTGGTGGGGGCTCCTCCTCACTTGGTGGGTCGCTGGCGGCTGGCCGGGTCGTTGACCGTTAGTCGGCGAAGCTGGCGGGACGCTTCTGTAGGAACGCGCCGGCTGCCTCGGGCACGCCGTTGCTGAACGTGGCCATGATCTGCTGACGGTCCTCGTACTGGACTGCGGCGTGCTCGGAGGGGATCTCCAGAGCGCTCCACATGCCGCGCTTGGTCAGGCGCACGCCCCAGGGCGCGAGCGCGGCGATCTGCTCGGCGGCCTGCACGGCGCGCTCGAGCAGCGCGTGCTCGTCGACGACGTCGGCGACGAGGCCGATGCGCAGCGCCTCGTCGGCGTCGAGCCTGCGCCCGGTGAGCATCAGCTCGTGCGCGCGCGAGGCGCCGATCAGGCGCGGCAGCAGCCAGCTGGTGCCCATGTCGCAGTTGGACACGCCGATGTTGATGAACGCGACGCGGAACACGGCCTCGCGCGCGGCGTAGCGGATGTCGCAGCCGAGCGCGAGCGCGAGGCCGAACCCGGCGGCGGGGCCGTTGACGGCGGCGATGATCGGCTGGGGCAGCGCGCGGAGCGCGAGCACGAGCGTGGACATGTGCTCCTGGTTGGCGAGGCGGTCGCGGGGCTCGTCGCTGCCGTCGTTGCCGGGCGCGGCGCCGTAGCCGTGGAGGTCGAGCCCGGCGCAGAAGCCGCGCCCGGCGCCGGTGAGGACGACGGCGCGACAGGAGCGCTCGGCGGCGATGCGGCGCAGCTGCACGTGCAGCGCCTCGCACAGCTCGGAGGTCATGGCGTTGAGCTGCTCGGGCCGGTTGAGCGTGAGCTGCACGACGTGAGGGGCGGGTTGCTCGACGAGCAGCAGTGGCGTCATCGTCGAGAGATCCTATGTCTTGCAACCGCGAGCAGCCGCCGCTGCAACCGCGAGAGCTCGCCGCTGCGGGAGCGAGAGCCGGCAGCTCGGGGAGCGGACACGAGTGTGTGAGACTGGCGCGCGTGCGCTCGAGCGGACCGAAGGTGGCGGTGGTGGGCCACGTGGAGTGGGTGCAGTTCGCGCGCGTGCCGCACGTGCCGCGCGCGGGCGAGGTGGTGCATGCGAGCGACCCGTTCGAGGAGCCGGCGGGCGGGGGCGCGGTCGCGGCGGTGCAGCTTGCGCGCCTGGCGGGCGGAGCGTCGCTGGTGACGGTGCTGGGCGATGACGAATACGGCAGGCGCTCGGCGACGCGCCTGGCGGAGCTGGGCGTGGATGTTCGCGCGTCTGTCGTGCAGGCACCGAGCCGGCGGGCGGTGACGCTGGTGGACGAGGCGGGAGAGCGCACGATCACGACGTTCGGCCCGCGGCTGGAACCGCAGGGCGGGGAGGCCCCCGAGCGCTGGAGCGCGCTGGAGGCGATCGATGCGCTGTACTTCACGGCGGGCGATGAGGCGGAGCTGCGGATCGCGCGGGCACGCTCACGTGTGCTGGTGGCGAGCCCGCGGGCGCGCAGCGCGCTCGGCCACGGCGTGTCGCTTGACGCGCTGGTGCTGAGCGGCGATGACGAGATCGAGCTGCGCGCGGCGGCGCCGGCGCTGGCGGAGGCGGAGCTGGTGGTGTGGACGGAGGGTGCGCGCGGCGGTCGCTACGGGCTCCGCAGCGGCGAGACGGGCAGGTGGGAGGCGGTGGCGCCGCCGGGCGCGCGTGCGGACTCATACGGCTGCGGCGACTCGTTCGCGGCGGGGCTCACGTACGGCCTCGGCGCCGGCCTCGAGCTCGCGCAGGCGCTCGCGCTGGCTGCCCGTTGCGGCGCGGTGTGCCTGACGGGGCACGGGCCGTACGAGCGCCAGCTCAGAGGCTCGGAGCTGTAGCGTCGCGCTCGGCGAGCAGCTTGAGCGTGAGCAGCTGCTTGCGCATCATCACGAGGTCGCCGAGCGTCAGCGCGCGACCGGCGAGCGCCGCGCCGAGACGTCCTCCGGGCGGGTCGAACAGGACGCGCGCGAGCAGGCGCGTGTGCCCATCTGCGGGGATCACGGCGTACGTCACGGCGGTGCGGCGGCTGCGGAGCGTGATGTGCTGGTCCTGCAGGAAGGACGTGAGCGAGAAGATCGACATGAAGCGCTGACCCACTTCGAGGTGCTCGGCGCCGGCTACGAGCGCGCGGGGGCTGGTGCGTCCGAGGTTGTCGATCAGGTCGTAGCTGTAGGGCGCGAGCTTGAGCTGACACAGCCAGCGGAACACGAGCGGAGCGGGAGCGCGGACGGGCACGGCGCGGTGCAGCCGCACGGGCGCGTCTGCGAGGAGCTCGTCGCACGCCATCGACATCGCGCGCTCGTCGGCCGTCGCGCCCCAGTTGGCGCCGATGGCCATGCAATGCTCCCCAATATAGGGCAATCGCTCCATATAGAGTGAACATACTACATCATGGCGCCTCCACGAAAGCACGACACCGACCGGATCCTGGACGCGGCGCGCGCGCTGGTTCTGCGCGACGGGCCGCGCGCGGCGTCGGTGGCGGCGATCGCGCGAGCGAGCAAGGCGCCGGTCGGCACGCTGTACCACCGCTTCGGCAGTCGCGACGGCGTGCTCGCTGCTGCATGGCTGCGGGCGCTGGAGGGCTTCCAGCGTCGGGCGCTTGAGGCCGCGGCGAACCCTGACCCGCTGGAGGCGGCGGTGGCGATGGCGGTCTCGCCGATCGCGTTCGCGCGCGAGCGGCCCGAGGACGCACGCCTGCTGCTGACGCTGCGTCGCGACGATCTCCTTGACGCGGACCCGGACGACGCGTTTCGTACGCGCCTGCGGGCGATCAACGCCCCGCTGGAGGCGGCGGTGGCCGGGCTGGCGAAGGCGCTGCGCGGGCGTGCTGACGCGCGCGCGCTGGACGCGATCACGCGCGCTGTGGTCGACCTGCCGACCGCGGCAATACGCCGTCACGGGCGCGACGGCGGGAAGCTGCCTCCGTGGCTCGAACGCGACGTCGCGCAGGCGGCGCGCAGGCTCCTGCAGGCGTGAGCGCCCTGGTTTCGTGCGCGTGTCGCGCTGGTCTCGAGCGAGCCGGCGGCTACGGGCGCCAAACCGACAGCGCCAGCGTTCCTCCGAAGCCGGTTGGGCTCGTGTTCCATAGCGATGCGACGGCGCGACCGACGGGTGCGGCGACGGCGACCTCGCCTTCGTAGCCGGGCGCGGGCTGGTCGGCGCCGCCACCGGCGGGCCGGACGATTGCACCGGTGTGCGGGAGATGAGGCAGGTAGACCGGCCACCCTGCTGGCCACGCGATCACTTCGTCGCCACCGCCGTCGGCGTTCACGGGAATCGCTTCGCCGGCGATCTGCTCGGTCGCGCCGGGCAGGCCGGCGGGGCCGATGCGCACGCTGAGCGTTACAGGGCCAGGGGGGCCGCTCTGGAGGGACCAGCTGACGGTGCCGCCGCCGGCAACTGCGACGACGTTCGTGTAATAGAAATCGCTGCGGGCAGGCGTGAGCTCCAGCGGCTTGCCGAACGTGCCGGCGCTGAGGACGCTGGCGTACACCGGGCCGGAAGTGTTGCCTGCGGCGGCATCGAACGAGCATTCACCGGCGATCCAGCTGGCGAGGCCTTGGCCGGCGCCGGCGAGCGAGAGGCTGAATCCCAACACGTGCGCGCTCGGCAGGCTGCTGGCGCGCATGAAGCGATGAGTGTGTGCCGGCGCGATCAGCACGGTGGAGCCGCAGTAGCCGTACAGGTAGGCGCTCGCGCGCGCGTCGAACTGCGGGATCGCGCCGCCTGGCGCCCTGGGCAGCATCTGTGGCGCGCCGAACGGGCGTCCGGGCGAACGCCACGCCACGGCGTCTCCATCGAGTTCCTGTTCGTGTCCGTAGCTGCCGTTCCAGTGGGGCCACGCGAGCAGCACGGCTCCGTTGGGCGCGATCGCCATGTGCGGGACCCAGCGGGTCGGCGGGTAGAAGCCCGGCACGAACATGCGCCCGATCGTGCGTGTGGGGCGCCAGCGTCCGATCAGCGGGCCGTAGGCGGCGCGGACGGTGCCGACGTCGGCCCGGTTGAGGGAATCCCAGGCGACCGTCACAGAGCCCGCGCCGAGCACGACCGCGATGCTGTCAGGCCGGTCGTGTCTGGTCGACCACAGCGTGCGGGTGATGAGACGTCCGGTGGCGGTCCGCACGGTGACATGGATCGACGTGCGATATTCGGGTCCGAAGTCGGTGTTGAACCGCGTCGCCCACGCGACGGCGGCGTCACCGTGCGCATCGACCGCCACGGCGCTGACGGGTTCCCCCGACGCCAGGAGGCGCTGCGGTGCCGACCAGTCGGCGAAGGCGGTGCTCGACGACGCCAACAGCGCCAGCGTGGCGGTAAGTGCGGCGGCACCTGTGGCTGTAGGTATCCTCATCCCGCGACCGTAGAGGGCCGGTAGGTTCTAGTCATCCGATCAAATCCGCGGAGACGTTCGTAGTCAGCCGCAGTCGCAGGCCGGACCGCGCGCTGGTTGAGGCGGCCGCTCAGATGGTGTTGGGAAGCGAGGATCCGGCGAAGAAGAAGAACCAGACCAAGAGCGTGATGACGGCGAGGTACACGCTGGTCATGACGATGCGCTCGAGCATCGTGATCCCTACGCGAGCGCTGATGTGGCCCTCGGCCTCGGCGCGCATGCTGCGCAGCCACGGCATCCGGCGTTCGGTCTGCGGGCGCCCGACGAGCTCGTCGTAGGCGTTGTTGAGCCAGGCGAGTGCCATGGCCAT
>JBEKGK010000174.1:0-7552 GCA_050012835.1 Solirubrobacteraceae bacterium | reverse complement strand
GAGCGCCTCGAACATCAGCTCGGAGGCGTTGCTCGCGTCGGTGCTCGCATGGAACTGCTGGCCGACCAGGCGCAGCGGCGCGTACAGCTCGGGTGCGAGCAGCAGCACCGTCAGCCCGGCCTGCAGGCCGAGCGCACCGTCGACCAGCTGCACGCCGATCGTCGCCGCCACCAGCGCCGTCCCGATCATCGCGCACAGCTCGAGCACCAGCGCCGACAGGAACGCGACCCGCAATGTAGCCATCGTCTCCGCGCGGTAGCGCTCGCCCACCTCGGCGAGCGTGCGCTCCTGGGCGTGCTCGCGGCCGTACGCGCGCAGCGTCTGCAGGCCCTGCACGACGTCGAGGAAGTGCGCGCCCAGCAGCGCGAGCGCCTGCCAGCGTCCCCGCGCCTGGGCGCCTGCGCCCCTGCCGATCAGCACCATGAAGAGCACCAGCAGCGGCACGGTCAATGCGAGGATTCCCGCGGTGATCGGGTCGAGCGCGATCACCCAGGCGATCACCGCGAGCGGCACGAGCGTCGCGAGCACCAGCTGCGGCAGGTAGCCCGCGAAGTAGGACTCGAGCGCGTCCACGCCCTGCACCGCCGTGCTCGCCAACTCGCCCGTGCGCCCGCTCGTGGGGCGCCGCTCGGGACCGATCAGCAGCAGTCGCCGCGCGAGCCGGCCGCGCAGCTCTGACATCACCCGGACCGCGCCCCAGCGCCCCGACAGCTCGAACGCTCCGCCGGCCAGCGCGCGCGCGCAGAGCACCGCCGCCAGCGCGATCAGCTGCGCCCGCAGCGAGGCGAGCGTCGCGTGGTCCATCGCGGCGCGGTCGATCACGAACGCCAGCAGCGCGGCCTGCGCGACGATCAGGACGGCCGACAGGACTCCGAGCGCACCGGCGAGCGCCAGGTGCGCCCGCGCCGGGCGGCTCTCGGCGAGCAGCCTACGATCGACCGGCGCGGGCATGCTCGAGGACGGCGAGCGGCGTCGGCGTGCCCTCGAAGTCGTCGCGCCCGAGACGGTGGCGGAAGACCCAGTAGGTCCAGCTCTGGTAGACGAGCACGACCGGCACGAACACGATCGCCACCACGGTCATGACGGTCTGCGTGTAGTGGGTGGATGACGCCCCGGTGAGCGCCAGGTCGTAGGCGTGGCTGGTGCTCGACGGCAGCGCGTCGGGGTACAGGCTCACGAACAGGCTCGTGAACAGCAGCGCGATCGCACCGGCGCTGAGCGCGAACGCGCGTCCGTCGCGCTCGCGCGCGAGCAGCGTCGGAACGGCGCCGGCGAGCAGGACCGCCGCCACGGCCAGCACGAGCGCGGAGACCTTCACGCCGCCCGGGCTCGACTGGTCGATCGTCGTCCAGATCAGGAAGCCCGCCAGCAGCGCCGCCGCGAGCGCCGAGCTCCTGCGCGCGAGCGCGCGGGCACGCTCGACGAGCTCTCCCTTCGTGCGCAGCGACAGGAAGATCGCGCCGTGGCTGAGGAACAGCGCGAGCGTCGTCAGGCCGCCGAGCAGCGCGTATGGGTGCAGCAGATCCCACAGCGAGGCGGTGACGTTGTGCTGGGCGTTCATCGGCACGCCGTGGACGATGTCCGCCCAGCCGACGCCCCACAGCAGCGCCGCCAGGAAGCTGCCGACCACTGCCGTCCACTCCCACGTGGCGCGCCAGCGCGGCGAGTCCTCCTTGCCCCAGAACTCGAATGAGACGCCGCGGATGATCAGCGCCGCGAGGATCAGGAACAGCGCGATGTAGAACCCGGAGAAGAGGCTCGCGTACCAGCCGGGGAAGGCGGCGAACGTCGCTCCGCCGGCGGTCAGCAGCCACACCTCGTTGCCGTCCCAGACGGGCCCGATGGTGTGGATGATCATGCGCTTGTCGGTCTGGTCGCGGGCAAGCACGCGCAGCAGCATCCCGACGCCGAAGTCGAAGCCCTCCAGTACGAAGTAGCCGATCCACAGCACGCCGATCAGTCCGAACCACAGCGTCTGCAGGAAGTTGGGGTCGCGCATCTCCGTCGCCTCGCTCTCTAGTAGGCCAGGACCAGATCGGGCTTCGGCGCGCCGTCGGTGGGCCCGTGGGCCTCGTGAGCGGGCTCGGATTCGGGGCCGTGGGCGATCTCGCGCAGGAACAGCCGGGCGCCGATGACCAGGAGGACGCCGTACAGCACCGTGTAGCCGACGAGGCTGAGGATGACGTCGCCGGAGCTGACCAGCGGCGAACGCGCGTCGCTGGTCTTCAGCAGGCCGTAGACGATCCACGGCTGGCGCCCCATCTCGGTGAAGATCCAGCCGGTCAGGTTGGCCAGCGGCGGCAGGAACGCGCCGATCACGGCCAGCTGCAGGAACCGGCGCGAGCCCTCCAGCTTCCTGCGACGCATGAGCAGCAGGCCCAGCAGCGGGATCAGCAGCAGCAGCACCCCGACGCCGGCCATGAGGCGGAACGTCCAGTAGGTGACGCCCAGGATCGGCACGTAGTCGCCGGGGCCGTATTTCCTCTGGTCTTCGGCGTTGAGCTGGTTGACGCCCTTGATTTCCCCGTTCCAGGAGGCCGTGCCGAGGATCGACAGCAGGTGTGGGATGCGGATGTCCGTGTTCAGCCGCTTGGGGAAGTGTTCGAACGGGCCGACGGCGAAGATCGAAAGACTTGCGCCCTTGGTGGTCTTGTAGAGCGCCTCGGCAGCGGCCATCTTCATCGGCTGCTGTTCCTCCATGAGCATGCCCTGCGTGTGGCCGAACGCCCCCGTCAGGATCGCCGCCACGAGCGCCAGCGGCAGCACATGGCGCACTGAGCGCTTGTAGACGTCGACGTCGCGGCCCCCTGCCCGCCCTCCTGCCTGTGCCCCCGAAGGGGGTGCGCCCTTCCGGGCTCGCAGCAGGCCGTACGCGGAGATCCCCAGCACGAGGAACCCGCCCGTGCACAGCGCCGCGAAGATCGTATGCGGGAAGGCCAGCAGCAGCGTCGAGTTGGTCAGGACGGCGAAGATGCTCTTCAGCTCCGCGCGGTGGGTCACATGGTTGATCGTGTAGCCGACCGGGTGCTGCATCCAGGAGTTCGCGGCGAGGATGAAGTATGCGGAGAGCACGGCTCCGAACGCGGTCAGCCACATCGTCGCGAGATGCACCCTGGGCGACAGGCGCCCCCAGCCGAAGATCCACAGGCCGAGGAACGTCGACTCCAGGAAGAACGCCATCAGCCCCTCCATCGCCAGCGGCGCACCGAAGATGTCGCCGACGTAGCGCGAGTATTCCGACCAGTTCATGCCGAACTGGAACTCCTGGACGATTCCCGTGACGACGCCGATGGCCAGCGAGATCAGCATGAACTTGCCCCAGAAGCGGGTCATGCGCAGGTAGATCTCATCGCCGCTGCGGTGCCAGCGCGTCTGGCAGTAGGCGACCCACACGGCCAGGCCGATCGACATCGGGACGAAGATGAAATGGAAGATCGTCGTGACGCCGAACTGCAGGCGCGCGAGTTCCAGGGTGTTCATTGCCGTGAACCTATGCCGTGCCAGCCGCGGGAGGATCAGCCCCTGGCCCCATTAATCCTGCGGAGAACTACCGAGCGCCCCAGACCGAGCGCCCGTCAGCTCACTGGTCGATCAGGTCGCGGCGCCGGAACACCGCGAGCGCCGCGAGCGCCGCGAGCGCGCCGATCGCCACCATGATCGCGGCGGCCTGGCCGCGGAACGGCTGGGTGGGAACGAGGCCGACGTGCTGGAAAGGCGTCAGTTCGACGAGCCATCTCGGCACGCCGAGCAGCGATCCGACCAGATCCCACAGGAACGCGACCGCGACCAGCGTGTACACGATCCCGGCGCTCGCGCGGGGCACGAGCGCGTAGGCCAGCGCCGCGACCCCGAGGAACAGCAGCGCGACCGGCAGGCAGTTGGCGCCGGCCTCGAGCATCCGCGCCAGCGAGATGCCGGCGCCCTGCGACGCCGCCCCGACCCACGTGAGCAGACCGGCGAGCATCGCGAGCGCGGCTGCCGCGGCGGCGGCCAGCGCCAGGCGCCCGCTCAGCCAGCCGACGCGGCCGAGCGGCTCGGCCAGGAGCGTCTCCAGCCGCTGTTCGGCCTCCTCCTCCCGGGCGGCGCTGATCTGCGCGCACGCGAACAGGCTGACCACCAGGATGAAGAAGATGAACACGAACGCGAGGTAGCCGGTGGGAGTCAGGATCGAGCCGGAGCCGAGCTTGGCCACTTCTCGCTGGATGCTCTTGGAGATCCCGGCGGAGGAGATGCTCGTCGAGACCATGCCGAGGATGAACGCGAACGCGCCGGTGCTGATCAGCCACACGCTCAGGCTGCCGCGCTCGCCGCGCAGCGCCTGCGCGACCGGCGAGGAGAGCAGCCGCAGCCGCGGCTCGGCCGTGTCGTTTGCCGGCAAGAGGCCGGTGCCGACGTCGCGGCCGGCGGCGATCCGTGCGGCGGCCGCGAGCAGCAACACGGTGCTTACCGCCGGGAGCGCCAGCACGAGCGGCCGGGCGCCGGTGAACGGGCGCAGCTCCTCCGCCCAGCCAAGCGGCGTGGCCCAGCGCAGCCAGGCGGCGCCGCTGGAGGTATCGGCGATCACGCGCAGCAGCAGGAACAGCCCGACCGTCGCGCTGCTCAGCTCCAGCGCGAGGCGGCGCGTGGGCGCGAGCTGGCTGACGAGCGCGCCGACGCCGACGAACACGGGCACGACGGACGTGGTGGCCAGGGCCAGATAGGCGGATTCGCCGGCGGGCAGGCCGCCGGCGATGTAGCCGGCGAGCTGCGCCAGCCACAGCACCACCACGCACGCCGCGATCGCGACCATCGCCGAGGCGTAGGCCATCCCGCGTCCGATCGCGCCGGTCAGGATCAGCTCCATGCGGCCGGTGTCCTCCTCGGTCCGCAGCGCTCGCACGGCGGCCAGCACGCCGAAGGCCGCGGCCGCGATCGCGAGCGTCCCGCCCACTCGCCAGGCCGCGTATCCGCCGACGGTGACGGGGTTGTACGGGTACCCGTAGAACAGGCGCAGCGCGTCGTTGCCGGCGAAGCTGTGCGCGAACGCGAGCCGGTCTGAGACCGTCGGGTAGGTGTGGCGGAAGCCGGCAGGCTGGATGTAGGCGTAGATCGCGAACAGGTAGCCGAACGCGAGCGTGCGCGTGCGCGCGTCTCGCAACGCGCGCCGCGCCAGGGCACGGGCGGCCCCGAGGCTCGCGGCGGCGCTTCGCGCCGGCGTGCCCGGCGCGAAGATCGCTCCGCTAGCGCTCGACACGGCCGTCGGAGCCGTCGTAGTGGTGCAGGAAGATCTCCTCCAGCGACGGCTCGCGGCTCGTCAATGTCTTGATGCGCTGCCCGCCCACCTCGGCGAGCGCGGCGATCAGCGGGCCGATCCCGCCCGAGACCTCGAACCGCAGCGCGTTTGGGCCGGCGCTCTCGACGCTCACCCCCGCCAGCGGCGGCAGCTGCGGCGCCCCGCCCACGAACGCGACGTCGACGGTCTGCGCGGCGAGGTGACGCAGCTCCTGCAGCGTCCCCTGATCGACGAGCCGCCCCCGCCTGAGGATGCCGACGCGGTCGCACAGCGCCTCGACCTCGCTGAGGATGTGGGAGGAGAGGAACACCGTCTGCCCGCGCTCCTTGGCCTCTTTGACGCAGTCTCGGAATGCCATCTCCATCAGCGGGTCAAGGCCGCTCGTCGGCTCGTCGAGCAGCAGCAGCTCCGCGCGCGTCGCGAGCGCCGCGATCAGCTGCACCTTCTGGCGGTTGCCCTTCGACAGGGCCCGGATCTTCTTGCGCGTGTCCAGCTGGAAGCGCTCCACGAGCACCTCCCGGTAGGCGACGTCTGTGCTGCCGTGCAGCCGAGCGAGGAACTCGAACGTCTCGGCGCTCGTCAACGCCGGCCACAGGAACGGCTCCCCGGCGACATACGCAGCCCGTCGATGAGCCCTCACCGGATCCTCCCACGCATCGACCCCGAACAGCTCCGCCCGTCCGGCGCTCGGCCGGTGCAGTCCCAGCAGCAGCCGGATCGTGGTCGTCTTGCCCGCGCCGTTGGGGCCGAGGTAGCCGTACACCTCGCCCCGCCGCACCGTCAGATCGAGCGCATCGAGCGCGACCGTGTCGCCGTAGTGCTTGCTCAGCCCTGCGGTATGGATCGCAGCCGTCGTCGCGTCGCCCTGCGGGCGCTGGGCGGTCTGGGATGGTGTGGCTTGGGATGGTGTGGCCTGCGGGCGGCGCATGGGTGCAGCATCCCCACGGGGCGCGGCGATGCCATCCGGGTTTTTCCCGCACTCGGCGGCGGAACGACCGTAGCCGCGCGATGAATCAGTGCTTTGCCGCACAAGAAACGAGGTATTTACGGTAGCTGGCGGCGCGCCCGCAGCGTAGCGTCGGGGTATGCCGTCACACCTCCACTTGGCGCCGGCTCCCGGTGGGCACGCAGCGGCGCAGCCAACCGCACCGGCGGAGCTGGCATCGCCCATCCGCGTGGTGCTGGCGGACGATCATGCCGGCATGCTCCGCGGCCTGCGGCAGCTGCTCGACGGCGAGCCGGACGTGGACGTCGTCGGCGAGGCGTGCGATCTCGTTTCCGTCACCGGTCATGTGCAGGGCCAGCGGCCACATGTGCTGGTGCTCGACCTGAGCCTGCCCGGCGGGTCGAGCATGGAAGCGATCGGCCAGCTGCGCGAGCTGGTGCCGGAGACCGAGATCGTGGTGCTGACGATGGAGATGAACCCGGTCGTCGCGCAACGCGCGCTGACGGCGGGAGCGTGCGGCTACGTGACGAAGGACCTCGCCGACAGCGAGCTGCCGGAGGCGATTCGCGCGGCCGTACGCGGCGAGCAGTACGTGAGCCCACAGGTGGCCGCGCGGCTGGAGGAACTGCACCGCGCGCTGACCGGCAACGCGTTGACCCCCCGCGAGGTCGAGGTCCTGCGACTGATCGCCCTCGGACACACGAGCGTCGAGATCGCGCGCAAGCTGCATCTCTCCCCACGCACGGTCGAGACGCACCGCGCGCACATCCACAAGAAGCTCGGGCTTGCCACCCGCGCGCAACTGGTCGGCTACGCGCTACGCCGCGGCCTGCTCGGAACGTGACAGCGGAGGAGCCGCTGCGCTGCAGGCACTGCGGGGACGTGATCGGCGTGTATGAGCCGTTGGTCGCGCTCGCCGAAGGGCGCGTGTGCGAAACCTCGCTGGCCGCCACCGCGGACTGCGTGGACCCCGATGCCATCTGCTACCACCGCGCCTGCTATGTGCTCCTGGGCGGCGCCGGCCCATCCGAGAAGTGAGCGCCGCGGGGCCCCCGCCAAGCGGGTGTCGGTAGCTTTCCCTCACACGACGGCGGGTTTGCTCGGCTGTCGATGCGACCGTCGGCAGGATAGGTTGATCACATGACCACCCAAGACTCCACCTCAAAGCTCCGTGTGCTGATCGCCGGCGGCGGCGTGGCCGCGCTGGAGGCGCTGCTCGCGCTGCGAGCGCTCGCGCCAGAGCAGACCGAGATCACCGTGCTCGCGCCGAACGCCGAGTTCGTATACCGGCCGATGGCCGTCCGCGAGCCGTTCTCCTACCCGCAGGCCAATCG
>JBEKGK010000173.1:0-7559 GCA_050012835.1 Solirubrobacteraceae bacterium | reverse complement strand
ACGCCCATGCCCCACGCGAACCCCTGGACTTTCTCGGGGTCGTAGCCGGGGGCGTTGGCCTCGGTGGTGGGGACATACGAGTAGACGTTGGGATCGACCTCGCCGGCGCCGAGCACCTCCAGCCAGCCCTCGCCCTTGCACAGGTAGCAGCGCGCACCATCCTTGAGGAACCCGTTGCCATCGCAGTGAAAGCACGACACGTCGACCTCGACGCTGGGCTCGGTGAAGGGGAAGAAGTGCGGGCGCAGCCTGACGTCGCGCTCGTCGCCGAAGACCGCGCGCGCGAACGCGAGCAGCGTGCCCTTGAGGTCGGCGAGCGTGATGTCCTCATCGACTGCGAGGCCCTCGATCTGGTGGAACTGCGGCGTGTGCGTGGCGTCGGAGTCGGGCCTGTAGACGCGCCCTGGGATCACCACGTACAGCGGCGGCGGGTGCGCCTCCATCGCGCGCACCTGCATCGGCGAGGTGTGCGTGCGCAGGACGAGCTCCTCCGCGGCCAGCGGCGAGGGCGCCTGCCCGGTGCGCGGCTCGGAGGGCTGCAGCAGGTCCGGACGCTTGACGTAGAACGTGTCGGTGCGCGCCCGCGCGGGGTGCGTGGGGCTGTGGTTGAGCGCGTCGAAGTTGTAGTGGACGGTCTCGATCTCGGGCCCCTCCATGACGGTGAAGCCGAGGCCGAGGAAGATGTCTTCGAGCTCGCGGCGCGTGGCGGTGAGCACGTGCAGGCGGCCGATCGGCTGCGGCGGCGCGCCGGGCAGCGTGACGTCGACGCGGTCCGCGAGCAGCTGCTGCTCGAGCTCGCCGACGGCCAGCTCCTCGGCGCGCGCCTGGATCAGCGCCTCGAGCGCCTGGCGCGCCTGGTTGGCGGCCTTGCCGACGGCGCCGCGCTGCTCGGGCTCGAGCGCTGCGACCCCGCGCAGCATCTGCGGCAGCTCGGCCTTGCGCCCGAGATAGCGCACACGCAGCTCCTCGAGCTGAACGCTTGAGGCGGCGGCCGCGATCGCGCTGTCGGCCTCGCCTCGCAGCTCCTGGATCCGATCGATCATGACGCGGGGACCGTATCGTTGTCCCGCCCGGGCGGGCGGGACCTCATCGTCATCTCGTACAGCGCCACCGTGGCGGCCATCGCGGCGTTGAGCGAGTCAGAGGCGATCGGTATGCGCGCGGCGCGGTCGCAGGCGGCCATGACGGTGTCCGGCAGCCCCTCGCGCTCGGCGCCGACGAGCAGCGTGACCGCGCCCGCGCCCGGCCCGCGCAGGGGCTCCTCTGCGTCGGCGGCCAGCGCGACCCGTTCCCCGGGCAGCTCGGTGAGCTCGGCCACGCGCGCTAGCGCGACGGTGAAGATCGCGCCCATGCTCGCGCGCACGGCCTTCGGCCCGTGGGGGTCGGCGCAGCCGGGGCCGAGCGCGACGCACGAGGCGCCGAATGCCTGCGCGGAGCGGAGCACCGTGCCGACGTTGCCGGGATCCCTGACGCGGTGCAGGTACACGCACAGCGGCCCCACGGCGGGGCCCCAACGCTGCTCGTAGACGGCCATCACGCGCGTGCCGGAGCCGAGCGCGGACACGCTCGCGAGCGCGGAGCGCTCGACCTCATGAAAATCGTCGTTGCCGAGGCCCGAGCCGGCCAGCCTGTAGCCCTCCAGCACGGGGCGCCCTGCCCGCTCGGCGGCGGCGATCAGGTCCTCGCCTTCGGCCAGGAACGTGCCGCTGCGCGCGCGCTCGCGCTTGGTGTGCAGGCGGCGCACGGCCTTCAGGCGCGGATTGTGTGGGGATGCGATCTGGCTCATGTCGGTGTTCGGGCTCTTCCTCGCTGCCTGGTGTTCCTTGCTGCTCGTGCCAACAAAAAGGGCGCCGTCCTTTGCAGGAGCGACGCCCGGGAGGCTGTCTGTCGATTGCCGGGTCCCCGGCCGGTCCGGGGTCAGGCAGCCGACGCCTCGCGGGCGACCTCGGCGAAACGTCGGAAGGTGTCTGCGTCGCGCACGGCGATGTCGGCGAGCACCTTGCGGTCGAGCTCGATGCCGGCCAGCTTCAGGCCGTGCATCAGCTGCGAGTAGCTCATGCCGTTGATGCGCGCCGCGGCGTTGATGCGCGTGATCCACAGCCTGCGGAAGTCGCGCTTGCGGTTGCGCCGGTCGCGGTAGGCGTACGCGTCGGCCTTCAGCAGCGCCTCCTTGGCGCGCCTGTAGTTGGAGTGCGCCTCGCCGCGGAAGCCCTTGGTCCGCTCGAGCGTCGCGCGGCGCTTCTTGCGCGCGCCGACGGAGCGCTTGACGCGCGTCATTTGCCCACTCCCAGCATGCGCTTGATCCGCGGAGCGTCGTCATCGGAGACGATCATCGCCCGGCCGAGGTCGCGCTTGTGCTTGGGCGACTTCTTCTCGAGGATGTGGCTCGTGAAGGCGTGCCGACCGCGCACCTTGCCGGTGGCGGTGACCTTGAAGCGCTTCTTGGCGCCGGAGTGTGTCTTCATCTTGGGCATCGCGAGCCGCTGATTATGACACGGGCGTGCCCGTGGCCGCGGTGCCGCCGTTCTCGGCCGGCGCCGGTGCGGCGATCTCATCGGACGGCTTGGCCTGCGCGACCGTGTCCTCGGCCTGGTCCTCGGCCGGCGCTGCAGCGGCCTCGCCCGGCGCCACAGCGGCGTCATCGGGCTCCACAGCGGCCTCGCCCGGCGCCACGGCGGCGTCATCGGGCGCCACAGCGGCCACAGCCGCCTCGACGGGCGTCTCCGCGGCCTCGCTGCCCGCCTCTGCGGCATGCTCGTCGACGGCGGCGCTGATGGTGCCGTCAGCGGCGACGCGTCCGGCGAGCACGGCTTTGGACGGGGCCATCATCATGGTCATGTTGCGCCCTTCCTGCATGGGGCGCTGCTCGACGACGCCGAGGTCGGCGAGCTCCTCGGCGAGCCGATCGAGGATCGCTGTGCCGCGCTCGGGGTGCGTGACCTCGCGCCCGCGGAACATGATCGTGACCTTGACCTTGTCCTTGTGCTTGAGGAAGCGCTCGACGTGGTGCTTCTTGGTGTCGTAGTCGTGCTCGGCGATCTTGGGGCGGAACTTGATCTCGCGCACGGTGATCTGCTGCTGGTGCTTGCGCGCCTGCTTGACCTTCTGGGCCTGCTCGTACTTGTACTTGGAGTAGTCGAGCACGCGGCACACGGGCGGGCGCGCCTCGGGCGCGACCTCCACGAGGTCGAGGTCGCGTTCCTGGGCGAAGACGAGCGCGTCGGCGGTCTTGAGCACGCCGATCTGCGTGCCCTCGTCGTCGATCAGACGCACCTCGGGCACACGGATGCGCTCGTTGATCCTCGTCGTGTCCCGCTCGGGCGGGCGCCGGTCAAACCTGCGGGGAACCGGCACTAGGTGTGATGGCTGCGCGTCAAGCGAACGCTACGCGCGGCGTTCTGAGGATTTGTCGGGCTTCAACGGCGGGGATTATAGCTCGCTCTGCAAGCGCCCGGCGAAGTCCCCGCTCGGCATGCTGCCGAGATCGCCGCCGCGGTGCTCGCGTACGGACACCGCCCCATCCCGGAGCTCGCGCTCGCCGACGACCAGCATGTATGGGATCTTTCGCAGCTCGGCCTCGCGGATCTTGCGCCCGATCGACTCGCTGCGGTCGTCCAGCTCGACCCGGATCTCGTCGCCGCGCAGGCTGTCTCTGACCGACGCGCCGTAGTCGTTGAAGCGGTCGGAGACCGGCAGCACGATCGCCTGCACGGGCGCCAGCCACAGCGGCAGAACGCCTGCGTAGTGCTCGATCATGATCCCGATGAAGCGCTCGTAGGAGCCGAACAGCGCGCGGTGGATCATCACGGGCGTGTGCTCCTGGTTGTCGGCGCCGGTGTAGCTCAGCTCGAAGCGCGCGGGCATCGAGTAGTCCAGCTGCACGGTGCCCAGCTGCCAGGAGCGACCGAGCGAGTCGGTCATGTGCATGTCGATCTTCGGCCCGTAGAACGCTCCGTCGCCGGGGTTCAGCTCGTATTTGAGGCCGAGCTCGTCCAGGGTGCGGGTCAGCTTCTGCTCGGCTCGATCCCACATCTCATCGGTTCCCACGCGCTGCTCGGGGCGCGTGGAGAGCTCGAGGCTGACTTCGAAGTCGAACAGCTTGTACGTGTCGAACGCCATCTCCAGGCAGCCCTTGACCTCCGCCTGGACCTGCTCCTCGGTGCAGAAGATGTGCGCGTCGTCCTGCGCGAAGTGGCGCACGCGCAGCAGGCCGTGCAGCACGCCGGAGGCCTCGTTGCGGTGCAGCAGGCCCGGCTCGAAGTAGCGAACCGGCAGCTCGCGGTAGGAGTGGCGGCTGGAGCCGAACAGATGCGCGTGTCCGGGGCAGTTCATCGGCTTGACGCCCATCTCGCGATCCTCGACCTGCACGACGAACATGTTCTCGCGGTACTTGCCCCAGTGCCCGGAGGTCTTCCACAGCTCGGAGTCATAGATCTGCGGCGTCTTGACCTCGCTGTAGCCGCGCTCGGCGCCCATCTGGCGCGAGAGCTTGACCAGCGAGTTGAACACGCCTGTGCCGGCTCCCGTCCAGAAGGCGGCGCCGGGCGAGACCTCGGAGAAGGTGAACAGCCCGAGCTCGCGCCCGAGCTTGCGGTGGTCGCGCGCCCTGGCCTGCTCGATGCGCTCGAGGTGCTGCTCGAGCTCGGCCTTGGTGAAGAAGGCGGTGCCGTAGATGCGCGTGAGCATCGTCCTGGTGGAATCCCCGCGCCAGTAGGCGCCGGCGAGCGAGCTCAGCTTGAAGGCGCCGACGGTCTTGGTGCTCGGCGCGTGCGGGCCGCGGCAGAGGTCGGTGAAGGGGCCGTTGGTGTACAGCGAGACCGTCTCCAGCGGCTTTGCCTCGGCGATCTCGCCAGCCTCGCTGCCCACCTTGGCAGCATCGGCGGCGACGCGCACGAGGTCGTCGATCAGCTCGACCTTGTAGTCCTGGCGCTCGGCCAGGAAGCGCTCGCGCGCCTGCGCGACGGGCACGTCCTGGCGCTCGAAGGCCTCGGCGGCCTTGACGTGCGCGCGCATGCGCTCTTCGATCTTCGGGAAGTCGGCCTCGGAGAGGGCGGTTCCGTCGGGGAACTGGAAGTCGTAGTAGAAGCCGTCTTCGATCGGCGGCCCGATCGAGATCTTGACGCCGGGGTAGAGCTCCATGACGGCGGCGGCGAGCACGTGCGCGGCGTCGTGGCGGATCAGCTCCAGGGCCTTCGGCCCGCTTTTTTGAGTGAGGATGGCGACGTGCGCCCCGTCGGGCAGTGGACGCGTGAGATCGCGCACCTCTGGACCCTCGCCGGTGTGTGGATCGCCGCCCACCCCTGCGCCCGCCCCGACCTCGACCGCGAGCGCGGCGCGCGCGAGCCCGGGTCCGATCGCGGCGGCGGCGTCGGCGCCGGTGGCGCCGTCGGGCAGCTCGAGCTGCTTTCCGTCGGGGAGTGTGACCGTTAGCGACATCGCAGCGCTGGAGGCTACCCGGCCGCGCCGGATGTTCGTCGCCGCGAGCAGCGTATAACCATGGTTAGACGCTCGGCGCGACGTGAATGAATCGGACGCGCAGACAGCGCCCAGGCGCGCAAACGCGCTCAGGCGAGCTGCCAGAGCGCGTCGTCGGCGAGCGCCTCGCGCTTGACCGCGCCGGCGCCGGTCAGCTCGATCAGCGCGCGCTCGGCGCTGTCGCGGTCGGGCAGCTGGTTGTTCTGCGCGAGGATCGCGGCGACCTCCGCGGTCACGAGCCCGTCGGGGAAGCGCCGCAGCGGGTCGATCGCCTGCTCGGGCGGCGCCTGGCGCTCGAGCGTCGGGTCGAGGTTGGCGATCAGCACGTCGTAGGCCTCGATCGTCTGGAAGCCGCCGGCCTCCAGACGCAGGCCGGCCTCGTTGTGGAAGACGAGCGAGGGAGCCGAGTAGCGCACCGGCCCGTCGGTCTGGCGCGCCTTGCCCTGGAACTCCGTCGGCCCGCCCTCCGCGCTGCGCGTCTGCTCCTTGTCGTCCTCGTAGGCGGCGAGCGTCGCCTCGTCGTCGATCGCCGCGATCACCGCGTCGACGTCGAGCCCGTCGACGCGTGCGAGCGCCTGCGCGAGGTCGGCGTCCTGGTCGAGCAGCAGCGTGGTCGTGAACCAGCTGAGCTGCAGCGCGCGCAGCACCTGGTCCTCGCGCCCGGGATAGAGCAGGCGCGTCGCGACGATCGCGCGGCAGGCGCGCGAGGTGGCGGTGACGCGGGCGCGTGGCTCCATCAGCAGCGGCATGCCGAAGCGCCTGAAGTAGCTCTGCTGGCCGATCGTCGAGCGGGTGGGCGTGTAGCCGGCGTCGATATAGCGCTGCGGATCCTCGGCCAGCCCGATCGTGACCAGGCGCCAGTCGAGCTGGTCGCCGTAGCGCCAGTGCAGCACCGCGAGCGCGGGACTCGCCGAGTACGCGAACGGGCAACCGGGGTCCGTGAAGTGGGTGACCGTGATCCTGCTCACGCCGCAATGATTGCACGCGCAAGCATTTGACACCGGCCCGGCACGCCGCGAGTGCCGACTCAAAAACACGGGCTGCAGACAGTCGTCTGAATATGCGAACATCTCGCGATGACCAACGACCAGCGGATCTCCATCTCCATCACCCTGTCCCCCGCGCAGATCGACGAGGTCGTGCGCGCCGCCACCAAGAGCCGCGCGCCGGGCGTGTCCGCGCTCGTCGGCGGCTATCTGCCGGTCGACGACGGCGACCCGCGCCTGTCGCGATCGCTGCTGCGCGGCCTGTCGCTGCTCACCTGCTTCGGCCCGGACGGCGCCGAGCGGGGAATCATCGAGATCGCCGGCGACCTCGGCATGAGCCCCAGCACGACCCACCGGTACGCCTCCACGCTGGTTGAGATGGGGCTGCTCGAGCGCTGTCCGCGGACGCGCAAGTACCGCCTGCCCGGCACCCAGATGCCGGCCACCGACTAGCGGTCGGCACGGGCGCGCGGGGCGCGCCGTGCCGACCGGGCCAGCGCCGTCTGTGGGGATGGCGTGACGGCAGCAGGATACCAGCAGCCGGCTGTCTGGATCTTGCTACTCGCGACGTGCGATGTTTCTGATTGTGTCGGCGCCCACACAGCCAGATGCCGCGCTCGCGGCGACCGTGCGGCGCATGCGCCTCGAGCGCGGCGACACGCAGGAGGATCTGGCGCACCGCGCCGGCCTGACCGTGGCGGCGTTCGCGCGCATCGAGCGCGGCCACGCCAACCCCACGTGGACGACCGTGCGGCGCATCGCGACGGCCCTGGATGTCAGCCTGGCGAGCCTGGGCGAAGCCGTCGAAGGCGGCAAGCCGCGGGCCTAGCTCACGGCGCGGGCACGTCGATCGGCGCGACGTTCCAGCCGGAGACGCTGACCACCGGCTGCTGAGAGTCGAGGCCGGCGGCGCTGTAGGCGGCGCTCAGCGTCTCCGATTCCCCCGGCCACAGCGTCGTGTCGTTGTCGCTCCAGAGCGTCGGCAGCAGCTCGTCATCGCCGGGTGCGGGTGTGCCTTCGGCGTTGCCGCGGCGCACGTCCGCGCGCAGGAAGAACGCCACTGTCGGTGTGTGCGACGTGTTCGTGATCGTAACCGTC
>JBEKGK010000172.1:0-7576 GCA_050012835.1 Solirubrobacteraceae bacterium | reverse complement strand
ATCTCCACACGACCCAAGCTGCTGCTCGCCGACGAGCCCACGACCGCGCTGGACGTCACGATCCAAGAGCAGATCCTGTCCCTGCTGATGGAGTTCCAGCAGGAGAACGGCATGGCGATTGTGCTCGTCTCGCACGACCTCGGCGTCATCTCCGAGACCTGCGACGAGGTGGTCGTGATGTACGCCGGCCGTCGACTGGAGGCCGGTGTTCGGGAGGCCGTCATGGGCAGCCCGCGTCATCCGTACACGCGCGGGCTGATCCAGGCAATGCCCTCGCTCGAGGTCTCCGACGAGCCTCCGCCGGTGCCGATCCCCGGGCAGCCGCCCAATCTCGCGGACCTGCCGCCGGGGTGCCCGTTCGCGCCGCGCTGCGAGTTCACCCGTCCAGAGTGCCGGTCGGTACCGATGACGCTCGATGCCGACCTGGCCGGACATGGCTCGGCCTGCCCGTTCGTAGGAGTCGCCGCATGAGTGCCGCCGAGCCTCTGCTGGACGTCTCCGGGCTGACCAAGCGCTTCACCGACAGGCACTCGGTCCTCGACAAGCTGCGGCGCCGGCCGCCCGCGGTCCTGACGGCGCTCGACGGCGTCGACTTCCAGCTGCGCCCCGGCGAGACGCTTGGGGTCGTCGGCGAGTCCGGCAGCGGCAAGTCGACCCTGGCGCGCTGCATCGTCAGGCTGCACGAACCCGACGCGGGGTCGGTGACCTTCGAGGGCAAGGACATGCTGGCCGCCGCCGGCGCCGACCTGCGGGCGCTGCGCCGCTCGATCCAGATGGTCTTCCAGGATCCGTACACGTCACTGAACCCACGCATGCGCATCGGCGCGGCGGTCGCCGAGCCGGCACGCGTGCACGGGTTGATCGAGCGCGGCGAGGAGCACGACTACGCCACACAGCTGCTCGAGCGTGTCGGGATCAGGCCCGAGACGGTGCGGCGCTACCCGCACGAGTTCTCCGGCGGTCAGCGCCAGCGCATCGCGATCGCCAGGTCGCTCGCGGTCAAGCCGAGACTGCTGATCGCCGATGAGGCCGTCAGCGCGCTCGACGTGTCCATCCAGGCGCAGCTGCTCTCGCTGCTCGAGGAGATCCGCAGGGATCTGGGGCTGACGATGATCTTCATCGCGCATCAGCTCGCGGTGATCTCGCGGCTGGCAGACCGGGTGGCGATCATGTACCTCGGGCGGATCGTCGAGACCGGGTCGACCGCCGACGTCTTTGCCAACCCCCGCCATCCGTACACCCGGGCGCTGCTGGAAGCGCACCCGCGCATCGACGGCACCCGCGTACGCAAGCCTGCGGCGCGGGCGGAGACGCCCTCGCCCTATTCGATCCCCGGCGGCTGCCGCTTTCATACCCGCTGCCCGCTCGCCGAGGACGTCTGCTCCCGGGTCGACCCTCCCGAGGTCGAGGTCCCGTCGCTCCGCGGCGGACATCTCTCGGCCTGTCACGTGCTGCCGCGCATGGCGCAGGCCCCGATGCCGGCGTCGGTCGGCGACGCAGGAGGTTGAAGCCGCCGATGGCCGACCACCCCAATCTCGCCAACGCACGCCAGCTGATCGGCAGCAACGTCGCGGACGTGGCGACGCCGGCATTGATCCTCGACCTGCCCGCAGTTCGAGCCAACATCGCAGATATGGCCACGCGCATGGCGCCACTGCCGGCGGCGTTGCGCCCGCACGCGAAGATCCACAAGAGCCCGATCGTGGGGCAGATGCAGATCGACGCCGGCGCCATCGGCCTCACGACGGCGACCGTTTGGGAGGCGAGCGCGATGATGGAGGCGGGCATCTCGGACGTCCTGATCGCCAACCAGGTCGTCGGCCCCCGCAAGGTGGCAGAGCTCGCGCGGCTGGCGGGTATGGGGCAGGTGCTCGCGCTGGTGGACGACGTGAGCAACGTCGAGCAGATCTCGGCCGCCGCTCAGAAGGCGGGAAGCGAGGTCGGACTCCTCGTGGAGCTCGACGTCGGCCTGCACCGCTCCGGCGTGCGCTCCGTCGCCGCGGCCGTCGATCTGGCCGAGCATGTCGAGCGCTCGCCCGGGGTCCGCCTGCGCGGCCCGTTCGGCTACGAAGGGCACTGCATGCTCGAGCCCGACAGGGCCGAGCGCGTGCGCAAGGCGAAGGCCGCCAACGCGGCGCTGCTGGAGCTGGCCGACGCGTTCGAGGCCCGCGGGCTGAGCACCGAGATCGTGGCGGCGGGCGGGCTTGGCACCTGGGACATCACGGGAGCCAATCCGCGGATCACCGAGATCCACGCCGGCTCCTACGTCTTCTCGGACGCCTTCCATCGCAACCTCGTCCCCGGCTTCGAGCCGGCGCTCACCGTGCTGGCCACGATCATCTCGCGCGCAGGCACGATGGCGGTGGTGGACTGCGGGCGCAAGTCGATCGGGATCGACCGCACGCCCCCGGAGCTGGTCGGTGCGCGCGGCGCGGTTCGCTTCGAACACGGCGAGCACTTCATCCACGAGGAGCACACGGCGCTCGAGCTAGAGGACGGGTCGCAGCTGAAGGTTGGCGACACCGTGCGGATGATGCCCGGGTACTCACCCACCACGGTCAACTTCTACGACTGCTACTACGTCATGGAGGACGAGATCGTGACCGACGTGTGGCCCGTGCTCGGCCGCTACGGCAGCGAAACCGCCGGGACGACACCGTGAGGAGCCTGGAGGGTCGCGTCGCCATCGTCACGGGCGGAGCCGGCGGCATCGGCGCCGGAATCGCCGAGGTCCTCACGCGGGAGCAGGCCCGCGTCGCGATCGCCGACGTCGACGCGATCGCCGCCGAGCGCCTTGCCGAGGAGCTGCGCGGAAAAGGACGGGAGGCGATGGCGATCGCAGTCGACATCGTCGATCGCGACGCGGTGGACGAGATGGCTGCGGCGGTGCTGGACCGCTGGGGGCAGATCGACATCCTGGCGGCGAACGCCGGGATCTATCCGCAGGCGAGCGTCGAGGAGATCGAGGACGATCTGCTGGACCGGATCATGGACCTCAACCTGAAGGGCGCCCTTCACTCGATCCAGGCGTGCCTGCCCGCGATGCGCCGGCGGCGCTATGGACGAGTCGTGCTGACCTCCTCGATCACCGGCAACCACGTCGGCGCCGCGGGCTTCGCCAGCTACGGCGCGTCGAAGGCCGCCATGCTGGGCCTGATGCGCGGCGCCGCCCTGGAGGTGGTGGGCGACCGGATCACCATCAACGCGATCCTTCCCGGCAACGTCCGTACGTCGGGTTTCGAGGCGCTCGAGCAGTCCTACCGGGAGCAGATCCTGCGCGCGATTCCGATGGGCAGGCTCGCCGAGCCGGAGGATCTCGGTTGGGCGGTTCGCTATCTGGCCTCGGAGGAGGCCGGCTACATCACCGGCCAGACGCTCGTCCTCGACGGAGGTCAGCTGCTGCCCGAGGGTGCCTCGTAGTCTCGATCCGTGTTGACACGATCCGGCCGGTTATGACATGATCAGCTCGACTGGTGATCTGATGAGCCTAGACGACCGATAGTCGCGACGGTGGCAAGCGAAGACCCGACGATCCTCACCTCGGATCTGGCGCAGCCCGAGGGGCCCCTGCTGCTTGCGGACGGCACCTGGCTGGTGACCGAGCTCGACGTCGAGCGGGGCACCGTCACCCAGGTTCGCGCCGATGGCAGCAGGCATCCGATCGCCAAGACCGGGCGCCCGAACGGGCTCGCGCAGAGCGCGGACGGGGCGGTGTGGGTCGCGGAGTCGCTCGAGCCGAGCGTGATTCGACTCGAGCTCACGGGGGAGCTCACACGCGAGCTCGATCGGGTCGAGGGCGAGCCGCTGCTGTGGCCGAACGATCTCTGCGTAGGTCCCGATGGTGCGATCTATGCCACCGACTCGGGCATCCTCGTCGGCGACTTCCTCGGCGACGACGGGCCGCGCGAGGACTGCAAGGAGCTGCCGGTCGACGGCCGCGTGCTCAGGTTCGATCCCGTGAGCCGGGAGGCGAGGTTCGTCGATCGCGGCCTGCAGTTCGCCAACGGCATCGCCTTCGGTCCGGACGGGTTGCTCTACGTCGACGAGACGTACACCGGGGACGTCTATCGATACCGGATCGAGGAGGGCGCCGCGGTCGGCGATCGCGAGCTGTTCGGAAACGTGCTCGACCTCGACCACGAGGGGAGTGGCCTGCAGGGTCCGGACGGGATGGCGTTCAGCGCGGACGGTCGGCTGTGGGTCGCAGTGTTGGGGCAGGGGGACATCACGGTCCTCGCGCCGGACGGTTCCGTCGACAGGCGTATCAAGCTGCCGGGGCACTGGCCCACCAACGTCGCGTTCGGCCCGCCCGGGGACGGGCGGATCTACATCGTGGAGGACGAACGTGGCTCACTGGAAGCACGGGTCGTCGGCGTCGAAGGCCTTGCTCTGCACAGCTGATTTTTGATACGCTTAGCTGGTGATCAGACCAGTTGCGCGAGGGTGCGCCCTGTGCCTGGGTGATTCATCTGCCATCGCCATCTCAGGAGGAAGACGCCATGACGGACCGGTCACCGGTGAGGTCCTACAGCACTGATTTCCCGCTCGACGAGGATCAGATCTCAGAGGGCGGGATGTGGCTCAACGGCAAGACGGACGGGATCGACTGGACCGACGTTGCGACCAAGGACGGCGTGGTGTACGGAGCGCTCTCGCGGATGGACGTGGCAGAGCGTCGCATCGAGCAGGGCAACCTCGAACAGGGCGATGACACCGAGCCTGTTGGGGACTATGACGATCCGACCGCGGTGCTGGCGGGCGACTGGGGAGGTGACCAGCACGCGAAGGCGACGGTCTACAGCCGCAATCCGACGGACGAGTGCTTCCAGGAGGTCCAGATCCGCCTGCGCTCCGTCATCGAACCCCACCGTTGCACTGGGTATGAGGTGTTCTGGCGGTGCCTGAAGACGGATCAGGGCTACGCGGAGATCGTGCGGTGGAACGGGCCCGTGGGCGACTTCACCTCGCTGCAGAAGCTGTTCGGGCCGGAGTGCGGGGTCGAGCACGGAGATGTGGTCGAGGCGAGCATCGAGGGCAATGCGCTCAAGGGCTTCATCAACGGCGTGGAGGTGATCTCCGCGACCGATGACGTGTTCGCAACGGGTGGTCCCGGGGTCGGGTTCAACTTCGGCGTCGGCGACACCAACGTAGACCATGGGTTCTCATCCTTCGCGGTCGACACCTACGACGGCTGACCGTCCTGCTCGGCCCACCCATGCCCGATGCCGGCGCCTCTCGGAGACCTCGATGCGTGACCGATCTTGTTGCCCATCCCGCGGCGCCGTTTGGGATGTGCATCAAGGCTCCGCCGATGGCGCGAGCAGTCGAACCGAATCGCGCGCGGACCGTCCGGCGCGGAGATGCGACGGACGGAAGGTGTCGTGCAGCGAGCCGGGGTATCCGTTTCCTCCTCTAGGGCCCCGGCTCGCTCGGTTCGCATGTCAGCCAGATACGCGCCGTTGGCGCAAGCGCGGGTGAGTCTCAGGCCTACGCGGCGCCGCGGCCGGCGGCCCATGTGACGATCGCGCTCGTGCCCTGGACGACGCTGCCGTCGTCGAGCAACAGCACTGGAACGTCCTGCTGGCCTGTCAGGGAGATGATCTCATCGCGCTTTCCGCGACGGCTCAGCGGGATGCTCTTGAAGCCCCCCACGGTCTTGACCGTGAACGTGTGACCTGAGCGCTCGAGAGCCTGCGCGGCGACCCCGCACGGGTGCGCGACCAGCGGCACGTTGGCGCCATGGGTGCGTGCGGGGCACGTGTAGAGAACCACGCGCGCATCCTAGCGCTGGCCGCGGGCCGGGCAGGTCTGGCGCCGCGGGGCCGCGCTGGCTTTGGTGGGCGCCGTTGGGCGCTTGCGGAAACGGCTGGCGAACCGGCGGTCAGGCTTGCGGGCCGGCGATGCGCTCGAGATAGGAGCAGACCGCGTCACGGCCGTGCTCGATCAGCTCAGCGTTGGCGTGACGGCGGTTGCGGAACGCGAGCTCGAGAACGCGGTCCCCGAGCTCCACGAGCAAGACGAACGCGCTCTCGCTCATGCTTGGGTCGACCAGGCCGGCGGCAGCCAGCGTCGATCGCGCGCGTAGCGCGAGCGTGCGGTTTCGCCGGTGCACCTCGGCGACCACGGTCGGCGAGACTCGCCCGCCGAACCAGAGCCGCACGAAGCTCGGGTGCTTCTCGTAGTAGGCGAGGTGCAGGTCGAGCTCGCGGCTGACGAAGTCGTGCACCGACGCGATCTCCCACGTGGCCTCGGCGGCCTCCGCGTGCCGATCGAGCTCGGCGAGCTGCGTGCTCAGCAGCCCGTCGAAGATCTCGTCGCGATCGGCAAAGAACCGGTAGAGCGAGGGCACTGACACGCCGGCGCGCTCGGCGATCGCCCGCGTCGTGACGGCGTCCGGGCCCTCCGCTTCGATCAGCTCGGCGGTGGCCTCGAGGATGCGCCCGACGGTCTCGCGGCTGCGGGCCTGAACGGGTTGCCTGCGCTGGCGGATAGTGCTGGTCACGCGCTTCGCTGCGATCGTTTCAGCTGGGTCCGACGACGACCTTGACAAGAGTTGCAGCCCCGCGTACCGTAACACGAGTCGCATTTGTGTTCTAGATGGGAGAGGGCGAGAAGACGGTGAGCAACGAACCTGATCTGCACGGCAAGGTCGCAGTCGTCACCGGCGGCGGCTCCGGTATCGGTCGCGCGACAGCGCTGCTGCTCGCTCGCCACGGGGCGAAGGTGCACGTCGCCGATCTGCGGGCAGACACCGCCGCGGAGGTTGCACGCGCGATCGAGGCCACGGGCGGCGACGCGGTGGCGCACGTGCTCGACGTCTCCGATCCCGACGCTGTGGAGGCGCTCGCTGCGAGCGTGTTCGCGGATGAGGGCCACGTCGACATCCTGCACAACAACGCAGGCATCGGTCACGGAGGAAACATCGAGGCGACCACGATCGAAGACTGGCAGCGCGTGATCGGCGTGAACCTTCTCGGCGTCGCGTATGGCGTGCAGGCGTTCATCCCGCGGATGCTGCAGCAGGGCCGCCCCGCGTCGGTGGTGAACACGGCATCGATGGCGGGCATCGTGCCCACCGCCAAGATGGCTCCCTATTGCGCGTCGAAGTTCGGGGTGGTCGGCCTCAGCGAGTCGCTGAACGCCGAGCTCTCCAAGCGGGGCATCCACGTGAGCGCGATCTGCCCAGGCATCATCGACACGCCGATCATCTCGACCGGGATCATGCGCGGCGAGGCAGCCGAGATCCAGGGACGGGCGTCGAGCTACTACGCAAAGCACGGAGCATCTCCGGAGGAGGTCGCGCGCGCGATCCTCACGGTGATCGCCAAGCACAGGCTGATCGTGCCCGTGCCCAGACGCCAGGTCACCCTGCCCTACCTGCTGCACCGCATCTCCCCGCAGCTGTTCCAGCCGCTCGCACGTGGCTTCGAGCGCATCGTCACGCGCGGCTGACGGGAAGGATCGATCATGTACGACCAGGTCGCGATCATCACCGGAGCGGCCAGCGGTGTCGGCCGGCGCTTCGCCACCGAGCTGCGACGGCGACGCCCCGAGATGCGGCTCGTGCTGGCGGACG
>JBEKGK010000171.1:0-7609 GCA_050012835.1 Solirubrobacteraceae bacterium | reverse complement strand
TGCACCGCTACCTGCGCACGATGGAACACGCCATCATCGCCGCGCTCGCCGAGGCGGGCGTGCACGCGCGCTCGCGCCACGACGAGGGCATCGACTACACCGGCGTGTGGGTCCAGGACCGCAAGATCGCCTCGATCGGCGTGCACGTCTCGCGCGGCGTCACCACGCACGGCTTCGCCGTCAACGTCGACAACGACCTCGACCCGTTCTCGTGGGTCGTCGCCTGCGGGCTGCCCGACGTGACCATGACCTCGCTCGCCCGCGAGTCCTCGGGGGAGTGTGAGGCTCTGAGCTGTTTCCGGCGGCGCATGGCCTACGCCTTCTGTGAGGCGCATGGCAGGCGCCAGCGGCTCGTATCGCCGGCGCGACTCGGCATCGACACTGCGAACGCCGACAGGCGAGCGACCGAGCGAGCCCCCATGAAGACGATCTCATCCCCCCTCGGCGAACCGGTGCCCGCGTGAGCGCAACCAGATCCCGATCCAACCCCGGCGGCATGGACGTGCTCAGCGTGCTCGGGCCCGACGTGCGGCCGATACGCGAGCGCAAGCCGCCGTGGTTCAAGGTGCCTGCGCCAGGCGGGCAGCGCTACCGCGAGCTGACCGAGCTGATCCGCTCCGAGAACCTGCACACGGTCTGCCAGGAGGCCGCCTGCCCGAACGTCGGCGAGTGCTGGGAGCGCGGCACCGCCACGTTCATGATCCTCGGCGACACCTGCACGCGCCGCTGCGGCTTCTGCAACGTCAAGACCGGCAAGCCCACCTGGAACGACCCGCTCGAGCCCGCGCGCGTCGCGCGCTCGATCGCGCGCATGGGCCTGCGCCACGCCGTCATCACCTCCGTCGACCGCGACGACCTGCCCGACAAGGGCGCCTCCGCGTTCGTCGGCGTCATCCGCCAGGTGCGCCGCCAGGCGCCCGGCTGCCAGATCGAGGTGCTCACGCCCGACTTCCAGGGTCAGGAGATGCCGCTCGCCAAGGTCATCGCCGAGCGCCCCGACGTCTTCAACCACAACGTCGAGGTCGTCCCCCGCCTGTACCCCATCGCCCGCCGCGGCTCCCAGTTCGCGCGCTCGTGCCGCGTGCTGCGCCTCGCGCGCGAGCTCGGCGAGGGAGAGGTGGTGACCAAGTCCGGGCTGATGGTCGGGCTCGGCGAGACGCACGAGGAGATGGTCGACGCGTTCGCCGCCCTGCGCGAGCACGGCGTGCAGGTGCTCACCGTCGGGCAGTACCTGCGCCCCTCCGAGCGCCATCTGCCCGTCGTGCGCTACTGGCACCCCGACGAGTTCGCCGCGCTGGAGCGCGCCGCCTACGAGCTCGGCTTCAACCACGTCGCCGCCGGCCCACTCGTGCGCTCCTCGTACCACGCCGACCAGCACGTGCCGCAGGCGCGCCCTGGTGTCGGACCGCTGGCTGCCAGCGGCTAGTCTCGCTCGATCTTCCCGCTCAAAGACAACATCCCGCTCGCGCGGTTTCCCGTCATCACCGTCGCGCTCGTCGCGATCAACGTGATCGTCTACCTGCTCGAGATCCGCCACGGCGGCAGCTTCTTCGGCGGGCCCGCCAGCGGCGTCGAGGTCCACTACGGCGCAATCCCCTACGAGCTCACGCACCCAGGCACGCACTGTGACCTGGTGGACGTGCAGACGCCCGCCGGCCTGGTGGAAGCCGTCGGCTGCCAGCGTGCGCCCTTCACGCCCGGCGAGGCGGGCCTCGTGAGCGGCCCCGGACCGCAGCTGTCGGCGTGGGAGACGGCGTTCACCGCCATGTTCCTGCACGCCAGCTTCCTGCACATCTTCGGCAACATGATCTTCCTCGCGATCTTCGGCCCCACCGTCGAGGACGCCATGGGGCGCCTGCGCTTCCCCGCCTTCTACCTGCTCGGCGGGCTCGTCGCGCTCGGCGCGCAGGTGGCCGCCGACCCGAGCTCCACCGGCCCCACGCTCGGCGCCTCCGGCGCGATCGCCGCCGTGCTCGGCGGCTACATCCTGCTGTACCCCCGCGCGCGCGTGCTCGCGCTCGTGTTCATCGTGTTCTTCTTCACGCTCATCGAGGTGCCCGCCGTGTTCCTGCTCGGCTTCTGGTTCCTCGAGCAGCTCTACCTCGGCGCCGCCGGCCTCGCCGGCACAGGCAGCGAAGAAGGCGTCGCCTACTTCGCGCACATCGGCGGCTTCGCCTTCGGCCTACTCGCCATCAAGCTGTTCGTCAGGCGCACCGCATGACCCGCCTCGCCGTGCTCGGCGCCGTGCTCGTGTTCATCGCCGGCTTCGCCTTCCTCACGTTCACCGCCATCGTCAAGGACGGGGTCACCATCGACACGGTCCTGTCCGTGTTCATCGTCGTGCTGCTCGCAGTTGGCATCGTCGGCGCGCTGCGCAATCCTCCTCGGGGATGAGCTCGCCGTTTCTCACCACCAGCCAGAGCCGCAACCGGCGCGCGCTCGCCGCCAGGCGACGGCGGCACCGGCGCCTGATAGCCCTCGGCGCGCTCGCGCTCGCCGTGCTCGGCGCGCTGGTCGTGGAGATGGCGCTCGCCAACGGATCCAGCGAACACCCGCACGGCTCCACGCATGCCGGTGTGCACATGAAGGACGCCCGGCCGGCGGCTGCGGCCGGCGCTCCCGCGCGCTCGCCCTACGGCTTCCCGCTCGCCAAGCCCGCGCTCGCGCTGTCCGGCATCTCCACGCCGCAGAAGAACCCAGCGCAGATCACCTTCAAGCATCCGCCGCGCGCCGGGCTGCTGTTCAACCTGTCGACCGGGCAGGTCCTGTGGCAGCACAACCCGTACGTGCGCCTGCCGATCGCCAGCCTCACCAAGATGATGACCGCGCTCGTGACCGTCGAGTCGGCGCCGCCCGACGCGCCCGTGCTCGTCACCAGGCAGGCCGTCGACACGTCCGGCTCGAAGGTCGGCGTGCTGCCGCTCGGCCGCCACGTGCCGCTGGAGAGCATGCTCTACGGCCTGTTGCTGCCGTCCGGCAACGACGCCGCCGTCGCGCTCGCCCAGCACGTCGCAGGCACCGTCAACCGCTTTGTCATACGCATGAACGAACAGGCCGCCAAGCTCGGGCTCGGCTGCACCCGCTACTCCTCGCCGTCCGGCTTCTACGACGCCGGCAACTTCTCCTGCGCCGCCGACCTCGCCGTGCTCGCGCACGTCGACATGCAGCAGCCGCGCATCGCCAGCGTCGTCAAGACCTACGCCGCCGTGCTGCCCTTCCCGATCAAGGGCGGCAAGCTCTACCTCTACAACAACAACCCGTTGCTGATCTACAAATACCCCGGCGTCACCGGCATGAAGACCGGCCAGACCGAAGCCGCCGGGCGCTGCCTGGTGGAGACCGCCGAGCGCCACGGCGTGCGCCTCGGCGCGATCGTGCTCAACTCCGAAGACCCCGGCACGCAGGCCCGCCAGCTGCTCGACCTCGGCTTCGAGCACGTCTACCACCAGCCGGTCGTGCCCGAGCAGCCGTTTCCGCCGGGCGTCTGAGCGCTCTCGCGCGTAGTGATACCTTTCCCTGACATAGATTGACTGGTCAGTCAGCCAAAGGAGACGACGTGGATCTCGACGACACACCCGAGCAGGCCGCCTATCGCGCCCAGGTGCGCAGCTGGCTCGACGAGCACAAGGCCGAAGCGCCCATCCTGCAAGGCCCCGGCGCGCTCGAGGACGAGGACGAGATCGTCGCCGCCCGCCGTGCCTGGCAGGGCAAGCTCGCCGAGGGTGGGCTCGCGGGCGTCACCTGGCCGCAGGAGTACGGCGGCCAGGGCCTCGGGCCGATCGAGCAGGTCATCTGCAACCAGGAGATCTCGCGCGCGAAAGTCCCCGGCATCCTCGACGCGATCGGCGTCGGCATGCTCGGCCCCACGATCATCGCGCACGGCAACGAGGAGCAGAAGTCGCGCTATCTCGGCCCGATGCTCCACGGCGACGAGGTCTGGTGCCAGCTGTTCTCCGAGCCCGCCGCCGGCTCCGACCTCGCCGCCGTGCAGACGCGTGCGCGCCAGCAGGACGACGGCAGCTGGCGCCTGACCGGTCAGAAGGTGTGGACCACCAACGCCCAGTTCGCGTCCTACGGGCTGCTGCTCGCGCGCACCGACGCCGACGTGCCCAAGCACAAGGGCATGACCATGTTCATCGTGCCGATCGACGCCGAGGGCGTGACCGTGCGCGGCCTGCGCCAGATCTCAGGCGAGGCCGAGTTCAACGAGGTCTTCTTCGACGACGTCGCGCTCGACGAGGGCGCCGTCGTCGGCGGTCTCAGCAACGGCTGGGGCACCGGCCTGACGACGCTGATGTTCGAGCGCGTCACCATCGGCCTCGGCAGCGAGGGCATGGGCTACAACTCGACCCGCTTCGCCGGCGCCATCGCCGCCGACGAGCACGCCCGCCGCGACCCCGAGGTGCGCCACCGGCTCGGCGAGGTCGCAAGCGAACTGCTCGCCGTGAGGTTCACCGGCTACCGGACGCTCAGCGCGCTGCAGAAGGGCCAGATCCCCGGCCCGGAGGCGGGCCTCGCGAAGGTCACGATCGTCAGCGGCGCGATCAAGGCCGGCGATCTGATCGCCGACGTGATCGGCCCCGACGCGCTCTCCGAGGACAGCGAGTGGGCGTACATGATCTCGTTCCTGCCCGGCCTGAAGTCCGCCGGCGGCACCGAAGAGATCCTCAAGAACACCGTCGGCGAGCGCGTCCTCGGGCTGCCCCCCGAGCCGCGTCTCGACAAGGGCATCCCATTCTCGGAGCTGCGCTCCAAGGAAGGAGCAGCGGCATGAATCTCGCACTCTCCGATGAGCAGGTATTCCTGCGCGAGGCTGCCCGCGGCGCGCTCTCGCGCTTCAAGACGCTCGAAGCCGCGCGCGAGGCGCTCGACGGCGACGAGAGCGCCATGCCCGATCTGTGGCCGACCGCCCGCGAGGCCGGCTGGCCCGGCCTGCTGATCGACGAAGCCCACGGCGGCGCCGGCCTCGACGCATTCGACGCGATGCTCGTGCTCGGCGAGTGCGGCCGCGTGCTCGCGGGTGTTCCGCTGCTCGGTCACCTGCCCGCGACCGCGATCCTCGGCGACGCACCCAGCGCCGCCGAGCTCATGACCGACCTGGCCACCGGCGAGCGGCGTGCCGCCTACCTGCCCGCGCAACCCCCCAGCGAGCTCGACCAGCGCTGGAGCACCGACTCCGCAAGCGGAGCCGCGCGCGCGCCGCTGCCGAGCGCCGGCGCGGCCGGCGAGGACGGTCGCGTGGCCGTCACCGGCAGCATCGCGTTCGTCCCCGACGCGCCCGGCGCCGACACGCTCGTCGGCGTCGTGCTGCTCGATGGCAAGCCCGTCGGCGTGGCGATCCCCACCGATGTGCCCGGCGTGCGGATCGAGCCCGTGAGTCGCTATGACGCCACCCGCTCGCTCGGCCACGTCACGCTCGAAGCCGCCCCAGCCGTCGTGCTCGACGCACCCGAGGAGTCGCTCGCCGCCGCCTGGTATCTCGCGCAGGCGCTGATCGCCGCCGAGTCGCTCGGCAGCGTCGAGACCGCGCTCGACGTGTCCGTCGCCTACGCCAAGGAGCGCTTCACGTTCGGCCGCGCCATCGGCTCCTACCAGGCCGTCAAGCACGGGTTGACCGAGGTGCTGCGCCAGCTCGAGAACGGGCGCTCGCTGCTCTACTACGCAGGCTGGGCGCGCGCAGGCGCGCCCGGTGAGTTCGCGCTCGCCGCAAGCGCCGCACGCTCGGTCGGCGGAAATGCGCTCGACACGGCCGCGCGCACGATGATCTCCGTCCACGGCGGCATCGGCGCCACCTGGGAGCACGACGCGCCGCTGTACTTCCGCCGCGCGCAGCTCTCGAGAAGGCTGCTCGGCGGCACCAGCCAGGCGACCGACCGCGTCGCCGGCGAGCTGATCGCGCAGGCCGACGCGGCCTGACGTGCGCCCCGGCGGGGTCGGTGGGACGGAGTCGCACAATCACTCCCTTTGGGACCTCTGTATAGCCATTGCTATACGGATCTTTGAGAGGGAGTGCTAACGCACGGGGCGGGACCCGGCGGAGCGTCTGGCCACCACCGCCTTCGGCTTCGCTTCGGCTTCGAGCGCCGCCAGCACCGGCGCGCCGTACGCGGCCTGGACCGCTTCCACCATTGCCGGTTCGATGCCGCAGTTGATGCAGAAGCCGTGCTGGGACCAGCCGATCGCGCGCGCGAGCACCTGATCGGCGTACGTGACGCCGGTGGCGTCGTGGCCGTAGTAGTCATACGCCGCGTCCCACGCCGAGCTGTTCAGCGCGTATTCGGCGCCGTCCGCCGACAGCAGGTGCGCGGCGGCCATGATCGCGTCGAAGTCGTCGTAGATCGACGGATGCGTGGCGGTCATGTGGTCATAGTGCGCGGGGCGCCTGCCGTAGACGTAGGAGTCGCTGACGAGGTCCCATGTCGATGGGATGCCCGCCCTCCCGATGCCCGCCCCCCCGTTGGTGACGTTGAACTGCATCGGCCCGCCACAGCAGCTGGCGAAGTTCAGACCGTGGTAGATGCCCGGCGCGGTCGAGAACGCGCTCTCCTGCCTGTGGATCGAGGCCAGCAGCAGCCAGTTGACGCCGAACGTGCTCTGCGCGGTCGCGTAGATCGGGTAGAAGCCTTCCATCCATTCCCTGGAGATGTGCGTCTGCGTAGCGCCGACGAAGTCCCGGGCGTCCAGGCGCTGCTGTGCCAGTGACGGCCGTGTGACGATCGCCGCGTGCCCGCTCGCGCCGGCGACGTTGCCCGCGCCGGCCGACGCGGCGGCGCTCGCCACCGGGGTCGCGGCCGAGACCAGCACCGGCGGCGGCGCCACCGGCGCGCTGGCGCTCCCGACCGCACCGATGAGCACCGCGATCAGAGCGGCGAGCCCGAGCAAGCCGATCGTGCACGCGAGCAGCCACGCGCCTCGTTCCGATGGCGGCGACGGCGGGGAGGCGAATGGACTCATGGACACGGCAACTCATCTTACGCGCGCGGCGCGCCGATCATGCACGTGTCGGGTTACTGCTCACATGCGCACGCCAACCATCTGCCTGTCCACGCTCGCTGCCGCGATCTGCCTCGCGTGCCCCGCGCTGGCCGACCCGCCCGCGCCTGCCGCCCCGCCGGCGGTTGCGGCCGCGTCCTCGGGCTCGGCGCCGGCGGCTGCTCTGAGCTCCACCCAGCAGCACTACCTGGCGCTCGCGCAGACGGGCGTCGCGAACGCCGAGAGGCGCTGGTGGGATCCCCGGCGCGGCTGGTATGACGCGCGGCTGGACGACCGCGAGCGCTACCCGCTGGCGACCATCTGGGACAGCGTGCCGCTGTTCGAGTCGCTCGACGCGATCGCCATCGCCCAGCCCACCGCCGCCAACCGGCGCGCGCTCGCCCGCTTCGCGGCGGGAGCCGAGCGCTACCTCAACCGGGGGCTGCGCCCGCTCCCCGGCTTCTCCCCCTACCAGGGCGATCGCGAAGCCGGCACCGAGACGTGGTTCGACGACAACGGCTGGTGGGGCCTTGCGTTCGTCGAGGCCTATCGCGCCGCCGGCACGCCCCGCTACCTCGCCGACGCCCAGCGCGCGCTGCGCTACATCGCGGCCGCCGGCTGGGATCCCAGCGGCGGC
>JBEKGK010000170.1:0-7617 GCA_050012835.1 Solirubrobacteraceae bacterium | reverse complement strand
GTGCCGCGCGCACGGGCTCGAGCGCGAGGTCTGCACCCACGCTTCGCTCGAGAGGTCCGCCAGCCGCAGCCGCTCCTTGGCGGCGAGCGGGTGCGCGCGCGGCAGCGCCAGGTACATGGGGTCCTCGAGCAGCTCCGTGCGCGTCACGTCTTCGCTCAGCAGGGTCTCGCCGGCGAACTCGAACAGCAGCGCAAGATCGAGCTCGCCGGCGCGAAGGCGCGCGACGATCGCCTCCGGCTCGCCCTCGGCGAGCGTCAGCTCGACGTCTGGGTAGGAGGAGCTGAACGTGGCGATCGCAAGCGGCATCAGCGTGGCCCCGGCGGTGGGGAAGGAGGCCACGCGCAGGCGCCCGCCGCGTAGACCGGCGATCGCCGCCAGCGACGCCTCGGCCGCGTCCAGACGCGCGAGGATGCCCTCGGCGTGTCCCACGAGCGTCTGCCCGGCGGCGGTCAGGCTGACGCCGCGCGGGTGGCGCTCCAGCAGCGCCATGCCGGTTTCAGCCTCCAGCGCGGCGATCTGCTGGGAGACCGCCGACTGTGTGTAGGAGAGCGCACTCGCGGCGGAGGAGAAGGACCCGCGGTATGCGACCTCCGTGAGAACCTTCAACCGGCCAACGTTCAACATAAGTGATGCTTATATCATAAATCATAAAGATCACTGGTACTGATGGCAGGAGGGTGCCAAGATGGAGCGAAAGCCAACATCTGAGAGTCCACCTGCCGGCCTCCCGGCCGACCACACGAAGGAGAGGGTCAAATGCCCGCCAAGATCATCGTTTCCTATGACGGCACCGCCAACGAGGAGGACGCCATCACGCTCGGCCGCCTGCTCGGCTCCGCTGGCGCCGAGGTGTCGCTCGCATACGTGCGCCACAACCCCGAGACCGACAGCGTGCGCGAGGAGATCGCGCAGGCCGAGGCCCAGAGCGTGCTCGACCACGGCGTGGAGCTGCTCGGCACGCCGGGCGCCAAGCGCCACGTGGTCACCGACCGCTCGACCCCGCAGGGGCTCGCTTCGCTGGCAGAGCGCGAAGGCGCGGACGTGATCGTGTTCTGCTCGGACTCGCACACCGCCAAGGGGCACATCGCGGTCGGCAACTCCGCCGAGCGCCTGCTCGAGGGCGGGCGTACCGCGATCGCGATCGCGCCGGTCGACCTCGCCGAGCGCGTGCAGGGCTCGGGCATCCAGCGGATCGTCGCGGTCGGTGACGCCGACGGTGGCGCCCGCCAGACCGCAGAGGCGCTGGCCAGCGCGATCGGCGCGACGGTCGAGCCTGTCGTCAACGACCAGGCAGACCTGCTCGTGATCGACTCGCGGGCGGACGCCGAGCAGGGTCGCGTCTCGCTGAGCTCATCGGCTTCGCACCTGATTGAGACGGCCAACTGCCCGGTGCTCGTCGTGCCGCGCGGCGTGACGCTCGGCTTCGCCGCCGCCGCCCACGCACCGGCGGCCGCGTAGCACAGGCCGCGCAGCACAGGCGCGGGCGCGCGGCCGGGATCTAGCGAATCCTCCGGCCGCGAGCCCGCGCAAGCACGTAGCGGGCGAGCGCTGCGACGAAGTCCAGCGAGCCGCCCACCAGGTGGCCCGCCGGACCCGTCCACAGCCGGGCCTCTGCGCGCCGGCGGGCGGGGGGGCGTGGCGAAGGCCGCATCGGGCGGCACGGTATCGTGGCGGTGGTGCCACCGGACCGTGAGACACTCGCTTCGCTCGCATCCCCGAACCGGCCAGCCCTCAAGACAACCGTCACCGAGCTCGGGGACTCGCGCGTACGCCTGCAGGTGCAGGTGCCCTCGGGCGAGGTCGAGGGTTGTCTGGAGCGCAAGGCCCAGCAGCTCGGGCGTGAGCTGAAGCTGCCGGGGTTTCGCCGCGGGAAGGTGCCCGCGCCGCTGGTGATCCAGCGCATCGGCCGCGAGGTGATCCTCGAGGAAGCGGTGCGCGACACGCTCTCCAGCTGGTACTCCGACGCGATCGAGAGCGCCGGAATCGTGCCCGTCGGCGATCCGCAGCTCGATCTCGGCGAGCTGCCCTCGCAGGGTCAGGCGCTCGAGTTCTCGATCGAGATCGGCGTGCTCCCGAAGGCCGAGCTCGGCGACTACAAGGGCCTGGAGGTCGGCCGGCGCGAGCCCGCGGTCGCAGACGAGCAGATCCAGCAGGAGATCGACGCCATGCGCGAGCGACTGGCTCGGCTGGAGACCGCCGAGCGGCCCGCCGCGGCGGGTGACTTCGTCGTGGTCGACTACGTCGGCTCGCTGGCAAGCGACGCCGCCGACGGGGAGCAGGGATGGGAGCCGTTCGCCGGCGGCGAGGGCCGCGACCAGCTCGTCGAGCTCGGCGCCGGCAACCTGATCCCGGGCTTCGAGGAGGGGCTGCTGGGGGCGGCCGCCGGGGAGACGCGCACCGTCGCGCTCACGTTCCCCGCCGACTACGCCAGCGAGGAGCTCGCCGGGCGCGAGACGTCTTTCGAGATCACCGTCAAGGAGGTCAAGCTCAAGGAGCTCCCGGAGGTGGACGACGACTTCGCCGTCGACGCCGGCTTCGATGACCTGCAAGAGCTGCGCGAGGACATCCGCAAGCGCCTGGTCGAGCTCGACGAGGAGCGGATCGACGCCGAGTTCCGTCAGGCGGCGCTCGATGCGGCGGTAGCCGCTGCGCGCATCGCGGTCACACCCGAGCTGGTCAAGGCGCGGGCACGTGAGATGTGGGAGCGGATGCTGCACTCGCTGTCGCACCGCGGCATCACGCGCGAGGCATACCTGCAGATCTCCGGGCGCGAGGAGGCCGACATCCTCACCGAGATGGAGCCGGAAGCCGAGCTCGCGCTGCGCCGCGAGGCCGTGATCACGGCGGTCGTCGTCGCCGAGGGCATCGACCCACCCGATGAGGATCTGCTGCAGGCGCTCGCCCCGATCGCCGAGCGGGAAGCGACCGAGCCGCACAAGCTGCTCGAGCAGCTGCGCAAGGCGGGGCGTCTGGATGAGGTGCGCGAGGATCTGGCGGCGCGCGCGGCGATCGATCTGATCGCCGCCGCCGCCAAGCCGATCCCGCTCGCGCAGGCCCAGGCTCGCGAGCAGCTGTGGACGCCCGCGAAGGCGAGCGAGGCCGCGAGCGGCGCGACGGACAAGTCGGCGGGCGCTGCCTCCAGATTGTGGACACCAGATCGCTAGCCTTCTAGAGGAATCTCGTAGGCGAGGCGAAACAAAGGCGAGGACTATGCGCCGGAAGCGAGGACTATGAGCCCACTTGTACCAATGGTCGTCGAGCAGACCTCGCGTGGCGAGCGCGCGTTCGACATCTACAGCCGGCTGCTCAACGAGCGGATCATCTTCCTCGGCACGCCCGTCGACGATCAGATCGCCAACCTGATCGTCGCCCAGCTGCTGCACCTGGAGTCCGAGGACCCCGAGAAGGACATCTCCATCTACATCAACTCCCCCGGCGGCTCCGTCTACGCGGGCCTCGCGATCTACGACACGATGCAGTTCGTCAAGCCCGACGTGCAGACGATCTGCGTTGGCATCGCGATGTCGATGGGCGCGCTGCTGCTCGCCGGCGGCGCCGAGGGCAAGCGCATGGCGCTGCCCAACGCCAAGATTCTGATCCACCAGGTCTCATCTAGCTTTCAGGGCCAGGCGACGGACATCGAGATCCACGCCAGGGAGATCATCGACGTGCGCCGCAGGCTGGACGAGATCATCGCCAAGCACACGCACAAAGACCTCGAGCAGGTACGCAGCGACACCGAGCGCGACTACTTCATGAGCTCCGAGGAGGCCAAGGAGTACGGCATCATTGACCGTGTGATCTCCGAGCACTAGGACAGCCGCTGAGCGGCGCGAGGCTGTGTCCTCGCTCGCTCGCGTGCCAAGCACGCCACGCTCCCTGCGTCCGTGCCTCGCTTGCCCAGCGACTGTCCTAGGGGCTAGATTGGAAATCGCAGGGCGGATTGATAAGGGATATGGCACGACCAACAGACTCCAACGAGCAGCTCCTCTGCAGCTTCTGCGGCAAGTCCCAGCGGCAGGTCAAGAAGCTGATCGCCGGCCCCGGCGTGTACATCTGCGACGAGTGCATCGATCTCTGCAACGAGATCATCGACGAGGAGCTCTCGGCGCCGCCGGCGTTTGACATCGAGAGCCTGCCCAAGCCGCGCGAGATCTACGAGGTGCTGGACGAGTACGTCGTCGGGCAGGACCCTTCCAAGCGCACGCTGTCGGTCGCGGTCTACAACCACTACAAGCGCGTGCAGATGATGATGTCCGGCGACTCGGACATCGAGCTGCAGAAGTCCAACATCCTGCTGCTCGGTCCCACCGGCTGTGGCAAGACGCTGCTCGCGCAGACGCTCGCGCGGATCCTCAACGTGCCGTTCGCGATCGCCGACGCCACCGCGCTGACCGAGGCCGGCTACGTCGGCGAGGACGTCGAGAACATCCTGCTGAAGCTGATCCAGGCCGCCGACTACGACGTCAAGAAGGCCGAAACCGGGATCATCTACATCGACGAGGTCGACAAGATCGCGCGCAAGGCGGACAACCCGTCGATCACGCGCGACGTCTCCGGCGAGGGGGTGCAGCAGGCGCTGCTGAAGATCCTCGAGGGCACCCAGGCCTCGGTGCCGCCCCAGGGCGGGCGCAAGCACCCCCATCAGGAGTTCCTGACGATCGACACGACCAACGTGCTGTTCGTCTGCGGCGGCGCGTTCGCGAACCTCGACAAGGTCATCGAGCGGCGCATCGGTCACAAAGGCGTCGGCTTCGCGGCTGCGATCGAGGCCAAAGCGGAGCGCGATACGGGCGAAGTGTTCGAGCAGTGCCTGCCCGAGGACCTGATCGAGTACGGGCTAATCCCCGAGTTCATCGGCCGGCTGCCGGTGATGTCGGCCGTGCACCAGCTCACGCGTGAGGACCTCGTGTCGATCCTCGTCGAGCCGCGTAACGCGCTCGTCAAGCAGTTCCAGCGTTTCTTCGCCTTCGACGGCATCGAGCTGGTGTTCTCCGAGGACTCGCTCGTCGCCGTCGCCGAGAAGGGTCTGGAACGCGAAACCGGCGCGCGCGGATTGCGCTCGATCATCGAGGAGATCCTGCTCGAGGTGCAGTTCGAGCTGCCGTCCCGGCGCGACGTCAAGAAGTGCGTGGTCACCAAGGAGACCGTCGAGAAGGGTCTCACCCCGACGCTCGTCACCGAAGCGGCGCCCGAGGAAGCTGAGGACGCCTCGCTGCGCGAGGAGTCGGCCTAGTCGCTGGGACGCCGTGCGGTCCGTGGCCGGCTAGCGCTACCATCGCGGCTGTGTCAAGGCGAAGCGCGGCCCGCAAATCCAAGCTCGACCGTCTGCGTGTCGTGCCGTGGATCGCCGTCGCGCAGGCGGGTGTCGTGATCGGCCGGCACTGGCAGGCGCTCTCGGAGAAGGAGCGCGCTCGTCTGACGCGCCTCGCGCGCGAGTCCCGTGGGCGGCCCGGAACCCTCAGCACGAAGGAGCGCGCGGAGCTGCGCGGGCTCGTGGGCAAGCTCGACCTCAAGGGCATCGGGCGCGAACTGCTCCCGCTCGCGCGCCGTCGGCGGGGCCGGCGCGGGCGCTCTCGCGCCCGCACGTGATCTGGACCGAGGCACAGGCCGAGCGCCAGCTGCGCTCGCTCGAGCTGTTCGGGATGCGATTCGGCCTGGACCGGATGCGACGCATGATGACGGTGCTGGGCTCACCCGACCGAGCGGACATCGGCCAGCGCTTCGACGCGATCCATGTGCTCGGCACCAACGGCAAGTCCTCGACCACGCGCATGACCGCGGCGATCCTCGAGCGCCACGGCCTGCGCACCGGCGCATACCTGTCCCCGCACCTGGTCTCCTACCGCGAGCGCATCCTCATCGACGGCAGCGAGCCGGACGCGGACGCGTTCGCATCGGCGATCGAGCGCGCGTTCTGGGCGGCAGAGCGCGTCAACCGCACGCTCGCCGAGGACGACCACGTCACCCAGTTCGAACTGCTGACGGCCGCCGCGCTGTGGGAGATGGCCCGCCAGCAGGTCGATGTGGCGGTCGTCGAGGCCGGGCTGGGCGGTCGCTACGACGCGACCAGCGTGATCGACTCGCGAGTCACGGCGCTCACCAACGTCGGTCTCGAGCACACCCGCTGGCTGGGGCCGACGGTCACGGACATCGCCGAGGAGAAGCTCGCGGTCGTGCGGCCGCGCACGGCGCTCGTGCTCGGAGAGGGCCTGGCGGCGCCGGCGCTGGCCGTCGCCGAACGGGTGGCGGCGGAGCGTGGCGCACGGATCGTGCGACCGCGCCCGGTGTCGGCCGCGAGCGAGCTGCGGGCGCGAGGCTCCTTCCAGCGGCGCAACTTCGCGCTCGCAAGGGCCGCCGCCGAGGCCTACCTGCAGGCGGCGGGCATCGCTGTGGACGAGGAGGCGGTGGCGCAGGCCGGCGCCAGCACAGAGGTGCCCGGCCGCATGCAGCTGGTGGGCACGGACCCACCGACGCTGCTCGACGGCGCGCACAACCCCGATGCGGTGCGCGCGCTCGTCGAGTCGCTGCCGGAGGTGTTCGATGCCCGCCCACACGCGCCGATCGCGCTCGTGCTGGGCGTGCTCGAGGACAAGGATGCGGCCGCGATGCTCGCCGCGCTGCTGCCGGTGGTGGCGCGGGCATGGTTCACCGCGCCGCCCAGCAGCCGCGCGCTCTCGCCGGCGGCGCTGCAGTCGCTCGCGCGCCAGCTCGGCTTCGACGCGGCCGCGTGCGAGCCTCAGCCCGTGCGCGCGCTGGAGCAGGCGCAGCGCTGGGCGCGCGAGCACGCGGGCGCGGCGCTTGCGACCGGGTCGGTGTATCTCGTCGGCGATCTGCTCGCGCGGCTCGAGCGCTCCGATGAGTCGTCCGTGGCCAGGGTCGCTCGGAGGAGCTCCGCCGGATGAACGATCAGGGCCCGTCGGTGCTCACGATGATCGGCGCCGTCGCGCTGATCGTCGCGCTCGTGATCCTCGTATTCTTCGCCGCTGGCTACGGCTTCGGCCGCTTGTTTCTCTAAACTCAGCCGGCCGATGCTCCCCCTGGCCTATTTCGGAATCGAAAGCAGCGGCTTGAATCTGGCCGTCGATCTGCTGATTCTGTTCGTCGTCGTTCTGTACTTCTCGCTGATCTACTGGACCTACGCGGACGCGCGCCGGCGGATCCTCGATCCGATGCTCGTGGCCTGCGCAACGGCTGCTTCGTTCTTCCCGTTCGTGGGCACCGTCATCTACATGATCCTGCGTCCCCCCGAGTACCTGGAGGACGTGCGCGAGCGGGAGCTGGAGACACAGGCCGCCGAGGCGCGCCTGCAGCAGCTCGACCAGGCGCTGTGCCCTCACTGCAGCTACCGCGTGGAGCGCGACTTCATCCGCTGCCCCAGCTGCCTGCGCAAGCTCAAGGAGCGCTGCGCCAGCTGCTCGCGTCCGCTCGACCAGGCGTGGACGATCTGCCCGTACTGCGAGGCGGACGTGCCCGGCCTCTCGGCGCCGCGCTCGCGCCGCCGTGCCGCCGCGCGCGCCGCGCCCGCGCTCGAGAGCGATCTCGCCGATCTCGACGTGCCGGCGGCGCCGGATGAGGGAGAGGCAGAGCCGGCGGAGCCCGCGTTGGCCACCGAGC
>JBEKGK010000169.1:0-7687 GCA_050012835.1 Solirubrobacteraceae bacterium | reverse complement strand
CGTGACGTGTGCGACGTATTTCGATTCGGCCGCTTTGCCGAGCTCCTGGCTGAGCGCCACCAGCGTCACGCGAATGCGGTGGTGGCGGCGCAGGTAGCGCAGTTGACGCCTGGAGAGGCGAAACGGCTCGCTCATGGTTCTCGATGGTGGCGCTCGGAAGACGAATTCGCCCTGCTGCGCGAGTGCCGCCGGCTTGGCGATCGAGAGCTGGGCCGACGGGCAGCCGAGCGGGCACGACACCCCGACTCGGAAGATGCCCTTCGTGCTGGGGCGCAGCACGCCGTGCGCGATGAAGCGCACGGGGCAGCGCGGCGAGCCCGGGGGACTCGGCGTCATGGCGCTGACTTCGGGTGTGTACTCGACGGCGGCGCCCGCGCAGGTGGCCATCGTCCAGGCCAGCTGCTGGCCATCGAAGTCGGCGGCCGCAGCCTGCGACTGCTGCGTCGGCGCGAACACGCCCGCGTTGGCGAACGTCGCGAGCGTGCGGCTGGCTCCGCTCGCGATCGTGACGAGCTCGAGCGAGGCCTGCCCGCCCGGGCCGGGTTGCAGGCCGACCCACTGCCCGCCCACCACTCGCAGCGATCCGTCGTAGAAGCAGCCGAGCGGATGCGGGGTGGGGCTGCTCGGCGAGAGCCACACCGTCGTCGAGGCTCCCGCGGAGCAGCCCGTGCCACCAGTCGCCGAGATCAGCACGAGCGTGCCGTCGGCGCCGAGCGCGAACGTGCCGAGGGTCTCGACCAGCGCCTTCGGCACTTCATAGCTGGCCGCGGTCGCGCGGTCTTCGACGATCATGTGAACGGAGGCATAGCCTTCGTCGAGCACGTACGCGAGGTAGTCGCCCGAGACCTGGAAGTGCGCCTCGGCGGCGTCGATCGTCTGCGGCATCGCGCCCGGCGAGGACAGGTTGCCCAGCAGGACGTAGGACGGCGAGACTTCGGCCTGCACCTTGGCGCCCGGCGGTACGCCCTGGCAGTTGTAGGCGACGCTCGCGCCTGACAGCGAGACTCCGTAGGCGAACGGGGCCCCTTCTGCGGTGCACGGCAGCGGCGTCACCGCGCCGCCGGCGGCGATCACGCCGCGGTGCACGATCGACGTTTCATACGGAAGCGCCGGCGCCGGCACGCTCGTGTCGCCGGGGCCCATCGGCGGCGTCATTTCATCAGCCTCTTCCCAGCCGTACGCCAGCGGGCCGGCCGCGGTGGCGGTGGCTTGCGATTCGGCGCCGGCATCGAGCGCGAACCTGTAGGTGAAGCCCAGCGGCTTGAACGAGACGAGCTTGCGCGTGGGCTCACCCGGGCTCGCGGCGCGGACGCCTTCTTCGTCCTGCCACGCAACGCCCCCATCCCACAGCACCGGAACGGCCGCACCGCTCGGATCCACCGCGACCACGCCCGCTCGGGCTGCCGGCGCGGCCAGCCACGCCGACACGAGCACGAGCACGAGCACGAGCAAGCGCAACCGCCGTGCGCGCGTGTCACCCCGGGTGCCGTGGAGCTCGTCGACCACTCGACTGTACAGGCTGTAGTCGGCGGCATAAGGCCCTGGAGGTCGTGTCGAGTAAGCGGGTGAGGTGGGATCGCCGAACGTCCCGCACCGGGCGGACTGCCAGCGAAGCACGATCATCTACGCTCACGCGATGAACGCCGACAGGCCCACGGATCCAGCGATCGCGCCGCTGCTCAGCGCGTCGCAGATGCAGGAGATGGCCGCGTTCGGCAGCGAGCGACTCCTCGCCGCGGGAGATCTGCTGTTCGAGGCCGGAGAGGCTTCGTTCGACCTGTTCGTGGTGCTCGAGGGCGAAGTTCAGGTGGTGCGCGCCGACGGCGCTGAGGATGTCGTCGTCACCGCGTTCGGGCCGGGTGACTTCATCGGCGAGCTGGGCCTGCTGACCGGACAGCGGCGCTTCCTGACCGGCCGCGTCTCGCGCCCGGGGCGTGTGCTGGCGATCGAGGAGGCCGAGTTCCGGCGGCTGATGAGCGTTCGCCCGGCGATCGCCGACATCATCTTCGGCGCGCTCGTCGCGCGCCGGCAGTTCCTGCGAGCGGGTCAGGGCGCGCAGGCGATCCGGATCATCGGCTCGCGCTACTCGCCCGAGGCGATGAGCCTGCGCACGTTCGCCGAGCACTCGCGCCTGGCGCACACGTGGATCGACCTCGAGGACGCCGACGACGTCGACGCTGTGCTCACGAGCATGGGCCTGCGCCCGCAGGACACGCCCGTGGTGATCACACCGACCGGTGTCCTGCGGCGCGCCTCGGCGGCGACGCTCGCCGAGCAGCTCGGCCTCACGTTCCAGCCCAAACCCGGCTACATCTTCGATCTGGTGGTCGTCGGCAGCGGCCCGGCGGGGCTGGCGGCGGCCGTCTACGGCGCGTCCGAGGGCCTCAGCACGGTCTGCCTGGACGCCGTCACCGTTGGCGGCCAGGCCGGCACGAGCTCGCGCATCGAGAACTACGCGGGGTTTCCAAACGGCATCTCCGGCGGGGACCTGACCTCCAGGGCCGCCGTGCAGGCGATGCGACTCGGAGCTCGACTGAACTCGCCGTGCGAGGTCGTCGGGCTGCGAACCGAGGGCAGCTTCCACGTGGTCGTCCTGCGCGACGGCAGCGAGATCCCCACCCGCGCGGTGATCGTCGCCTCGGGCGCGCGCTATCGGCGCCTGCCGGTCGACGATCTCGAGCGCTTCGAGGGCGCCGGCGTGTACTACGCGGCCACGGATCTGGAGGCGCGCGTGTGCGACGGAGCTCCGGTGGTCGTGATCGGCGGCGGCAACTCCGCGGGCCAGGCCGCCATCTACCTCGCGCAGAGCAACTGCGCCGTCACGATCGCGATCCGGCGCGGCGATCTCACGCAGACCATGTCGCACTATCTGATCGAGCGCATCGAGGCAGACCCGAAGATCAGCCTTCTCACCGGCGTCGAAGTTCACAACCTGGCTGGCGAGGCCCATCTCGAACAGGCGACGCTCGCGAACACCGCAACCGGCGAGCAGCACACGATTCCCTGCTCGGGCCTGTTCTGCTTCATCGGCGCCAGTCCCGCGACCGCGTGGCTCAACGGCAGCGTGCTGCTCGACGAGGACGGATTCATACTCACCGATCGCCAGCTGCCCGCGCCGCTGAGCACCGACGCGTCCGGTCCGCTTCCATTCGAGACCTCCGCACCAGGTGTGTTCGCGGCCGGCGACGTCCGCCGCGGCTCGATGAAGCGCGTCGCCGCCGCCGTCGGCGAGGGCTCGAGCGCCGTGCGCTCAGTGCACGAGCGGCTCGCCACGCAGGTGTGATTCGCTGCAGGTCGGGGCCGGACGACCCGGCGCAGTCGGTTGCCGCGCCGGGTCGCTGCTCGCTCGGGGTGATCGGAACGCCGGTTTCTCAGGCGATGATCACGACCGGGGCTGCGAGCGTGATCTTGTCGGTGCTGGACAAGCCGGATTCTTCGAGCGGGCCGCCGAATGTGGTCTTCGGCACGTCCATGGGGCCACCGAGGAAGTTGGTGATCGCCTGGTGGCCGGCCGCCTGCGCGAAGCTGAGCGTCAGTTTCTTCCTCGCTTTGTTGAGCGGAGCGATGCTGCCGATCACCGATCCAAACACTTCGCCTTTCAGCGCTCCGCAGAAGAACACGATCATCGGTCCTCCAGTGGGCGTCGAGAGGTCCAGGCCGACTTCCTTCACCGGTTCGAGCTTCGTGTAGCCAAGCACGCCCAGCAGCCGTTCGGTGACGATTTCGCCGGGAAGGCCGTTGGGGCTGTTGCACAGCGCCCCAGGGACCGCTGTCGACTTGCATCCCGTGAAGGCGATCGTGACGAGCGCCGTTGCCGGGCCGGTCACTTCGCCCTTGTTCGTGTCTTTCTTGCACGTCACCTTGAGTTTGCTGACCGCTGTTTCCAGGGTCATGGCTTTGCTCGTCGAGTGGAAGGCGTTCGGGAACGGTGGGCTGAATTCAGGTGGAGCGGCGCTTGCCCCAATGGCTGTCATAGCGCCCATCGCCAGCGCTGCGGCGAGGCACGTACCGAGAAGTGATGCGCGTTTCATCATCGGGCTCGCTTTCCCCCTTGCGGGTTCGTTTCGCCGACGCTGGCCGGCATCAGCCGGCGCCGCCAGGTCTCGCCCCATGGATGACCGCGCTCCCGTTACGTCCTTGTCACGAAGGCCGAACCCCTGGAGCCAGCATCAACCTACTCGCGGCTGAGCAGAAGTCAATAGCGGTGCGACTCACTTCTCAAGATCCTCACACGCGTCCTTGGGCGTGTTTCCCCCGCGTCATCTATATGTTTTAGATCCTCGAAAATCCATCGCGGCAAAGGAGTGGACAGGCATGTCGAGCACCGCAGCTGCGCCCCCGGCGGTCAGTCCCAAGGACTTCCTCGGCATCGATCACCTGCTCTCCGACGAGGAGCGCGACATCCGCGACACGGTGCGCGCGTTCGTGCGCGACCGCGTGCTGCCGGACGTCGGCGACTGGTTCGAGGAAGCGCGCTTTCCCACCAGCGAGCTCGCTCCCCAGCTCGGCAAGCTCGGCGTGCTCGGCATGCACCTGCAGGGCTACGGCTGCGCCGGCGCCAGCGCGACCGCCTACGGGCTCACGTGCATGGAGCTCGAGGCCGGCGACAGCGGGCTGCGCTCGCTCGTGTCCGTGCAGGGATCGCTGGCCATGTATGCGATCTGGCGCTGGGGCAGCGAGCGCCAGAAGCAGGACTGGCTGCCGCGCATGGCCGCCGGTGAGGCGATCGGGTGCTTTGGCCTGACGGAGCCCGACGCGGGCTCTGACCCCGGCTCGATGCGCACGCGCGCGCGCCGCGACGGCAGCGACTGGATCCTGCATGGGCAGAAGATGTGGATCACGAACGGCTCCGTCGCCGACGTCGCCGTCGTGTGGGCGGCCACCGACGAGGGCACCCGCGGCTTTCTCGTGCCCGCCGGCACCAGCGGCTTCACCACGCAGGACATTCACCGCAAGCTCTCGCTGCGCACGTCCGTCACCTCCGAGCTGCTGCTCGACGACGTGCGCCTTCCCGCCGACGCAGTGCTTCCGGAGGTCTCCTCGCTGCGCGGGCCGCTGTCCTGCCTCAACGAGGCGCGCTACGGCATCGTCTGGGGCGCCGCCGGCGCCGCCCGCGCGTGCTTCGAATCCGCGCTCGACTACAGCCTGCAGCGCATCGCCTTCGGGCGCCCCATCGCCGCCACGCAGATACAGCAGCACAAGCTCGCGCACATGGCGCTCGAGGTCAACCGCGCCACGCTGCTCGCGCTGCACCTCGGGCGCATGAAGGACGAACACCGCCTGCTCCCGGAGCACGTCTCCATGGGCAAGCTCGGCAACGTCAACAGCGCGCTCGACGTCGCGCGCACAGCACGACAGATGCTCGGCGCCAACGGCATCACGCTCGAGTACCCCGTCATCCGCCACATGAACAACCTCGAGTCGATCGTCACCTACGAGGGCACCGCCGACGTGCACGCGCTCGTCGTCGGCGGCGCGCTCACCGGCATCCAGGCGTTCAGGTGAGCGCGGGCGGCCGCTGACCGGCACTGCGCAGCTGCGCGAGGTGCCGGTTGACGGCGCGCGTGGTGCGCTGGACATCGCCGGTGGCCAGCAGGTCGAGCAGCCCGCCGCGCAGGACCGCGAGCGTGAGCGTTCGCTCGACCGCGCCGGCGTCACTGCGGGCGCTACGAGGGGGCTGGGCGTCAGCGAGCACCGCGAGCCAGTCCTCGACTGTGGCCTTCGCGAATCCCGCCCACGGACCAGCGGGATCGATCAGCGAGCGCGCATAGCCCTCCACCCACAGCGCCACGAGCTGAGCTGAGTCGCTGTGACCCGCTCGACGGGAGCGAGTGGATGGCCGGCCCGTTCAGGTTTCTTTCAGGCTCGCGCGTCAGCATTGCGACATGAAGCTGCTGGTCGTCGACGACGACCCCTCGGTCCGCGAAGCGCTGGCGCTGATACTCGACCATGACGGGTTCGCGGTCAGCACGGCCGTCGACGGCCGCGAGGCGATCCGCACGCTCGCGCTCGCCGCGCCCGACGCGGTGATCCTCGATGTGCTGATGCCCGGCCTCGACGGCCTCGAGGTCTGCCGTCGGATTCGCGCGACGGGCGATCGCACGCCGGTGCTGATGCTGACCGCGCGCGCCGAGGTCAGCGAGCGGGTCGCCGGCCTGGAGGCGGGCGCCGACGACTACCTGGTCAAGCCGTTCGCGCGCGAGGAGCTGATCGCGCGCCTGCGCGCGCTGCTGCGGCGCACGGGCTGGGAGGGCGAGGACGACACGCTGCGCTTCGAGGATCTCGAGCTCGATCCGCTCGCGCACGAGGCGCGCCGCGGCGGGCGCGTGCTCGAGCTGACGCGCACCGAGTTCCTGCTGCTCGAACTGCTGATGCGCCATCCGCGCCAGGTGCTCGCGCGCGCCACGATCTTCGACCGCGTGTGGGGCTATGACTTCGGTCCCGCCTCCAACTCGCTCGAGGTGTACGTCGGCTATCTGCGTCGCAAGACCGAGGCCGGCGGCGAGCCGCGGCTCGTGCACACGGTTCGCGGTGTCGGCTACGCGCTGAGGCCGTCGGCGCGATGAGCTTCCGCCGGCGCATGGTGCTGCTCGCTGCAGGCGCGGTGGCCGCTGCTGTGGTGCTCGCGTCGGTGGTCGTGTACGTGGTCACCCGCGACGAGCTGGTGGGCCAGGTGGACTCCAGCCTGCGTGAGAAGCTGATTCCCGGCGCGCCACAGTCGGTCCAGATCAGGAGCCAGAAGCCGAGCCTCGCGGAGATGGCAAAGCTCAAGCGGGAAGGCAGACCGTTCACGCAGACTTTCACGCGGATCGTCGGCCGAACGCGCGCGGGAATCGTGGTTGGAAGGATCTCGTCGCAGACGGGGATCGTGGGCGCCAAGGCTGGGTCGGCAGGCGCCTCGAGCAAGCAGGGCTCGACCGAATCCGCGCTGCTCGGGGAAGCCGGCTCGATCGAAGGCAAGACCGTCGTCGCACACAGCGGCTCCGGCGGCGGGACGCCGGCCGCTGGGGCCGTGCCCGGCGGGATCGCAAGCCTCGTGCTGCCGACCCCCAAGCTGGGCGGCGCCGCCGGCTATGCCCAGCTCTATCGATCCAACGGCGACGTGCTGCGCTCCGAACGCGTGGGCTCAGCGCTCCCGGTCACCACCGCGGTGCGCGCCGTCGCGGCCGGCCGCCGTCCCGCGTTCTTCAGCGACGCCACGGTCGCGGGCACGCGCGTGCGGGTGCTCACCGAGCGCGCCCCCGAAGGCGGGGTGTGGCAGGTGGCGCTGCCGCTTGGCGACGTCGAAAGCACGCTCTCGAATCTGAAGCTGGTGCTGGCGATCGTATGCCTCGGCGGGATCGCGCTTGCGGCCGCGCTCGGCCTGCTCGTCTCACGCGCCGCGCTCGTGCCGGTGCGCCGGCTTACGGGCGCTGCCGAGCGCGTCGCGCGCACGCAGGACCTCGGCCACCGCATCGAGGCCGACGAGCAGGACGAGCTCGGGCGACTGGCGGCGAGCTTCAACACGATGCTGGCCGCGCTCGAGCGCTCGAGGCTCTCCCAGCGCCAGCTCGTCTCCGATGCGTCGCACGAGCTGCGCACGCCGTTGACCAGCGTGCAGGCGAACCTCGATGCGCTCGCGCTCGGCGACGAGCTCACGCCGGCCGAGCGCGCTCGCGCGGTCGGCTCCGCGCAGGCGCAGCTGCGC
>JBEKGK010000168.1:0-7705 GCA_050012835.1 Solirubrobacteraceae bacterium | reverse complement strand
GGGCAAGTCGACGCTGCTCTCGGCACTGCTGCACGCCTGGCGGAGTGGAGGCCCACCCACCCGCACCGTGGCGATGCTGGTCGTCGACCCGAGCTCGCGCCGCTCGGGCGGCTCGCTGCTGGGCGATCGCGCGCGCATCGATTTCGACCCGGCCGACAACGGCGTGCTGATCCGCTCGACCGCCGCCGGCGAGCGGCTGGGCGGGCTCGCGCGGGCGACGCGCAGCGCCGCCGAGGCGCTGGCGGCGGCATTCGACGTGGTCGTGATCGAGACGGTCGGCGTCGGACAGGCAGAGACCGACGTGGCCGACGTGGCCGACACGGTCGTCGTGGTCGTGCAGCCCGGAAGCGGCGATGTGCTGCAGTTCCTGAAGTCCGGGATCATGGAGATCCCCGACGTGCTCGTCGTCACCAAGGCAGACCTCGGCCAGATCGCGATTCGCGCCAGGCGCGATCTGAGCGCGGCGCTGCGCTCGCTCGGCTCGAGTCGCGCGAGCGTGCTCGCGGTCTCCGCGCTGCCGCCGCCCAGCGGCATCGACGAGCTGGTGGCGGCGCTGGACGAGCACCGTGCGGGACTCGATCTGGGCGAGCGACGCCTGGCTGCGCGTCGCGCCGCGGCGCTGACGGACTTCACCGTCGAGCACGGCGAGCGCGGCCTGAGAGCCCTCGGCGGTCGCCGCGGCGCCCAGGCGCTGCTGGCCGAGCAGGATCCCCGCATGGCCGTGCCCGCGCTCGTCGCGGCGCTCGAACTGCACACGACGACACTCGAGCAGCGCGCCGGATGAGACGCAGCCTGCTGGCCATGTTCGCTGCGTTCGTGCTCGCCAGCGCGCTCGCGGGCGCGCTCGGCGCGGTCAACCTCGGCACGGCGCTCGCGTTCGGGCAGATGGCGTTCGCCGCCACGACGGTGTACGTGATGCTCAGGCGCTGAGCTCCTCGCGCGCCTCCGGCCCCCGGCGAACCGGCGCGTAACGAAATCCGCCCCCGGCAGACTGTAAGAGGAGCCAATGCTCGTTCTCGTGACCTTTGCAGTCCTCGCCGGGGCAGGCACCGCGCTGTCGCCGTGCGCGCTGCCGGTGCTGCCGGCGCTGCTGTCCGCGGGCGGCGTGGGCGGCCGGCGCCGGCCGCTGGGCATCGTGCTCGGGCTGTCGATCACGTTCACGGTGACGATCGTCGGGCTCGCGAACGTGGTCGACGGCGTCGGCCTCGGCAGCGATCCGCTGCGCGACGTCGCGATCGCCGTGCTGCTCGTGTTCGGCCTCGCGCTGCTGATGCCCGACGTGGCCGCGCGCCTGGAGGCGCCGCTGTCGCGACTGGCGCGCTTCGGTCCGCGCACGACCGGCGACGGCTTCCTCTCGGGGCTGCTCGTCGGCGGCGCGCTCGGCTTCGTATACACCCCGTGCGCGAGCCCGATCCTGGCGGCGGTCATCTCGGTCAGCGCCGCGTCCGGCAAAACGATCGTGATCGGCCTCGCCTACGCGGCCGGCTCGGCGGTCGTGCTGCTCGCGTTGGCGCTGGGCGGCAGGCGCCTGTTCGACCGGGTGCGCAAGGCCGGCCGCGGGCCGATGCTGCAGCGCGTGCTCGGCACGATCATGATCCTCACGGCGGTGGCGATCGTGACCAACCTCGATGTCAGCTTCGACCAGTTCGTCGCCCAGCACATCCCCAACGTCAACCTCACCGCCTCGCTCGAGTGCTCCAAGAGCGTCACCAGCCGCCTTGCTCAGATCACCGGTCACAAAGCCAAGTTCGTGGCCGCCAACGGCGCATCCGACTGCGAAGGCTCCGGCACCTCGACGGTTCACCCCGCCGCGCGCGACGCCAGCCAGGCGACGCTGCTCGCCGCCGCCCACGCGCTGCCCGACCTGGGCACCGCGCCGGAATTCACGGAAACCGAGGACTGGTTCAACACAGGGGTGGGTGGGCACTCCAACACGCCGCTCACGCTCGCGTCGCTGCGCGGGCGCGTGGTGCTGGTCGACTTCTGGACGTACACGTGCATCAACTGCATCCGCACGCTCCCCTATCTGAAGGCGTGGGACGCCGCCTACCGCAAGGACGGCCTCACGATCGTGGGGGTGGAGACGCCCGAGTTCGCGTTCGAGAAGCAGGCCGGCAACGTCTCGGATGCGATCGGGCAGTTCGGCCTGCGCTACCCGGTGGTCCAGGACAACAACATGGGCACGTGGAACGCGTACGGCAACGAGTACTGGCCCGCGGACTACCTGATCGACGCCAAAGGGCAGGTCCGCTACGCCACCTTCGGCGAGGGCGACTACGACAAGACCGAAACGGCGATCAGGGCGCTGCTCGCCGAAGCGGGCCACCAGGTCGGCGGCAAGAGCCACGCGACGGGCGTGGTCGTGCCCTCGGAAGTGGCCACGCCCGAGACCTACCTGGGCACGGCGCGGGCGCAGGGATGGATCAACGGACCGAAGACGGGCACGCACGACTACGGGCCGCCGCCCGGCGACGCGCTGCCGCTCAACGACTTCGCCTACAGCGGCAGCTGGAAGATCGAAGCACAGCCCGCCGAAGCGGTCTCCGGCGCCGGCATCGACCTGGAGTTCAAGGCCAAGAACGTGTATCTGGTGCTGAGCTCGCCCGGCGAACGCCCGCTGCCGGTGCAGGTGCTGCTGGACGGGCATCCGATCGCTGCGGCGGAGGCCGGCGCCGATGTCCACAACGGCGTCGTGACCGTCCGCCGCCAGCGCCTGTACTCGCTCGTGTCGCTATCGCGCGACGAGCAGCATCGCCTCTCGCTGCGCTTCGCCAACGGCGTGACCGGCTACGCGTTCACGTTCGGGTAGAGCCGCAGGCCTTGCGGCCTGCGGCCACCCAGGGCCTCCGCGCCACGGAACTGCGGCTGCGCGGCGCGGGATCGGACGGCGGGCAGCGCCCGCCACAGCGCGAGCGCCGCCGTCAGCGATCAGTGTTTTTTGTGTTTTTTCCGCACGCACGTGTGGAACGTGCGCGTGTCCTCGTAGCTGGCGCCGTTGGCGGCGAACGTAAGGAGCTCGACTTTGTAGGCCCCCTTCGGCAGGCCGATCAGGTTGACCGAGGTCGCGTTCTTGGAGAGTTTGCCTTGCTTGGCTAGTTTTCCGTTGATGAACTCCTGGTAGGAGACGATCTTGGCGCCCTTCGGGAAGTGCGGGTGGATCGCGAACGCGCGTTTGCTGAAGCACTTCTTGCCGTTCGGCAGGCCGAGGTTGGCTTTCACCGAGACGATCAGCTTCTCGCTCCCGCACGCGCTCACGGATGGGGCGTTGAGGCCGCCACCGCTGTAGCTCGCCACCCAGTAGTAGGTGCCGACGGCCGGGCTGACGGGCGCGGAGGCCCCCGCCACGCCGCCGGTGACGCTGGCGATGCTCGTCGCTAGCACCGCTTTGCATTTGGCTTCCTTGTAGAGCGTGTAGGTCACCGTGCCCGTCGCGCTTGCCGCCTGCGCTCCGGCGATGTGCGCCGTATCGGTGACCGCCGAGCCCTTCAGCACCGGGATCGACGCGCCGATCACGCCGCCGCCGCTCTGGATCGTGGTGGTCGTCGTGGGGGCCTGCACGGTGAGCACCTCAGAGCCGCACACGCTCGAGATGGCTTTGTTGTTGGCGTCGCCGCCGTAGCTCGCCTGCCAGTAGTAGACGCCCGGCGCGAGGTTCGCGGCGGTCGAGGCGGCGGCCGCGCCGCTGGCGAGCGCGCCCGCTCCCGCAGCGGTCACGAGGTGCGTGCAGGCGGAGTCGCTGTAGACGTTGTAGGCGACCGTACCCGTGGCGATCGAAGCGTTGGCGCCGCCGAGCGTCGCGGCGTCGGTAACGGAGGCGCCCTGCAGCACGGTGATCGAGGCCCCGGTCTGCCCTCCGCCGCTGAGCGTGGTGCTCAGCGTCGACGCGCTCCCAAAGCCGCCCGCCGGCGGGGACTCGAGCGAGAAGTACGCGGAGCCTTTCGCGGGAATCGCGGGGGAGAAGTTGATCGTTCCCGCGCCGGTCGTGTTGGAGCCCAGTGGGCCGATGTTGCTGAACCACGACGTCGGGCCCTCGTAGCCGCTGACCTGATCGCCGTTGGCGGCCAGCGCGACCGGGGCGATGCCCGCCGGGAACGTCAGGGCAGCCGGCTCGCCCGCGGGCGGGTTGAAGGCGCAGTCTTCGATCACTTCTTCTGGCACCAGTTTGCCTTTTCGTTCTTCAGTCCCATAGACGCATTCGATCCCGGGACGGGTCGATTTAGTTTTTTCGGGGTTTTCGGGCTGGACCATGCACCCGGGCGCGATCGGCGGTCCACCGGGGCTGCAGATCCCGTCGCCCTCGAAGCCGAAGAGTTCGTTTTCGGCCGACAGGTGGATCGAGGTGATCGGGCTCGAGGATTCGTTCTGGACGCCGACGAGCGCATCGTCGGATCCCTCGTAGGGGCCCTGGCTCGCGTCTTCGGCGATCGTCTCGCCGCCGCTGGTCACCGTGACCAGGAACTGGCAGCCCGTGTCTTTGTCAACGGGAGGGCACTGGGGGTACGTGGCGGCGCCCGCTGCCGATGGTGCGATGGCTGCGAGGCTCAGCACCGCGCATCCACCCAGAAGAACCGCCAAACGCCGCATGCCAACCCCCAATTTCGAGTGGTACGACCCCGGTAGGCCGACCCGAGATCCTCAACGAAGCCAAAATCTACACCGCGCGGGCGATGGGCCGCTTTCTGCGCGAGCCCGACCCGGGCATCCTGGCGCCTACAATGACGCCGATGGAGGGATCGATGGCAGAGACGAGCGCGCGCAGCTGGCTGCGCTGCTACCGCTGCTGGTCGCAGGACCTGGAGGTCCAGGTCCACTACGAGGGGATCCACAAGATCGACCCCGATACGGGCGAGCGCGCGGAAGTCGTCGACGAGCTCCAGGAGGCGGTGGTGCAGTGCCTGGACTGCATGCACGACCAGCCGCACCTCGGCTTCAACAACGGGCGCGTCGAGCCGATCGAGGATCGCTGGGAACGGATGATCGCGGGCACGCCGTGGGTCGCCTCGTGCACGGTGACCGTCGACTCCGAAGACGTCGAGAGCTGCTCGGGCCCGGAGGCCGGGGACGCGCTCTCCTACGCCGCCTTCGGAGAGCACGGCGTGCGCGAGTTCTTCACGCACGTGCGCTTCCACAAGCACGAAGACGACGCCCGCATCATCGTGCACCTGCTGGTCGAGCTCTACGCCCGCTCGCTGGAGGAGGCCACCGACGTGCTCGAGTCCTCAGCGCGCGGTGCGCTGACGATCACCTCGCTGGCCGAGGAGTCACGCCCGCCGGCAGCGGGCGGCGAGAACCACGGCCACGACTAGGACGCGCTGGGCGACGCGATGCGTCGTCAGGCCGGCGAGAGCCGCATCACGGGGATGCGCCTGATTCCGGCGGTGCGGCGTTCGTAGTCGCTGTAGCCGCTGTAGACGAGCTTGGCCAGCTCGAACAGCCGGTCGTGGTCCTCCCCGTCGGTCTCGCGCGCCACGTAGGAGCCCGAGCGCCCCATCGCTTCCAGGCGCACGTCGGGGTTGGCCTTGAGGTTGTAGTACCAGGCGGGGAACTTCGCTTTGCCGTAGCTGGAAGCGATCAGGATCACGTCGTCTTTGTCGGTGAAGTAGAGCAGCGGAACCTTGCGCTCGACGCCGCTGCGCGCGCCGCGTACGGTGACCACCACGATCGGGATCTGGCCGAAGGCGGAGTCCACGTGCCCGCGCGTGGCGCGCACGAGCCACGGGTCGATGCGCGCGCCGAGCTGCGATGAGTACCAGGTGCCGGCCTTGGTGAGCGCGAACGCGGTGACGGCTCGCTTGAAGCGCGAGGGCGAGACCTGCGGATCGACCCGTGGGATCGCCCCAGCCATCAGGCTCAGCCCAGGCGCTGTTCGAGCGCTTTCAACTGCGTGTGCAGCGCGTCTGGGAGGTTGTCGAACTTGGCGAAGTGCTCGTGGAACTGGGGGAGCTGAGCCTTCCACTCATGGGCGTCGACGCGCAGCAGCTGCGCCATCGCCTCTTCGGTGACGTCGACGCCGCGCGTGTCGATCCCGTCGGGGCCGACCGGCGGCATCAAGCCGATCGGCGTCGCGGTCGCCGCGCCGTGTCCGGCGCAGCGCGCGAACACCCACGAGAGCACGCGCGAGTTCTCGCCGTAGCCGGGCCACAGGAAGCGCCCGTCCTCGTCCTTGCGAAACCAGTTGACGTAGAAGATCTTCGGGAGCCTCGCGCCGGGCCGGCGCCCGATCTCGAGCCAGTGGGCGAAGTAGTCGGCCATGTTGTAGCCGCAGAAGGGCAGCATCGCAAACGGGTCGAAGCGCAGCTCGCCAACCGTGCCCGCGGCCGCGGCGGTCTTCTCCGAGCTCATCACCGCGCCCAGGAACACGCCGTGCTCCCAGTCGAGCGCCTCGGTCACCAGCGGCACGACCGTCGATCGCCGGCCGCCGAACAGCATCGCGTCGATCGGCACGCCCGCGGGGTCCTCCCACTCCGGCGCGATCGCCGGGTCCTGCGACGCCGGCGTCGTGAAGCGCGCGTTCGGGTGTGCGGAGGGCGTCTCCGACTGGGGCGTCCAGTCGTTGCCGTGCCAGTCGATCAGGTGCGCGGGCGGCTCCTTCGTGAGCCCCTCCCACCAGATGTCGCCGTCGTCGGTCTTCGCGCAGTTGGTGAAGATCGAGTTGCGCTCGATCGTGCGGATCGCGTTCGGGTTGGTCTCCTCGCCGGTCCCCGGCGCGACGCCGAAGAAGCCGGCCTCGGGGTTGATCGCGTACAGGCGGCCGTCCTGCCCGAACTTCATCCATGCGATGTCATCGCCGATCGTCTCCACCGTCCAACCGTCGAGCGTCGGGATCAGCATCGCGAGGTTGGTCTTGCCGCATGCGCTCGGGAAGGCGCCGGCGATGTACTTGACCTCCCCCTCCGGCGAGGTCAGCTTGAGGATCAGCATGTGCTCGGCCATCCAGCCCTCGTCGCGCGCCATCACCGAGGCGATGCGCAGCGCGAAGCACTTCTTGCCGAGCAGCGCGTTGCCGCCGTAGCCCGAGCCGTAGGACCAGATCTCGCGCGTCTCGGGGAAGTGCACGATGTACTTGTTCTCAGCGTTGCACGGCCATGGCACGTCGGCTTGGGTGGGATCATCCAGAGGCATGCCCACCGAATGCAGGCATGGCACGAAGTCGCCGCCGCCGAGCGCATCGAGCGCGCCCTGGCCCATACGGGTCATGATCCGCATGCTCACCGCCACGTACGTCGAGTCGGTCAGTTGCACGCCCACGTGGCTCTTGTCCGAGCCCAGCGGTCCCATCGAGAACGGCACCACGTACATCGTGCGCCCCTTCATCGAGCCGCCGAACAGCTCCGTCAGCGCCTCGCGCATCTCGCCCGGCTCGCGCCAGTTGTTCGTCGGGCCGGCTTCGGCCTCGGTGGTCGAGCAGATGAACGTGCGGTCCTCCACGCGCGCCACGTCGCCGGGGTCCGACAGCGCCAGGTAGGAGTTGGGGCGCTTGGCATCCGAGAGCCGCTCGAAGGTTCCCGCGTCGACGAGCTCCTGGCAGAGGCGGTCGTACTCCTCCGCGGACCCGTCGCACCAGTAGATCTCGTCCGGTTCGGTGAGCGCGGCGATCTCGTCGACCCAGGCCAGCAGTCGCTCGTTCGTGGTGGGGGCGGGAACGGTGGTGTTCATGGGGTCCAAACGACTCCTAGGTTGGCGGGCAAGATGGGCACGCGCCGTG
>JBEKGK010000167.1:0-7742 GCA_050012835.1 Solirubrobacteraceae bacterium | reverse complement strand
GTTTGCCCCCACCCGAAACCACCGCGTTACTACCCGACCCACCCCCGGACACACTCAACGACGAACCCACATCAAGCACCCCACCCAAACTCAACGTGCCCGAAGCAAGCGTGAGAGTCGAGACTTCGAGTTGGCTTGGCACCTCCAGTGCGCCGCCCGAGATGCTGAGGTCGGACGCGGTTGAGGTGCCCACGACCAGCGAGCCGATCAGTTCCAGCGAGCCTCCGGACACGACCAGGCTCCCCTGCGCCTCGATTGCGCCGGCCACATTGGCTCCTTCCGTCACGTCCACGGTCTTGCCGGCGCCGACGCAGGCAACGTCGCCCGAGGTGGGCGTGTTTCCTGCGGACCAGTCCGATGCGGTGCGCCAGTTGCCTTCGGTCGGGCCCATCCAGGTGTCCGTGCAGAGACTTTCGCCTGATGCGCCCGATACCACGGCGCTCGCGGCCGAGGTCGCCTGCGCGGAGCCGAGCGCGTTCGTGGCGCTGACCGTCACGCGCAGCGTGTGGCCGGGCGTCTGAGATTTCAGCGGGTAGGTGGTAGCGGTGGCGCCCGCGATGAGCTGACATTCCGCGCCAGCTTCGTTGCAGAGCTGCCATTGGTAGGAGTAGGAGATCGGTTCGCTCCCGCCCCACGTGCCGGTGCCCGCCGTGAGCGTGTGCCCGTCCTGCGCGGTGCCGGAGATCGTCGGAAGGGCGAAGTTCACCGGCGCCGATGCCACTGTCACCGTCGCGGAGCTTGCCGTTGCTTCGCCCGCGCTGTTTTTGGCGGTGACGGCGACCTTCAGCGTGTGGCCGGCGTCTTCGTGGGCGACGGTGTAGGTGGAGGCGGTCGCGCCGGAGATGTTGGCGCATTCGGCGCCCGAGGGGTTGCAGCGTTGCCACAGGTAGGTGTAGGTGATCGTGGGCGTGCCGCTCCAGGATCCCGTGGATGCCGTGAGCGTCTTTTCGTCCTTCGCTTCACCCGAAACCGCCGGCAGCGCCGTGTTCGCGGGCGCCGATGCCGCGACCGTCGCCGTCTGAGCCGACGTCGCCGACGCTTCACCAGCGCTGTTTTTGGCTGTCACCTTGACCCTGATCGTGTGCCCCACCTGTTCATGAGCGATCGTGTAGCTCGACGCGGTTGCCCCCGAGATGCTGCTGCAGCTTTCACCCGCGGTGTTGCAGCTCTCCCACTGATAGCTGTAGGTGATCGTCGGGCTCCCCGTCCACGTACCCGTCGACGCCGTGAGCGTCTTTTCGTCCTTCGCTTCACCCGAAACCGCCGGCAGCGCCGTGTTCGCAGGTTTCGTCGCGTAGGAGGCGAGGCTGAAGTTAGCACCGGCTGAGATCCCGCCCACGGCCCCGCTCAGACCTTTGACTTCCACCGCTTCTTTCTCGTCGGTCGTCGTGCCGTTGCCCAGCTGCCCGTCGTTGTTTTCGCCCCAAGCCTTCACCTTGCCGCTTCCAAGGAGCGCGAGACTGTGGAATCCACCGCCCGCCACCGCCGTCGCTTCGGTAAGCGCTTTGACTTCCACCGGTTCTTTCTCGGTCGTCGTCGTGCCGTTCCCGAGCTGGCCGTCGTTGTTATCGCCCCAAGCCATGACCTTCCCGCTTTTCAGGACAGCGAGGCTGTGGTTATGCCCAGCCGCAACTCCAACGGCTTCGGTGATCCCTTTGACTTCCACCGGTTCTTTCTCAGTCGTCGTCGTACCGTTCCCGAGCTGCCCGTCGTTGTTATCGCCCCAAGCCATGACCTTGCCGCCTTTCAGCAGCGCGAGGCTGTGGAATTCGCCGCCCGCCACGGCCGCGGCTTCGCTGATCCCTTTGACTTCCACCGGTTCTTTCTCGGTCGTCGTCGTACCGTTCCCGAGCTGCCCGTCGGTGTTCAGACCCCACGCCATGACCTTCCCGCTTTTCAGCAACGCGAGGCTGTGATCGGCACCCGCGGCGATCGCCACGGCTTCGGTGATGCCTTTGACTTCCACCGGTTCTTTCTCGGTCGTCGTCGTGCCGTTCCCGAGCTGGCCGTCGACGTTGTCTCCCCAGGCCATGACCTTCCCGCTTTTCAGCAGCGCGAGGCTGTGCAGTTCGCCGCCCGCCACCGCGCTCGCTTCGGTCAACACCTTCACCGCCACCGCTTCCTTCTCGGTCGTGGTCGTATCGTTCCCGAGCTGGCCGTCGTTGTTCAGGCCCCACGCGGCAGCACCAGAGGATTCCGACGCCGACGCAGGCAACACGCTCGTCAGCACAACGACGGCGAGAACAGCTATCAACAGAACACTCACAGGTCGCCGCCGAACCGCTCTGGCGGCCGTCAAAAGCAACGCTCGCTCCCCCGCAATCCAACGCCTGCGCCACCCATGAATCCGAACACGCCGCGGCTTTGTCATCGCCATCCCTCCGCCGTGAACCGACTCGCATCCAGCAAGACCCCCACTAGCATCGCGTCACGATATTCAGAACCATAGACGAACGTCAACTATCAGAGGCGCAAAATAATCGCAATTTGCGGGAAATCAAGCTATTCGATCCCGCGGCCGAGGCCGTGATCGCATGATCGCGGTCCTGCTCGAGTTGTTGTGTTGTTCACGCATGACGCGGCCCGGCCTCGCTCTCGCGCTCTTGCTGCTGCTGGCAGGTACATACATGTCGGGGTGCGTTGTTGGCCCGGTGCCGCGGCCGGGGGGTGTCGACCCCGGCTGGCGCTGTGCGCGAAGGCTGGCCTGGTCAACGTCGGGGTGATCGCGGTCGATGGCACCAAGCTGCACGCCAACGCCTCACCCGACATTACGCGACAGCCTCAACGACAAGCAGCACTGTGTCTCGGCACCGGACGGGCCGCCTGCTGGCCGCCAAGAGCGAGCGTGTCCGTCTGCCGAATACGTCGCCGATCTTCCGAACCAGAGCACTTGGGGCGTGTCTCGCCCTGACTTCCCGGTGACGATCTTGGGAGTTCCAGCGGCGATTCGGCAGCGAGGAGGCATGCCGGGAGTACCTGTTCGCGTCGCGCTGGCCTGACGGCTTCGTGTGCCTGCGCTGCGGCGAGCGCGAGGCGGGCAACGAGACCCGCCGGCACCTGTGGATCTGCACCGCCTGCGGGCACCAAACCTCGATCACCGCGTGGACGGTGATGCACGAAACCCAGCCCACACTCCTCCGCGACGCGCGCGAGAGCGAACCCCGTCGGGCCCGCCTCATACACCGCGGCCACCGGACGATCCAGCTCCTCGAGGAACACCGGCACCACGCTCGCCGGCTCGCCGCGCAGCCGCTGCACCGACAGCTCACCGGTCAACGAGTCGAGCACAGCAGCGACCGTCTGCGCCTGGTGAACATCAAGCCCCACAAGGGCCATACTCTCTGACATGGTCGGCACCTCCCATAGCTGGGGTGTCGGCGCCAGGACCACCCTGACGCCCAGTCCCCGCACATCTATGCGCGGGGTGCCGGCCGATCCTGCCTCACACGCCGAACAGCCGAACCTCCATAGGGTCTAGAGCGCTAATCCCTGAGCCGAACCGTGCCGATCTCATACTAGTGTGGACCGCGTTGGGCAAACCCCGCTGGACCTGGGTCGCCGGATGGATGTTGGCGGGCGGGGCGGTTGTCATGGGCGTCCGTGCGCTCGATCTCGAATCGGGCGGTTTCTTGGAAGCTCCCTCCACTGCGGCAGTGGGCTTGTTTCTCGCAGCGGTGTTTCGTCTTGGGTGGCACAGCTTCCGCTCTGCCTGGCACGGCAATGCTGCCGCAATCGGGTTCTTCTTTGGGGCTGGCGCCACGCTCCTCGTTCTAAGTGCTGTCGAGGTCAGTCATCACCGGCTATGCCACGGGACGAACTTTGTGGGCCCGATCACATATTCGTGCGGAGACACTCACATCGAGTCGAGGAGGATTGTGGGGATCATTTTCATCGCATTGGCGACGGCGGGTTACTTGCACGCTACCTACCACGCACGAACTCGCCGCACATAGACCGGGGGCCACTCGCGTGGATCAGCGGGCGAGGCCCATTGAGGAACAGGACGTCGCTGTGCGCCAGCATTCTATTCCTTGAGACCCCCGCACTCGCGCTTTGCGCGAGGAGGCGAGCGTCTCTGGGCGGCAACCCGCGAGGTCCTGCCTTGGACGACCAGCAGCAGCACTGGGCCGTCGCCCGCTGACCACTGCTTGTCTGCAATTGCGAGCGCGTGGTGGTCACCGCGGGCGGCGCTGCCAGCACCTGGGATGGCGACGCGCGAGTCGCCGGCGTCATGAGCACCGCGGGCAGGCTGAAAGCAGGTCCGCAGGCCGGCCCACCGCGAGCCCCGCAAATCGCCAAAGCAGGGCGGCGGCTAGAGCTGCCCGTCGGCGGAATCCGAGCCGGCTGACTGGACTCGCTCCGCAACAGCATTCGGGGCGACGTCTGCCTCGGCGAAGCCTTGGTTTACGAGGGCTACCTCATGCGCATCCGGCGTGTAGTGCATGTAGATCTGGGTCGTCTTGATGTCGGCGTGACCGAGCCACTCCTGCAGCTTGCGCAGCGGTACGCCCTGCGCGGCCATCCTGGTGGCGAACGTGTGGCGCAGCTGGTGGAAGGTGATGACCGTCACGCGGGCGTCGGTGCAGGCTTCCTGGAAGCGGCGCGTGACCTTCGTGCGGTCGAGCGGCTTGCCGGTCTGCGGGTGGGCGAATACGAGACTCGTCTCGCTCGTGTAGGCCGAGCGCTTGGACCAGCGGTCGAGCTCGGCGAGCACGCGGTCGGCCATCGGGACCGAGCGGCGGGTCGAGAGATCCGACTTGCCGCGCGAGGAGTGCTCGCCGCGAGTGAAGGCGTTGCGGACACGGATGCGCTGCGCGGACCAGTCGACGTCGCGCCAGCGCAGGCCGAGCAGCTCGGACTGGCGCAGGCCCGTCATCGCGGCCGTGAGGATGAGTACGCGCAGGACAGGTCCGAGCACGTCGGGCGGTGGGGGTGGCGCCGGGCCGGGTCGGCCCCGTCGCGTCCGCGCGGGCTTGCGCACGACCGTTTCGTCGGGTATCGCACGGATCACGGCCTCAAGCTCCTCCAGTGTCAGGAACTGCAGGTCCGGCTCGACGTCCCCCGCGCGCTGTCGGCCCGGACGCGTTGCCCGGCGGACGGGGTTCTCCACACACCAGCCTTCGTCGATCGCGTGCTCGAAGACGCTGTGCAGGAACGTGAGGACGTTGCGGACGGTCTTTGCGCTCCTGCCGGCCTTCAACATCGCCTCGGCTAGGGCTTCGACGTCCCTGCGCTCGACGGCCGCCACGGCCACGTTGTCGAGGCCGGGCACGATGTGGACGCGCTGCATCGACTCACAGCCCTCGAGGTAGGACTTGCGCGAGCCTCGCATCGCGAGCTTGCGGCGCAGCGAGTCGGCGGCCTCGTCGATCGTGACGCGGCTTGCGAGCAGCGGGCGCGGAGCGACCTCCTCAGCCTCACGCGCCTTCCTGAACACCCGCTCAGCCTCGCGGCGCGCGAGCCCACTCGCCCCGCCCACCTCGCGGGCCGGCGCCAGGCGACGGTTCAGGCGCCGGCCGTCGCCGGTGCGCCAGCGTCCGTACCACGCGCCCTGCTTGATGTAGAGCTGGCCGGTTCCACAGCTGCGCTTCGCCACGACGATGATGTTACGGGCGGCTGCGGCTGCTTTCCTGGCCGGCGCGACAGTCATCGGAGAGTTCTGCGACCGCTGTCGCCGCGCCGCCCCAGCGGCGACGAGGAGGAGCTCTCGACCTGCTGGATCCACTCATCCAGCGCCTCGCGCCGATATCGAACGTAGCGGCCGAGTCTCAGGTGCGGAATCCGCCGCCGCCGGGTCTGCGCATAGACCCATGCGGGGGTCACGCGCAGGACGGACGCGACCTCCTCGGCCGTCAGCAGATCCCTGGCGGAGTCGGGCATTTCGTCGGCGGTGCCGATGGAAGACGACGGCGCCTTCATGGTTGGGGGAGATGGATCGATTGCATCCTCATCTATATATGACCGTGAGCAGGCGAAAACGGCCAACGAATTGCGTTGGCGGCTGTCAGCGACCCGCCCAAAGCCAGGCTCGGGGGAGTCTCGTGCGACGCGCTGCGCAGCCAGATCGCGTAGATGCCCCACGCGGCTCTATCGACATCGAGCACCGCGCACATCGCGTCGCCATTGCCTGCGTTCGGCCCACGCGGCGGCCTCGTCGGCAGCCAACGTAAGCTGGTGCACCACGAATCGCGCGGTGAACGCCGCGTAGCTGATGATGGCGAGCACTCCAGCCGCGAGGGAGAAGGACTCAGGAAGACCGACAGCTCAACAACACGCTCGGGCGGATCAGGTCTTTGCCAGTGCCGATCCACGAGGCGTTCCTGCTCATATTCCGTCGCGGCGGCCCCGATGTCGAGCTCCCTGAGTCCTACCATGCAGGCGATTCGCTGATCTACCCAGTTTACATCGACATCGCCGCGACTACAGAGGCGGGTAGCCGGCAGAGCAGGCAGCCGATTCGCATCTCCGCTGAGCAGCTCGCGGCGACTTCCGACGACAAGCCAGCCGACCGCGAATGCGGTGCGGACGGTGTGACGGGCGCCGAGGTTCGGCGCAGCACATAGGTAATCTAGGCGGGACCGCTTGGTTCCGCCCGGTTCACCCAGTTGATGCGGGGGCCGTACCCGATCAGCCGCCACTGTTCCTGTGACAGGTCCTCCTCACGGAGCCAGATCGTCCACGGCAACTTGAATGACTCCACGCCAATGACCTCGCCGGTCGCATCAAGCTGCGCCGCGTCGAAGATCGCGAGACGGGTCTCGAGGAACGCGCCGATGAGTTCGATTGCCTGGCGGGCGCTCGCTGCGGCGGCGTCAGCGATCTGGCGCGCCGTAACCTCGCAGTCTGCGTTTACTGCGTTGCGCTTGCCGCGGGTCCAGACTGCGAGCGCGAACTCATGCCGTGTCGTGTCGTCCGTGATCTCTTGTACGTCATCATCGACCACGCTGACGCCCTCGCGTGGTACTGCCAGACCCCCGTGCTTATAGGCTAGGAAGTAGGTCGAGAACTGTTTCCAGTTTGCGGCGAGCATCCTCATCTCCTGGCGCAGGCGCTTGACCGTCTTTGCGTAGACGATCTCGATGATATGCCGCTGCCCGTCCGTGAAGCGCTCGGTGATTCCGATGGTGTCGGGGATTGAACTGATCGCCTGCGTATCTGGGTCACGCGCCGCGAGCCCGGAGAACACGGCGAGACGCTCATCCTCCCAGCGGGTGATCTCTTGCCAGAAGTTCGTCGTCGCGTAACGGTCCCATGTAATCGCTCGAACGTAGTTCGCCAGTCCGCGCAGTGGACGGTCCCACGTATCACCCAGCGTTGCAAGATCCTCAAGCGGCTGCATCGCGTCCCCGATAACGCCGAGCAACGCTAGATCCCTCAGTCCGGCATCCTCACCTCGGTCCGCTTCATCGAAGAGAGCCAGCGCGTCCTCCAGGGCCGCCGTGCGAGCTGGGAGGGTCTGTTCCCGCCACGACAGCAGGAACGCCCGCGACGGCAGGATTACCGAGGGCGCGCTCGGGAGGGAGTCGGGCATAGGGCGAAGCTCACCCATCATCATCATCATCACCACCACCGAGGAGGCCACAGAGGATCGCGCGATCCGGGTCATCCGTCCGCAGGAGCTTAGACCCTATGGAGGTTCGGCTGTTCGGCGTTTGAGGCAGGATCGGCCGGCACCCCGCGCATAGATGTGCGGGGACTGGGCGTCAGGGTGGTCCTGGCGCCGACACCCCAGCTATGGGAGG
>JBEKGK010000166.1:0-7980 GCA_050012835.1 Solirubrobacteraceae bacterium | reverse complement strand
AGCGCCGGGTGGTGGAGGGCGCGATCCGCTCTCGCTACGGCAGGATCGAGCAGCCGCCACCCGGACGTGCTCAGGCTGATGAACCACAGCACGACCTCGACCAGAGAGCGCTCGGGATCGATGTTGAGGGTGCTCCGTTGGGTGCTCCGTTCGATGCTCCCTCCGACGGAGCACCCCCGCCGCCCATAACCCCGCACCACGACAGCGATCCAGGCTCGTCGGCAAACCCCGACAATGAACAGTACCTTCCCCTTCCCGGGCGGCGGCTATGACGCCGAGTCTCCCCCCTGTAACCGCTCGTGACCGGGAGCTACTTGACCGTCTCTCCCAACACGAGCCCCTCTCCACCTCGGAGCTCCACCTTCTCTTCTTCACTGGTCTTCGTACCTGTCGTCGTCGCCTGAGCCGACTGGAAGACGCGGGTCTACTGGTGCGTGTCTTCCCGACGCGCTCCACTCGCGGCGGGAGCGCCGAGGCGCTTTGGTTCCTCTCACCCAACGGGCGCCGCGCGATCGGTGCTCCCGCACGGCGGCTGCCCGGCCTCTCGATCCCCGACCTCGAGCACCGCCGCGCCGCCGCCGCATTTTTCCTCGCACTGATCGAGCGGAGTCTCGCCCGGCCGGATGAGGGGTTGTATAGCTGGCTTGGCGAGCAGCAGGCGCAGGAAGGCACCGGGGCGAGCGTGCGCCCGGACGGGTACGGCCGCTACCTGCTGCCCGAGGGCGAGATCACTTTCTACCTGGAGCTTGACCGCGGCAGCGAGCCCGCCGGCCAAATCAAGAGCAAGCTCGACGCCTACCGCCAAGCGCTCGCGGTCGACCCGCGCCGCGAGCAGGGAAACATCCTGCTCGTCTGCCAGGGGCCGCGACGGCTTGCCAACCTCGCGCGGTGCGCGCCGCCCGGACCTCCGTGGGTATGGGGCACCGTCGAGGGCGAGCGCTACACGCTGCTACCCAGCCGCGACCAGCAACGCGCGTTCTGCGAACTACCCGCAGGGCCTCGCCAGCCCGACCGCCGCGCCGCGGACTGCCTCGGCCGCCGCTGGCGCTGGCGGACAGAGTGTGCGGCGGGCGCGGGCGGCGTTCTTGGCGAGCCGGGGCGCGGGGAGTCCTGCGCAGCACACGCCCTGCGAGGCGTCAGTGAGTTCTGATCTTCCGCCTCACGTGCAGATCGAGGTACGCCGCATCCTCGATGCTGCCGCCCGTCGCTTGCTGCGCGAACGTCTTGCTAGACCATATGGGGCGCCGTTCTCTGGCGTCCGGTTGGGGTGTGAGGGTCGGCACCCGCGCATGAGGTGCGCGGGTTGAGGGTCCAGGGTTGGCCTGGGCCCCGACCGCAATCATGGGGGTGCCGACATGACACAGGTTCGCAGCTGGGCTGGGTTGGATGTGCACGCCGCGAAGGTGCTCGCGGTGACAGTAGACCGGGAGTCGGGTGAGCTGTGCTCGCGTCGTTTGTCGGGTAGGACGAGCGAGGTGGTGGCGTTCTGCGCGGGCCTGGCGGGTCCGACGCGGGTGGCGTATGAGGCGGGGCCGACCGGGTTCACGCTCGCGCGGGCGCTGACGGACGCTGGCATCGAGTGTGTGATCGCGGCGCCGGGGAAGATCGAGCGGCCCGCGCAGGACCGGGTGAAGACAGATCGACGTGACGCGGAGCGGCTGGTGCGGCTGCTGATGGTCGACGGCCTGCACCCGGTGAGGGTCCCGAGCACCGAGGAGGAGGCGCTGCGCGACCTGATCAGGGCACGCGAGGACGTGCGCGGGGATCTGATGCGCGCGCGTCACCGGCTGGGCAAGCTGTTGTTGCGCCACGACATCGCGTTCGACGGTCCCGGGAAGAACTGGAGTGCGCCTCACCGGCAGTGGCTCGGGCGTCTCGAGCTGGGCGAGCGGGGTGCGCAGGTCACGCTGCTTGACTATCTCGGCGCGATCGACGCGCTGATCGTGCGCCGTGACGCGCTCGAGTCGACGATCGGCGAGCTCGTGCCCGGCTCGCCGTGGGCGCAGACGGTCGCAAGGCTGCGCTGTCTGCGCGGGATCGACACGCTCTCGGCGGTCGGGTTGTGCGCGGAGATCGGTGACTGGGAGCGCTTTGACCGGGCTGGGCAGCTGATGAGCTTCCTCGGCGTCGTACCCTCGGAGAACAGCAGCGGCGAGCAGCGCCGCCAGGGCGCGATCACGAAGTCCGGGTCGCGTCACGCCCGCCGGCTGCTCGTCGAGGCGGCCTGGCACTACCGGCGCGCGCCCGCGAAGGGCCTCACACTCAAGCGTCGCCAAGAGGGCCAGTCGCCGCACGTGATCGCGCTCTCCTGGAAGGCGCAGCAGCGCCTGCACCGCACCTGGCGCCGGCTCGACTCAGAGCGCGGCAAGCGACGCACGATCGTCGCGGTCGCCGTCGCACGCGAACTCGCCGGGTTCTGCTGGGCGATCGCAAACGCCGACTGACCGGGCTCTGCACCACGTCGGTCAAGGAGGCGGCGGGAACAACCTGGCCACCACGCGCGAGAGCACCCGCGATATCGCTATGAGCAACCCCTCGGGGTGACGCTCGATCTCTAGACAGCGGGCTCTCACGACGAAACCCGGTCCTGCGGTACCCAACCCGCGTATATCAGCCTGACCGCGCGTCGCGCACCCGCCAGGCCCGCCGCCCCCTTGACCGACCATGATGCCCGCCCAGCCGCGGGCATCCGGTGCTGCCCACTTGACAAACCGCCGTCCATATCAGCGATGCACCCGACGCCACCGAAGGGCCATGTCGCCCAGCGCTCAGACAGCGACGCTCACGACAAGTCGCGCGTGGCCGCGACGCCGCCGGGCTCTCTCGCCGTCAGCGGCGAGCACGATCCCGCTCGCAGAGCTAAGAGTCGCAAGGAGCAATTCGACGCCGCACGCGAGCGCGGCTGGCGGTTGAGGACGAGTGAGCGCATCCGGCCTCATGCTTCGCGCCAAGGCACCCGCGGGCTTATCGCACTACGCGAAGGGCCCCGGCCTCACCCCAACTCTGCAATTTGACAACCACGTGGTGACGTGGTAGAGCTTCATGGCGAAAGGGTACCCCGCGGGGTCGCGCCCCACCGCAACACCCGGCCGCCCGCCGGGTTGCGTCCATCAAGGACTCCAACGCGCCGATCGCTCAACGGCTCGAGAGAGATGAACAGGTGAGCAAGATGACGAGAACGCTGCTGTTCGTGCTGGCGCTTGCGCTCGGAGCGCTGCTCGCACCGGCGGCCGCGGAGGCCGCCGCCTCGCTTGAATGGTCGACCACGGCGTCGGTCTTCGACGAAGTGGGCACCCCGACCGCCGTCTCGTGCGCGTCGGAATCGCTGTGCGTCGCGGTCGACAGCAAAGGGCACGCGTTCAGCACGTACGAACCGACGGCCTCCAAACCGCACTGGAGCAAAGCCGAACTCGACGGCGGCGAAGCTCTGAACGCCGTCTCTTGCGCTCCGAGCGGCCTGTGCGTGGCGGTCGCCGGGCACGGGCACGCGTTCGCGAGCCCCGACCCCGGCTCCATCGCGTGGTCGGCCGCAACGATCCCCAACAGCGGCAACGCGCTCACCGGCGTCTCGTGCCCGTCCGCGTCGCTGTGCGTAGCGGTCGATAAAGAAGGCGACGTGGCGACCAGCACGAGCCCAACGTCGGGCTCCTGGACGCTCGCGAGCAGCCATACCGGACACCATCTGACGGCGGTGTCGTGCTCCTCGCAGACGCTGTGCGTGGCGGTCGACAGCACCGGCAACGTGCTCTCGAGCGTCGACCCGACGGGCGGCGAAGCCGCTTGGTCACCGCAGAGGGTCGATCCTGGGGAACTGCTCGGCGTGTCCTGCTCGGCGGCGGGCCCGTGCGTGGCTGTCGACGGCGCCGGCGACGCGCTCGCCAGCGCAAACCCCGCCGCTTCGCCGGCGACATGGAGCCTCACACCGATCAACGCCGAACCCGACCTTCTCACCGGCGTCTCATGCGCGTCGTCGGGGCTGTGCGTAGCCGTGGATGCCCACGACCAGGCACACGCGAGCGACGATCCCGCCGCCCCAGTCCCTGTCTGGAGCTCGTCGAGCGCCAAAGCGGGCCCGCTCGCGGGGATCTCCTGCCTCTCGGGTGGCCTCTGCATCGCGCTCGACACGACCGGGGACTGGCTTGCAGCCCAAGTACCTGCACCGGAAGCCACGACGCTCGTGCCGACGGAGGTGACCGACGCGAGCGCGACGCTCGCCGGCGCCGTCAATCCCGAGGATGCGGTGCTCGGCGCCTGCACGTTCGAATACGGCACCGGCGGGCCGGGCGGCCCCTACAGCCAGTCGCTGCCGTGCTCGGCGCTGCCGGCGGCGACCGGCGGCGTCCAGGACGTCTCCGCACAGCTGACGGGGCTCTCTCCGAACACCGCGTACCATTACCGGATCCGTGCCTCCAGCCCGCGGGGAGAAGGCGCGGGCGCCGACGAGGCGTTTACGACGGCGACCTCCTCGCAGGTGCCGCTCGTGCACCCCAGCCCATCGATCACCGGCACGCCCGCAAGCGGCCAGACGCTCACATGCCATCCGGGCCTGCCCGCGGGCGCATCGGCGCAGCTGACATACGCGTGGCTGCGGGACCTGATCCCGATCGCGGGGGCCACTGGGTCGAGCTACGGCGTCAAAGGCCAGGACACCGGCCACCACCTCCAATGCCAGGTCACGGCAACCGACGGCGGTGGCAGCTTCACGGCGAAGAGCGCGTTCGTGACGATCCCCGTCGGGGGCGCGCCCGCATCCGCCGACGAGACCGCCGTCGGCGCGGCTGCCTTCAAGAACGGGAGGCTCAGCGTGCCGATCGCCTGCTCCACGCAGGCGAGCGGCGGCTGCCAGCTCGCGCTGCGCCTGACCGCGGTCGAGACGCTCAGCGGGGGTCACGTCGTGGCGATCGCGGCACGATCAAAGCGCACCGCCTACCAGGGCGCCGCGACCGTGCGCCACCGGGCGGTCACGCTCGCGAGCGCCCGTGTGCATCTCGCGCCAGGCGCGCACAGTGCCGTCACCGCCACGCTCACCGGCACAGCCAGGCGCCTGCTCGCCTCCACGCGACGTTTCACCGCCTACCTGCGCGTGAGCGGAACCGTGATCGGCGTGATCGAAGCGCAGCTCGCTCAGCAGCTGGTCACGCTCAGCGCGTCCTCCCACAGCGCATCCACCCATGCTGTCCACCGCCGCTAGCCGCTGGAGCACGCCAGCGGCGCTGCTCGCTGTCATGCTCGCGCTCGCCATGCCGCAGGCTGCCTCTGCGACGAGCGTCCTGGCAGCGACCCCGTACATGGGCTGGGACACGTACTTCGCCTTCGGCGGGCGCTACAGCGAGGCCACGGTGCTCAGGCAGGCGAGCCAGCTCATCTCGCTCGGGCTCGAGCGGCGGGGATACCGCTACGTGTGGCTGGACGTCGGCTGGTGGCACGGGACCCGCAACTCGAATGGCGAAATCACCGTCAGCCCCAAGCAGTGGCCCCACGGCCTGGCGTGGCTGACGCGCACGCTGCACGCGGCGGGGCTGCGCGTCGGTCTCTACACCGACGCGGGACCGAACGGCTGCGGCGGCGCCGGACAGGGCAGCTACGGCCACTACCAGCAGGACGTGAACACGTTTGCGGCGTGGGGCTTCGATGCTGTCAAGGTCGACTTCTGCGGCGGCGAGGAATATCACCTCAACCCGGCGACCGCATACTCCGAATTTCACGCGGCGATCGAGGCCAACTCGAGCCACCGGCCGATGCTGCTTTCGATCTGCGACTACCTGCAGCCCGAACAGTACGGCGAAGGGCGCCCCGCGCTGGATGAATCGGCCTTCACCTCCTATGGCTTCGGCCCGAGCGTTGGCAACAGCTGGCGCACCAACACCGACGTGGGCTTCCCCGGCAACGTGCCGTTCACCGACGTTCTGCGCAACATGGACGCCGACGCCGCGGCGCCGCAGGCGGCGGGGCCGGGCCACTGGAACGACCCCGACTACCTTGCCCCTGACCAGGGCATGTCCGCCGCCCAGTTTCGCAGCCAGCTCAGCATGTGGGCGATGCTCGCGGCGCCGCTGATGATCAGCGACGATCTCACGAAGATTGGTCAGGCGAGCCTCGCCGCCGTGCAGAACACCGAAGTGATCGCGATCGACCAGGACCCCGGCGGCGTTCAGGGCACGCTCCTGTCAACCGCGGGCAACGGCCAGGTCTGGGTCAAGCCCCTCGTCGACGGCTCGCGCGCGGTCGCGCTGCTCAACCGCGGCTCGAGCGCCAGGAGAGTCCAAACGAGCGCGAGCGCCGTCGGCCTGCCGCACGCGTCGAGCTACTCGGTGCGCAACGTGTGGACGCACGATGTGAGCTCAACCGGCGGCTTGATCAGTGCCGAGGTGCCGGACGACAGCACCGTGTTGCTGCGGGTGTCGGCGCGGTAGCGCCGCGCGTCGACAGCAGCGACTGCAGCCTGCGGGCGCCGACTACGCCGCGACTGCGACGCCAGCGGGGACGTAGTGCTCGAAGCTCAGATCCGCCGGTGCGGGGTTGCCCTGCTCCTCGGCAGCAGAGCTCAGCGCAAACCTAGCCGCGTCCTCAGCGTGGGCGGGATCGTATGTCTCAGCGCCTCCGGTCAGCCCGGGAATGTCTGGGAAATCAAAGCTCCAGCCATAGCCGGGTGCGTGATGGTGCAGGATGCGGATGGTGTCCATGGTTCTTCCTCGTTCAGAGTAGACGGAGCCACGCTACGCGCGGCTTAGGACGAAACACTTCGACGGATCCAGGACCGATTGGCACGGCGTAGGGTCCACGCATGAATTCAATACGCAGGCACCTCAACTACGCCAATGTCGTCGCCACGATGGCGCTCGTGTTCGCCATGAGCGGGACCGCATTGGCCGCGAAGCACTACCTCATCAACTCGACCAAGCAGATCAAGCCAAGTGTGCTCAAGAGCCTGGAGGGCAAGACAGGAAAAACCGGGCCGCAAGGGCCGGCTGGCACGCCGGGCGCCGCCGGAGCTCAGGGCCTGCAAGGCAAAGAAGGACCCGCCGGACAGTCGGCTCTGTCGCCGCTGCCGTCTGGCGCGTCGGAGAGCGGAAGCTACGGTGCAAGCACGGCCGCAGGCAGCGGCGAAACTCTCGAAACGGCCGCCAGCTTCCCAATCCCGCTGGCCGCGCCGGTCAGCCAGGTCGTGTACACCACCGCAACCGCGCCGGTCGCACATTGCAGCGGCCCCGGGCACGCCGAAAAAGGATTCTTCTGCGTCTACAGCGTCTTCTCGGTAGGGCTTGAGACGCCGCCGATCATCACCAGCACAGAAACGCTCGGCGCGGTGGGCGCGGGACGGTTCGGCTTCCGCATGGCATGGACTATCAGCGAACCCAACCCAGGAGCGGTCGGCACCTACACGGTGACCGCGCCATAGGGCCGCACGTCATCGATCACGGATCGTCGCGGTGCCAGACATTCCAAGGCACCGCGACGACGAGAGCCTAGGTCGCACCGCCCCTACACCACGCCGCCTAGCAGCTCGTGGACCAAGCGAGGCAAGGACGCAGGGAGCGTGGCGTGCCCCTGCACGCGAGCGACCGAGGACGCCGCCTCGTGCCGCGTCCACGACCTGCTAGGCAGCAGCCACCGCCGGTTCGCTAACGATCGGCGGCTTTGTCGCCTCCTTGTCACGGTCGATCGGCGTCACGAGGTCCTTGCCCAGGCCGAGCGCTGCGTAGATCTTGTCTTCGATCTCTTTAGCCACCGCCGGGTTCTCGTCGAGGTGCGCCTTGGCGTTGCCGCGACCCTGACCGAGACGGTCGCTTCCGTAGGAGAAGAACGAACCCGACTTGGACACGATGTTGTGCTCCAGGCCCAGGTCGATCAGGCAGCCCGACGTGGAGATGCCCTTGCCGAACTCGATGTCGAACTCCGCCTGGCGGAACGGGGCGGCCACCTTGTTCTTGACCACCTTCACGCGCACGCGGTTGCCGACCGCCTCGGTACCGTCCTTGA
>JBEKGK010000165.1:0-8016 GCA_050012835.1 Solirubrobacteraceae bacterium | reverse complement strand
CCTCCGAGCTGATGTTCGAGGCGCTCGACGCGCCCGCGCCGATCGCACGGCCGAGCGATCCCGTGCCGGTGCCGGACGTGGCGCTCGCGACCGTCCGCTTCGAGGACGTCGGCTACGAGTACCCGCAGCGCGCCGGGCGCGTGCTCGCCGGCGTCGAGCTGGAGCTCGAGCCGGGGCGCATCACCGCGCTGGTCGGGCCGAGCGGATCGGGCAAGAGCACGCTCGCCACGCTGCTGATGCGCCTGGACGACCCCACCACGGGACGGATCACGTGCGCCGGCGTGGACCTGCGCGAGCTCGACCCCGAGCGCTGGCGCGCTCAGATCGCGTGGGTGCCCCAGCGTCCGACGCTGTTCACCGGCACGGTCGCCGAGAACATCGCCCTGTACGCGCCCGACGCGGCGCGCTCGCAGATCGAGCGGGCAGCGCGGGCCGTGGGCGCCGATCGGCTGATCGGCGAACTGCCGCAGGGGCTTGACACCCCGATCGGCGACGGGGGCCGACGGCTGTCGGCCGGCCAGTCTCAGCGCATCGGGCTCGCGCGCGCCTTCCTCGCCGACCGCCCGCTGCTCGTGCTCGACGAGCCCACCGCGCACCTCGACGAGCAGAGCGCGCGCGCGCTCGCCGGCGCGATCGAGCGCCTCGCCCGCGGGCGCACCACGCTGCTGATCGTCCATCACCGGGTCCTGAGCGAGATCGCCGATCGCGTGCACCGCATCCGTGACGGCCGCCTGCTCGCCGCGCCGGACGCCCAGATCGCGGTGGCGCCCGCGGCCGGGCTCGCGGCGACCCACGCGCCGATCGCCGAGCCGAGCGGAGCGCTGGCATGAGTCGCGCCGACGCACGCGCGCTGCTCGCGCTCGCGCGCCCGCAGAGCGGCGAACGCGCGCGCCTGGCGCTGAGCGTGACGCTCGCGGCGGCTGCGGCCGCGGCCGCCATCGGTCTGCTTGCGACCTCCGGCTATCTGATCTCGCGCGCCGCCCAGCGCCCGCCGATCCTGATGCTGATGGTCGCGATCGTCGGCGTGCGCGCCTTCGGGATCACCCGCGCCGCGCTGCGCTACGGCGAACGGCTGGCGTCGCACGACCTCGCGCTGCGCCAGCTCGCGCGCCTGCGCCTGCGCTTCTATCGCGGCCTCGCGCCGCTCGTGCCCGGCGGCCTGAGCGCCCGCAGCGGCGATCTGCTGAGCAGGTTCGTCGCCGACGTGGACACGCTCAAGGACATCTACCTGCGCGTCGTGATCCCCGGGCTGGTGTCGCTGCTCGTGATCGCCGGCGCGACGCTGGCCGCCTCGCTGATGCTGCCCGCCGCGGGGCTGGCGGTGCTCGCCTCGCTGACGCTGGCCGCCGTGCTGCTGCCATGGCTGAGCGGCACGGCCGTGGCCCGCGCGGCGCGCCGTCAGGCGCCGGCGCGCGCGCGGCTGACGAGCGAGCTGGTCGAGAGCATCGACGGCGCGAGCGAGCTCGCCGTGGCGGGACGCGCCACCGAGCACGTGCGGCGTCTGCAGCGCAGCGACGCTACGCTCGCGCGCATCGCCCGTGGCGACGCGCTCGCCGTCTCCTGCGCACAGGTCGCCGGCGGGGTGCTCGCGGCCGCCGGCGTGCTGGCGCTGCTGCTGGTCGCGATCCCCGCGGTGCACTCGGGCGCGCTCAGCGGTGTGCTGCTCGCCGCGCTCGTGTTCCTGCTGCTCGCCGCATATGACAGCGTGCTGCCGCTGTCCGTCTCCGCGCGTGGGCTGCGCATGTGCGCGACGGCGGCCGGACGCCTGCGCGAGATCACGCTCGCGCCCCCTGCGGTCGCGGACCCGCTCTCGCCCCGCGCGCTCACCGGCGCGGGCGCGCTGTGCGCGCACGACGTGGGCTTTCGCTACGCGCCCGGCCTGCCGTTCGTGCTCGAGCACGCCGCCCTCTGGATCGCGCCGGGCGAGCACGTCGCGCTCACAGCTCCGAGCGGCGCCGGTAAGAGCACGCTCGCCGAGCTGCTCGTGCGCTTCCACGACCCCGAGCGCGGACGCGTGAGCATCGATGGGGTCGACATGCGTGAGCTCACGCAGCGCCAGATCCGCGACGCGGTGGTGCTGTGCGCGCAGGACTGCCATGTTTTCAACACGACCATCCGCGAGAACCTGCTGATCGCGCGTCGGGACGCCGGCGAGCGAGACGTCGTCGCGGCGCTCGCCGCGGTCGAGCTGGACGAGTGGGCGGCCGGACTGCCCCAGGGGCTGGACACGTTCGTGGGCCGTGATGGAGAGCTGATGTCCGGCGGTCAGCGCCGGCGGCTCGCGCTCGCCCGTGCGCTGCTGGCCGACAGTCGCTTCCTGATCCTCGACGAGCCGACAGCCCATCTCGACCCGGCCCTCGCCGCGCGGCTCATGCACAACGTGCTGAGCGTGTGCGACGATCGGGGCCTGCTCGTGATCACCCACGACACCGCCGCATTGGAGGACTTTGACCGCGTCCTGAGCCTATGAGCTTCGGGACGCTGGTGCTGATCGTGCTCGCCGGCCTGGGCGGCCCGTTGCTCGGGGTCGCCACGCGCAGGTTCATCCCGGTCGTCGTCGGCGAGATCCTCGCGGGGATCATCGTCGGTCCGGCGGTGCTGGGCACGGTGCACCCCGCCAACGTCACGGTCGCGACGCTCGGGGAAATCGGCTTCGCGATGCTGATGCTCACCGTCGGCATGCACCTGCCGCTGAGCGACCGGCGGCTCGCGTCCGCGGCGCGCAAGGGCGGACTGCTGGCGGGAATCGTGTGCGTGCTGGCCGTGCCCGCGGGGCTGCTCGCGGCGAGCATCGCGGGCTCCGGCCACGCGGCCGTCTACGCCGTCGTGCTCGCCTCGGGCTCGGCCGCGGTGCTGCTGCCGGCGATCGAGGAGACCGGTCTCGCCGGCACCGCGGTGCTGACGGTGATGGCCCAGGTGACGATCGCCGACATCATCACGATCCTGGCGGTCCCGATCGTGCTGCAGCCCGCGCGGGTGGGCCACGTGGCGCTCGGAGGCCTGCTGGTGGCGGCGGCCGCGATCCTCCTGTTCGCCGCCGCGCGGCTGCTGGCGGGCCACGAGTGGGTGCAGCGCGTGCGCCACCTGTCCAAGCAGCGCCGCTGGGCGCTCGACCTGCGCCTGTCGCTGCTGGTCCTGTTCGCGCTCGCGTGGATCGCCCAGAAGGGCGGGACGAGCATCCTGATCGCCGGCTTCGGCGCCGGCGTGATGGTTGCTCTGGTCGGCGGCCCCAAACGCCTGTCGACCCAGGTGCGCGGCATCGCCGACGGGTTCTTCGTGCCGCTGTACTTCGTCGTGCTCGGAGCGCAGCTGAACCTGGCGGGACTCGTGCGCGATCCGGCGATGCTCGCGCTGGCGGGCGCGCTGGCGTTCCTGAACGTCGCGATCCACCTGCTCGCCACGCTGCTCGTGCGCCAGCCGGTGGCAGGCGCCCTGACGGCCACGGCGCAGCTCGGCGTGCCCGCCGCGGTCGCCTCGCTCGGGCTCGCCGAGCACATCCTCTCGCCCGTCATCGCGACGGCGATCGTCGTCTCCGCCCTGGTCAGCCTCGCGGTCTGCACCGTCGGCGTGGAGATGCTCGCGCATGCCGGCGCCGGCACGACGCCGTCACCCGACCCGCAGGCGGCCTGAGCAGGCCCGCGGTCGGTGTGGAGGCTCAGGCGGGGGCGGGCGCCGGCTCCTGCTCGCCGAGGGGCACGCCGGCCGCCGCGTAGGCGTCGGGTGCGTCGAGCGTCTCGGCCTTGAGCAGCGCCTGGGCGAGGCCCTCGAGCTGGTCGCGATGCTCCTCCAGCAGCTGCGTGACCTCCTGGTGGGCGTTTTCGACGAGCGTGCGCACCTCCGCGTCGACGACGCGCTGGGTCTCCTGGGAGGTCTCGCTGACGCCCGGCAGGAACATCCCCTGACCCTCCTCGGGAAGCACGGCGATCGGGCCGATCGCCGTGCTCATCCCCCAGCGCCCGACCATCTGTCGCGCGATCATCGTCAGCTGCTGGATGTCCGACTCGGCGCCCGTGGTGATCTTCCCGTAGACGACCTCCTCGGCGACGCGCCCGCCGAGCGCGACCTTGATCTTGGCCTGCAGCTCTTCCAGCGAGTAGGACACGCGGTCCGTGTCGGGCGTCGACAGGGTCACGCCGAGGGCCATGCCGCGCGGGATGATCGAGACCTTGCGCACCGGGTCGGCGCCGGGCGTGAGCATTCCCACGAGCGCGTGGCCGGACTCGTGGTAGGCGGTGCGCTCGCGGTCGGCGGGCTCCAGCAGCAGGCCGCGCGGAGAGCCGAGCATGATCTTCTCCAGCGAGTCGGTGAGGTCGCTCATCATCACCTTCTTGTGGCCGCGGCGGGCTGCGAGCAGCGCGGCCTCGTTGGCGAGGTTGGCGATGTCCGCCCCGACCATGCCGGGCATGCTGGAGGCCAGCGCTTCGAGGTCGACGTCGTCGTCCAGCGGGATCGAGCGCGTGTGGACCTTGAGGATTTCGACCCGTCCTTTGCGGTCGGGAGCCTGCACGGTCACGCGCCGGTCGAAGCGCCCGGCGCGCAGCAGCGCCGGGTCGAGCACGTCGGGGCGGTTGGTCGCCGCGAGCACGATCACGGCCTCGGAGGATTCGAACCCGTCGATCTCGGTCAGGATCTGGTCGAGCGTCTGCTCGCGCTCGTCGTTCGCCCCCGTCACGGACACCTGCCCCTGGCGCGAGCGCCCGATCGCGTCGAGCTCGTCGATGAAGATGATCGCCGGCGCCGCCTCCTTGGCCTTGGCGAACAGGTCGCGCACGCGCGATGCGCCGACGCCGACGATCGCCTCGATGAACTCCGAGGCCGAGATCGAGAAGAAGGCCGCGTGCGCCTCGCCGGCGACCGCGCGGGCCAGCAGCGTCTTGCCCGTGCCGGGCGCGCCGGAGAGCAGGACGCCGTGGGGCATGCGCCCGCCGAGGCTGCCGTAGCGGTCGGGGTTGCGCAGGAAGTCGACGATCTCTGACAGTTCGGACTTGGCCTCGTCGATCCCCGCGACGTCGTTGAAGGTGACGCGGATCTTTTCCGGGTCCACGCGGCGCGCCTGCGAGCGCCCGAAGTTGCCGAGCGCGCCCATGCCGCCGGCGCTCTTGGCGGCGCGTTTGTAGATCAGCACGAACAGGCCGACGATCAGCAGCGTCGGGCCGAAGCCGAGCAGCAGCTCGGCCAGCAGCGACTGGCTCGTGGTCGTCGATTCGGCCTTGATCTCCACGCCCTTTTCCTGCAGCAGCGCGGACAGCTGGGCGCCGTTCCAGAAGCTGGGCACCTGCGTGGCGAACAGCTTTGTGGGCGTCGCCTTCTTGTCGCTCGTCGGGTAGCGCAGCTTGGCCTTGAACTTGCCCTGGATCGTGTCGCCCTTGGAGGAGATCGTGCTGACCGTGCCGGCCTTGACCTGTTGCAGGAAGTACGGGCTGAACGGCACGGTCACGCGTTCTTCCCCGGTGGAGGGCTGGAAGAACAGGACCGACAGCCAGTTGAGCGCGATCAGCGCCAGAACGAAGTACCAGAAGCCGCGCATGCGGTGCGGCGGCGGGCTCGTCTGAGCGTGCTCGGGCATGCCGCGTCCGTCGGGAGCCGGCGAGACCTGCCAGCCGCGCTTGTCGCGCGGCAGCGGGGGATGGGCTTCGGAGCGCTCGCCAGCTACGCGATCGGGCCCGTTGGGAGCTTCGTCCGGCACGCTCCTATGGTACGCATCAGCGACCGCGACCAGGGTGGGGCTCGCCACACGTCAGAGCGCTAATCCGCCAGCAGCGTCCTGACCTGCCGCGCGATCTCGATGTCCTCCCTGGCGGTGAGCACGAGCGCGCGCGCGGCGGCGCCGTCGGCGCCGATCTCCGCGTCGCCGTGCGCCGCGTCGTTGCGCGCGCCGTCGAGCTGGACGCCGAGGAACGACAGGCCCGCGGCCGCGCGCTCCCTGACCGCGGCGCTGCGCTCGCCCACACCGCCCGTGAACGCGAGCGCGTCCACTCCCCCGAGCGCGGCGGCCATCGCGGCGATCCCCGCGCGCAGGCGGTGGACGTAGACGTCGAGGCCCAGGCGCGCGAGCTGGCCCGCCTCCGACCGGCCCGGCATGCCCGCCCGCGCGACGATCTCGCGCATGTCGGCGCTGCCGGCGAGGCCGAGCAGCCCCGAGCGGTGCTCGAGCGCGTCCGCCAGCTCGCCCCCGGAGAGCTGCCCATGCTCGAGCAGCCACAGCATCATCCCGGGGTCGACGCTGCCGGAGCGCGTGGCCATCACCAGGCCCTCCAGCGGCGTGAAGCCCATCGTGGTGTCCAGCGAGGCGCCGTCCGCGATCGCGCACAGCGACGCGCCCGCGCCGAGGTGGCAGCTGACGATCCGCAGTCCCCGCGCATCCCGTTGCAGGAGCTCCGGCGCGCGCCGCGCGACCCATGCGTGCGAGAGCCCGTGGAAGCCGTAGCGGCGCAGCCCCCAGCGCTCGCGCCACTCCCGCGGGATCGCGTACGTGGCCGCGGCAGCGGGCATGGTCGCGTGAAAGGCCGTGTCGAAGCAGGCCACCGCCGGCAGCCCCGGCAGCGCCTCGCTGACGGCGTCGAGCGCGGCGAGCGACTTCGGCTGGTGCAGCGGTGCGAGCTCCACCAGCGCGCGCAGCTCCTGCTCGACGCCGGCGTCGATCGCGACCGCCTCGCGGAAGCGCTCGCCGCCGTGCACGATGCGGTGCCCGACCACGTCGGCCTCGCCGAGGCCGTCGCGCAGCGCCTCGCGCAGCGTCTTGGGATCCACCTGCGCGCGGGGCGCCTCCAGCTCGCGCGTGGCGATCGTCGTGTCGTCGCCGCCGAGCAGCGTCAGCTTCAGGCTGCTCGAGCCGGCGTTGACGACGAGGACGCGCATCGCGTCCTATCCGCCGGGCGGCCCCGGCCGATCGCGCTGCGCGCGCGCCTCGCCGTCGTCCTGCGGCCACGTCCAGCCGCTCAGCTCCGGCGGGTCGTCGCCGTGCTCGCGCGTGTAGGCGCGGTGTCGCAGCCGCTCGTCGATCATGTGCTGGCGCAGGTGCGCGGCGCGCTCGATCAGGCCGGGGACGCGATCGATCACGTCGATCACGAGATGGAAGCGGTCGAGGTCGTTGAGCATCACCATGTCGAACGGCGTGGTGGTGGTGCCCTCCTCCTTGTAGCCGCGCACGTGGATGTTGTGATGGTTGGCGCGGCGGTAGGTCAGGCGGTGGATCAGGTACGGGTAGCCGTGGTAGGCGAAGATCACCGGCCGGCTGCTCGTGAACAGCGCGTCGAACTCCTCCTCGGAGAGGCCGTGCGGGTGCTCGCTCTCGGGTTGCAGGCGCATCAGGTCGACGACGTTGAGCACCCTCACCTTCAGCTCTGGAAGCTCGCGCCGGAGGATCGCGGTGGCGGCGAGCGTCTCGAGCGTCGGCACGTCGCCGGCGCACGCGAGCACCACGTCGGGCTCCGAGCCCTCGTCGCTGCTCGCCCAGTCCCACACGCCGATCCCGCGCGTGCAGTGCGCGATCGCCTCATCCATGGCGAGGTAGTCGAGCGCGGGCTGCTTGCCGGCGACGATCACGTTGACGTAGTCGCGGCTGCGCAGGCAGTGGTCGGCGACCGACAGCAGGCAGTTGGCGTCGGGGGGGAGATACACCCTCACGATCTCGGCCTTCTTGTTGATCACGTGGTCGATGAAGCCGGGGTCCTGGTGGGAGAAGCCGTTGTGGTCCTGCCGCCAGACGTGCGAGCTGAGCAGATAGTTGAGCGAGGCGATGGGGCGGCGCCAGGGGATCTCGCGGGTGACCTTCAACCACTTGGCGTGCTGGTTGAACATCGAGTCGATGATGTGGGTGAAGGCCTCGTAGCAGTTGAACAGGCCGTGCCGCCCGGTGAGCAGGTAGCCCTCCAGCCATCCCTGGCACTGGTGCTCGCTGAGCACCTCCATGACCCTGCCCTCGCGGCCGAGGTGGTCGTCGCTGGGCAGCTCCTCGGCCTCCCACTGGCGGTCGGTGACCTCGAGCAGCGCCTGCAGGCGGTTGGACGCCGTCTC
>JBEKGK010000164.1:0-8085 GCA_050012835.1 Solirubrobacteraceae bacterium | reverse complement strand
CTCATCGCGCGACGTCCACGGGTCGGGCGGCCGCGTGCAGTCTCTGATCGGAACGGCTTTCCCGCGGACGGTGCCCGACATGACTCGCGGCTCAGCGAGGCGAGTCTTGGTCCAAGGTGGACTCGATGTCGCTGTCAGCGCCGCTGCACCGGCGGCGGTGCGACCTCCTGAGCCATAGAATCGCGGCCGTGCCGTTCACGCTCAGGAACCTCAGGGAGGATCTGGAGGACCTTGGGTCCAACTTCGACGGCGCGCCGGACCTGGAGTTCCGCATGGCGAGCAAGGCGCTCGAGCTCGAGCAGTCCGGGACCTCAAGATCCTCGTGTTCGGTGCGCCCAATCTCGGCGAAAATCCGCGAGAAGACGTCGAGGGTCAGCGGGACTGGTGGGCTGACTAATAGCGCTTCGCATCTCGGGCGGGCACACTCCCCGGGCGAGCAACTGCTCCAGCCACGGCGGGCGGTCAAGTGATCCGGGTGGACCGGGCAGCTCGGACGCGCAACGCAGTATCGCAACGTTCGTGACCCGGCCCTCGAGAACCGACCGGTCCATCACGTCGCGGTGACGCTCGTTCGCTTCGGCTGAAAATCAAGCAATCGACAATCGAGCCGGTACTCCGTGAACCAGCCATCGTCGTTCCACGCGTCCATCGTGCTGATCTCGACCAGCCCCGCTTGGAATCGTCACCGACCAACCACCCGCGAGCGTCGCGGATGCGCGGCGCACTCTCACGACGAATGCGCACCAGATCACACGTGTAGATCAACTCCGGCATCTCAGGCAGATTGGGGCGGATGTCCACAAGAGCACCCACGCAACCGAAGGAGGACCGTGATGCGGAAGCTGATCTACTCGATGACTGTGTCGCTGGACGGCTACATCGCCGGACCCGATGACGCGATCGACTGGACGGTGCCCGACGAGGAGCTGTTTCTGTTCCACACCCAGCAGATACAGGAGACTGGTGTGCATCTCTGCGGACGGCGGCTCTACGAAACGATGGTCTACTGGGAGACCGCTGAGGAGAGTCCGCTTGTCGCGGAGCACGTCAAGTTCGCCCAAATCTGGAAGGCCCTGCCGAAGGTCGTGTTCTCCACGACGCTGGAGAGCGTCGTGGGCAACACCAGGCTGGCCAGGGACGGCGTCGGCGAGGAGGTCTCGAGGCTCAAGGAACAGCCCGGAAAGGACATCGCCGTCGGCGGCGCCGGCCTCGCCCGTGCGTGTATGAAGCTGGAGCTGATCGACGAGTGGCGGCTGTTCGTCAGCCCGGTCCTACTCGGCGGCGGCACACCCTACTTCCCGACCCTGGACGAAAGGATCAACCTGGAGTTGGTCGAGACGAAGACGTTTGGCTCTCGCGTCGTTTACCTTCGCTACAGGCGCGTGCCAGACGGCCTGTAGGTGATCGTCCCCACTCGCGCACCCTGGCGGGACCGGCGACAAGAGTCGGGCCGCTCTGGTGGTCGCCCTATCGCAGACAATGATGAGCAGGACACTTCCCCGCAATTTCCGAGCCTCGCTTGACATAGGAGCAACGGACAGCGCTCTGGCGACGCTCGCGGCGGCCGAGTGTCCCTCACCCATCAGGCCGGAAGCGTCGAACGCACGTTGCCGCGAAGTGGCACGGCTTGCGGAACCTGCTTGGATCGAAGAACGAGCACACAGCGAACGAGGAGGTAGGTGGAATGAACATAGAGTTCCTCTCAACTCTGGCGGTGATCGCACCCGATCCGGCCGCCAGTCGCAAGCTCTACGTCGACACGCTCGGGCTCCCGCTCGAGAGCCACGGCGACGATTATCACCACAGCGAGCACATCGCCGGCTGCAAGTCCTTTGGTATCTGGCCGCTGTCCCAGGCAGCGGAGGCATGCTTCGGGACGTCGCAGTGGCCGGCGGAGCGGCCGGTGCCGCAGGTCAGCATCGAGTTCGATGTCGCGGACGCCGCAGCGGTGACCCCGGCGGCACGGGAGCTGGAGCAGGCCGGCTACGAGCTGCTGCACCCACCCCGCGAGGAGCCGTGGGGTCAGACCGTAGCCAGGCTGCAGTCACCGGAGGGCGCGATCGTCGGCATCTCGTACGCCCCTGTGCTCCACGACCAGCACTGACTGAAGGGAGGACAACCGGCGACGCCGGCGGCAAAATGCACCAGGTCAGCTCGGTCACGCTCACCGGACGGCTGGTCCGCGATGCGCCTCTCGCCCGCATGATCGCCGAGCTCGTCGACGAGCGCGAGGACTGATCCCGGGACGCGAGTCGACGGCAGCAAGAGAGCCGACAAGCCGAAGAGGACGCGCTAGTCCGACCGGGTTCGAGCAGGCTCCCCCGTCTCCCCTGGTCGCCGTCCGGCCGTCCCTGCCGTCATCTACCGTGAAGCCGTGCCGCGCCAACCCGACGCCCGCAGCTACGGGCGCGTCTTCGATGAGGTCGCCGAGGACTATGACCGTCATCGCCCGACCTACCCGGACGTACTCGTCGACCGGGCGTGCGAGGGCATCGGCCCCGGCGCCGCGGTGCTCGAGATCGGCTGCGGCACGGGACAGCTCACGCGCAGCCTGCTGGCCCGCGGGCTGCGGGTGACAGCCGTGGAGCCGGGCCAGCAACTGATCGTGCGGGCTCGCGATCGGTTGAACGGCGTCGGCGATGTGCAGTTCGTCAACGCGCGCCTGGAGGACGCCTCGCTGCCGCGCGCCCAGTACTCGGCTGTGTTCTCGGCGTCGGCGATCCATTGGATCGATCCGGATGTGAGCTGGCGCAAGGCGGCCGACGCGCTGGTGGACGGCGGGAGCCTTGCTCTGTTCTCGTACTTCGGGCTCGACGATCCCCGCAGCGCAGACGATCAGCAGGCGCTGCGTGCCGCCATGACGACGATCGCGCCCGAACTTGCCGCCGATTGGCCTACCTACCGCGACCTCGCCGGCACCCTCGCCGGCGCTGCGGCCCGGCGCGAGAACCTCTCGGAGGTGTGGGCGTGGCTGGGGGGCTATGAGATCGCGCGCGGGTATGCGGCAGACCTGTTTGATGAGGCGCACGTCGTTGCAGTGCCGACGCAGCTGGAGCACACCGCTGACGAGCTCAACGCCCTGCTGGGCACGATGTCGTTCTGGGCAGGACTGTCACCCCGACAGCGCGACGCTCTCGTCGCCGAAAACCAAGCCTTCCACCAGCGGCTCGGCCGGCCGATCCGCTCCAGCACAGTCGCCTGCCTGGTAGTGGCACGGCGCCAGCCCCGCACCTGACCAGCTTGCGAGACGTCGCAGCGCGGTCGGGCTCGCTGACGTTCTCGACGAGCCCGACCGGACCTTGCTCTCGTTTGGGCCTGGGGATCCGGCTCCGCCGGCTCGATCAAGCCGCAGCGACACCGACCTGCTGGAAGTAATGCCCTTCGTCGAGGTCCGCGATGAGCCCCAGCTGGCTCGGCTGCCATCCGAGCAGCTCGCGGGTCAGCGCGCTCGACGCCGGACTGTCGGCCGCGAGGAAGCCGGCCAGCCACGTGAAGTGCTCGCCCGCATCGTCGGGCGAGATGGAGACCACCGGCACGTCGAGGTGCCGGCCGATCACCTCGGCGATGTCGCGGATCGGCACGCCTTCGTCGGCGACCGCGTGCAGCGTCGAGCCCGCCGGCGCCTGCTCCAGCGCTAGGCGGAACAGCCGCGCGGAATCGAGGCGGTGCACGGCGGGCCAGCGGTTGGTCCCGTCGCCGACGTAGCCGGAGACGCCCTTCTCGCGGGCGATGCCGACGAGCGTCGCCATGAAGCCGTTGTCTCCGTCGCCGTGATTGGTCGGCGGGAGGCGCACCACAGACGAGCGCACGCCGCGGGAGGCGAGCGAGAGCACCAGCTCGGCGGTCCCCCACCGCGTCTGCGGACCGCTCCCCCACGCCGCCACAGCCGGGTTCGAGACATGCCCGTCCTGCTCAGTTGCCACCTGCCCCGGTGCAATCCCGAGCGTCCCCGAAGCGATGAGGAACGGCCGGTCGGAGCCCGCCAGTGCCTCACCGAGGCTCTCGACGGCGCGGCGATCGGCGTCGGCGGCGCCCTGGAAGTCTCCAGTGAATGCGAGGTCGTGCTTGAACGCGAGGTGGATCACGCCGTCTGACGCGCCAGCCGCATCTCGCAGAACGTCGAGGTCGTCGAGCGTGCCGCGCTGCACCTCTGCCCCGGCGGCGGTGAGGGCAGCGGCCGAGGCATCCGAGCGAGCGAGCCCGACGACCTGATGGCCGGCCCCGAGGAGCTCGGGAACGACGGCGGAACCGATCCAGCCTGACGCGCCGGTGACGAATACACGCATGAGAAAACCTCCAGATAGAAAATCAATGACAGTGACTGCCATCAGCGTAGCACCGATGTCAGCCACTGTCGTGGGATAGACTTGGGGCATGGGTCGCTGGGAGCCGAACGCGCGTGGCCGGCTTATGCAGGCGGCCTTCGCGCTCTATGGCGAGCGTGGGTTCGAGCAGACCACGGTCGCCGAGATCGCCGAGCGGGCGGGACTGACCGAGCGAACGTTCTTCCGGCACTTCGCCGACAAGCGCGAGGTTCTGTTCGCGGGCGCAGACGCGTTGCGGGAGCTGCTGGTCAGCACGGTCGCCAAAGCGCCCGGGTCACTTGCGCCGATCGACGCGGCAGCCGCGGGTCTCGAGGCCGCCGGCGCTCTCATTCAGGAGGGCGGCGAGCTTGCGCGACAGCGCCAGGCCATCATCGCTTCGAGCGCGGAGCTTCAAGAGCGCGAGCTGATCAAGCTCGCCTCACTCGCCGCCGCGCTCGCCGAGGCGTTGCGCCGGCGCGGCGTCGAGGACCCGGCCGCGAGCTTGACCGCCGAGGCGGGAATCGCTGTCTTCAAGGTCGCGTTTGAACGCTACGTCGAGGAGACCGATCAGCAGGACTTGCCGCTACTCATCCGAGAGTCGCTCGATGAGCTGAAGGCCGTTACCGCGGGCCGATAGTCGCCGGTTAGCCTCGCCGTGAGATCTGCTGTCTCAGATCGGTGAGACGTCGCACGGCAATCAACCGTGCAAGGCATGGGCCACACGCACGACGAGGATCACAGCGAAGGCCAAGCCGAGGAGGCGCCGGAACCAGTTGACCCCGTGCACCAGCTCCTCGTATGCCCAGATAGTCAATGCCAGGTACGAAACCGACGTAGCGTAGGCGTGCCCGGTGCCGCTCGCGAGATTCCCAACCTCTCCGGCGGCAAGCGCGACGGCGAGCGGCACGTTCGGGAACTGCACGATCGGGAAGCGCTGCGGGAAGCTGAGTTGCGTCAGACGCTCGAACAGGGGATCACTCCCCGTCCTCGCCGCGCGTCTCCCGTAGCGCGACCGTCGTCAGGGCCTCGATGTCCTCGATGTCGCTGGGTCTTCCTGCCGTCTGCTTCATCCGGATGAGGTCGTCCACGCCGACGATATGCAGGGTGATCCCATCGAGATCGGTCGTGAGCGCGCGTGTGCGCATCCCGGCGTATGCGGTGGCGCCGGGGACTTCGTTCACGATGTGCAGCTCACCATGTCGAGTGGTGAGAGGCGGCACGATCGGGGTGACACGCAGTTGCTCCGCAGTGGGTGTGGGGGCACTCGGGCCGAGCTCGACAGGGTGGGCGTCGAGAGCGACGAGCGCGGCTGCCAGTCGCTCGAAGTTCTCGGGATCGGGCGCCGGCGTGACGTCGAGATCCTTGGTAGTTCGCCGACGCCCATGCACCTGCGCGGCGACCCCGCCGATTATCAGATAGTCCACGCCGTGCTCGGCGAGCACTCGAAACAGCTCTCCGAGGTCCAGCGGGCGCTCCGAGGTGTCGGTCACGACGGCACGTAGCGCGTCGCTGGGTGACCGGCCTTTCGTGCCTCTGCGCCCGCGATCTCCAGCTTGGTTGCGACCAGGTTCCACGATGCCGCCTCGCGCAGTCGTTCCCGCGAGGTAAGCCGCGCGACATCATGCCCCGCCGCAACCAGCGGCACGGCGTCGAGCTCGAGGCGCTCGCCGAGCACCATCAGCAGACGGGTGAGCCGCTCCAGCGTCGGCGACTCGACGCCACGCTCGATGCGGCTGATCGCGTCTTGGCTGGTCCCAGCGCGCAGCGCCAGTCGTCGCTGGCTGATGCCATGGCGGGCCCGCGCTTCGCGCAGCAGGACCGCGGCGCTTGTGCTACACCGCATACGGTGTCAGAATAACACCGAACCAGACCGCTTCTACGGACGCGCGTTCAGGCGGTCGGAGCGAGCGTGATTACCACGCCGCGGTCTCCGTATGGAATGCGCTTGCCGCGCGCGATGCCGACGATCGTGCCCAGCGCCTTCGTGATCTTCGTCGTCGTCGAGCCGTACTTGGCCACCACCCGTTCCCGGATCGCGTCGAGCTCGCTTCCGGCGACTAGACGCGCCGTGGCGTCAACCGCCGTGGTGCCCTCCTTGACCCGGCCGCGCGCGTCGCACGGCTGAACGGTCACGCGTGGCGTGTGCGCAAGCCGCTTGGCCTTGCCAGAGCCCGAGCTGGTCCAGAAGCCGATCGTGCCGTCGTCGAGGTTCGTCGCCCACACCGGCGTGGTCACCGGGGTGCCGTCACGCCGGAACGTAGTCAGCAGGATGTACTTCTCATCACCCAATGCCACGTCTGGAGACTAGCGCCGAACGTCTCGCGGCGCCCGCGCGATCACACCGCCACGACGTGCAGAGCCGGGTGGGCGCGGGCTATGCGTGCGTAGTCCTCGTCCTGAGTGACGACCGGCAGGCCATGCTCGATCGCGGTCGCCGCGATCAGCGCATCGGTGAGCCTGATCGTGCTGTGGATCCCCGCAAGGCGGCAGTCCGCGACGAGCCGCGCCCACGTGATGATGACCGCCTCGCTGATCGCGATCGGGTCTGCGTCTCTTGCGAGGGCGAGTGTGTCGGCACGCCGCGCGCGTGTCGAGTCATCGATCGCGTTGAGGACGCCCAGCTGCAGCTCGCCGATGGTGATCACGGATACCGCCACGCGTTGGGGCAGCTCACCGAGCGCACGGCCTGTCTCGCGCGCGATGAAGACCGATGTGTCGAGCAGCCCGGCGCTCGGCGAGCTCAAAGCTCGTCGAGCGTGTTGCCCACGAGCACGTCAAGCTCATGCCGCAGAGCGGGATCCGCCGCGCGTTGCTGCAGCTGCTCGTGCAGGCTCGAGCCTGAAAGCCAGCGCACACGATGGCCGTGAGGAACGATGTCGGCCACAGGCTCTCCATGCACCGTCAACGTCACTCGCTCCCCCGCCTTGACAGCGTCCACCACCTGTCCCGTGCGGTTGCGCAGATCACGTACGCCGATCACCATGTGCGACAGCGTAGCACACGCGCCACCCACGAGATGCAGCTCCACTTCCCGCATCGCGCCGAGCGCCTGCCTAACCTGAAGTCAGTGTCCTCCGGCGCCTACCAGCTCCTTGAGGGAGAGCTGCACCGTCACGGCACGCTGCGCCACGCCCACCCCCACGGCGGGCCGCACGAGCACGAGGCTCGCCCCGGCCATGAGCACCGCTCGCACGACGATCGCGCCACGCACGCCAACGAGCACGGCCACTCCCACGGCCTGATCGACGAGAGCATCAAGCGCTCGCGCGAGGGCGTTCGCACGGTGACGCTCGCGCTCGGCATCCTCACCTGCACCGCCGCTGCGCAGGCGCTCGTGTTCGCGCTCACCGGCAGCCTCGCGCTGCTGGCCGACCTGATCCACAACGGCGGCGACGCGCTGACCGCGGTTCCCCTCGGCATCGCGTTCGCGCTGCGCTCCCAGCGCGCAGAGCGCCTCGCCGGCCTTGCGGTCGTGGCGGCGATCTTCGTCTCGGCGTGCGTGGCCGCGTATGAGGCGATCGTGCGTCTCATCCACCCGTCGACGCCCGATCATCTGGCGGTGCTCGCGCTCGCCGGCGCGGTCGGGTTCGCCGGCAACTGGCTCGCCGGCCTGGTGCGCACCCGCGCGGGGCACCAGCTGAGCAGCGCCGCGTTGATCGCAGACGGGGAGCACGCGCGCGTCGACGCGTACGTCTCGCTCGCGGTCATCGCCAGCGCGCTCGCGATCGCCGTGGGCGCGCCGATCCTCGATCCGATCATCGGCCTCGGCATGACGGCCGTG
>JBEKGK010000163.1:0-8091 GCA_050012835.1 Solirubrobacteraceae bacterium | reverse complement strand
AGCAGCGGCGTCCTGCCGTCGGAGATCGGGTTGTCCTGGTTGGCCGAGCCCACGACCGCGAGACCCGAGCCGTCGTGCACGAGCCACGACCAGCCCGAGCCGAACTGGTTGACGCCCGTTTCCTTGACCTTCGCCTGGAAGTCCGAGAAAGAGCCGAATGCGGAGGCGATCGCGTCCGCCAGAGCGCCGCCGGGCTCGCCGCCGCCGTCCGGACTCATGCTCTCCCAGAACAGCGTGTGGTTGTAATGCCCGCCGCCGTTGTTTTTGACGGCCTTGCGCTTGTCCTCGGGCACCTGGCTGAGATCCTTCAGCACGTCCTCGATCGCCGCGTCCGCGAGCGGCGTGCCCTCCAGCGCGGCGTTCGCCTTGTCCACGTACGCCTGGTGGTGCTTGTCGTGATGGACTTCCATCGTCGCCTTGTCGATGTGCGGCTCGAGCGCATCGTAGGCATATGGGAGCGGTGGAACGGAGTAGGCCATGTCGGGGGGCTCCTTTTCGGGTATGCGTCGAAGTTCGGTCGGTCCTCGCTGTTCTATCAAAGGCGACGATCGCCGCTGGCCGGACCGGCTGGACGCGCTCGGCGGCATGCGCGCATCCGCACGGACCGCCGGGGGATTAGGCTTGCCCGATGACCCCGGTGCTCACCGGCCGCCCAGGTCGTCCGGCCGCCTCCACGCGCGAGGCCGCGCTCGAGCTGGCGCGCAAGCGCTTCCTCGCGTGCGAACGCATCGACGTGCAGGCGATCGCACGCGAGCTCGGCCTTGCGCGCGCGACGATGCACCGCTGGTTTCAGACGCGCGAGCTGCTCGTCGGCGAGATGCTCGGCGCGCTGGCCGAGGAACGCCTGAGCACGATCCGCGCGCGCACCGGCGGACACGGCGCGCGCGCGTTGCTCGAGACGCTCGACAGATTCAACCGCGACGTCGCCGCCACCCGCGGGATGCGCGCGCTGCTCGCCCAGGAGCAGGAGCGGGCGTTGCGGATCCTCACCTCCAGCGCCGGGCTCGTGCAGCCGCAGATCGTGGCCTGCATCACGCGCCAGATCGACGCCGAGACCGAGGCCGGCCACTTCGCCCCGGCGATCCCATCCGACGTGCTCGCCTATGCGCTCGTGCGGTTGGGTGAGGCGTTCACCTACAACGACGCGCTCGTGGGGATCCGCGGCGACACCGAGCGCCTGCGTCAGGTCGCGGCGGCGCTGCTCGCCGTCGACGAGCGCTAGGCGCTCGCGCCTGGCCGCATGGGCTTGCAGGACGCGGGGGCGCGGAGCCGTATACGCTCGTGCCTCCGTAGCGCCGAAGCCGTGCCGCAGAGCCCGATCGAGCGATGACCCGCCTCTCCGAATACCTACTGCCCACCGAGAAGCAGCCGCCCGCGGACGCGGAGGCGATCTCGCACAAGCTGATGGTCAGGGCGGGGCTGATCCGCCAGATGGGCGCGGGCATGTGGACGTGGCTGCCGGCGGGCTGGCGCGTGCACCAGCGGGCGGTGGCGATCATCCGCGAGGAGATGAACGCGATCGGCGCGCAGGAGATGCTGATGCCGGTGCTGCAGCCCGCCGAGGTATGGCGCAAGACCGGGCGCATCGAGATCGAGGAGCTGTTCAAGCTCACCGACCGCAAGGGCTCTGAGCTGGTGCTGGCGATGACGCACGAGGAGGCTGTCACCTTCCACATGGCACAGATCGTGCGCTCCTACCGCGACCTGCCGTTGATCGTCTACCACTTCCAGGTCAAGGAGCGCGACGAGCCACGCCCGCGCGCGGGCGTGCTGCGCACGCGCGAGTTCATCATGAAGGACGCCTACAGCTTCGACCGCGACCTGGCGGGCCTGGAGCAGAGCTACGCGCTGCACGTCGGCGCCTACGACCGCATCTTCAGCCGCACCGGCCTGCGCTTCTACAGGGTCGAGGGCGACGTCGGCATGATGGGCGGCGTGGGCGCGCACGAGTACATGGCGCCGTGCGCCGCAGGCGAGGACGAGATCGTGATGGGGCCAGGCTATGCGGCGAACGTCGAGGTCGCGCTGCGCAGCCCGGACGTGGAGAAGGTGGGCGATGAGTACTTTCGCGCCGGCGAGCAGCTGACGCTCGAGCCGGCGATCGAGGTGGCCAACATCTTCAAGCTCGGCACCCGCTACTCCGAGCCGCTCGGCGCCCGCTACCTCGACGAGACGGGCGCCGAGCTGCCGGTGTGGATGGCCTCCTACGGAATCGGGCCGGCGCGGATCGTGGCGGCGGCCGTCGAGCAGTTCGCCGACGAGCACGGCATCTCCTGGCCGCGCGCGCTCGCGCCGTTCGCCGTGCATCTCGTCTCCCTGGGCAAGCCCGGCACCCCCGAGCGCGATGCGGCTGACGCGCTGTACGCCACGCTCGATGCGGGCGGGGTGGAGGTCCTCTACGACGACCGCGACCTCGGCCCGGGCGAGAAGTTCGCCGACGCCGAGCTGCTCGGCTGCCCGCTGCGCCTGACCGTCGGTCGCCGCTCGCTGGAGTCCGGCGAGATCGAGGTCCAGGTGCGCCGTGGTCGCGCGACGGGCCCGCCACTGGCGCTCGCGAGCGAGCCCGCGCAGCTGCTGCGGACCGTGGACGAGCTGTGGCAGAGCCTCCCCTAGAGGACGCGCCGCCGCGCCTGACGGTACGGCGCCTGTTCGGGCTCGACCGCTCCGGGCCGCCCCCACCGCAGACCGAGGCCGGCCAGCCACTGCGGCCGTGGACGCTGCCCAACGCGATCGGCTTCGCGCGCCTGGCGCTGATCCCCGCGTTCCTGATCGTCGCGCTGTCCAGCCGCGACGGCATCGGCGCGCCGCAGGCGACGCTGTTCGCGGTGATCGGCTGGGGCGACTACGCCGACGGCATGACCGCGCGCGTGACCGGCCAGTACAGCCGCCTGGGCGCGCTCATGGACCCCGTCACCGACCGGCTGCTGGTGATCTCGGGGGTGGTCGTGACATGGCGCTTCGAGCTGCTGCCGCGGTGGGCGCTCGCGGTGCTGGCCGTGCGCGAGCTCTCGATGCTGGTGCTCGGCCGCTACGGCCTCGCGCGCGGCGTGCAGCTGCGCATCAACTGGCCCGGGCGGATCGCGGTCGCGCCCGTGGCGGGCTCGTTCTTCTTTGCGATGGCGGGCCTGCGCGGCGTGGGTGAGGTGATGCTGTACGTGGGCCTCGCGCTGGCGCTCACGGCCAGCGCCGCGTATGCGCGCACGGGCATCCGCCAGCTGCGGATCCCGCCCGGCGGTCCATCGGTTCCATAGCCTCAAGCTCAGCCTGACCTTTTGGGCTATACTGACGCCACCAGCCGGCCGCGCCGGCGTGCCAGCAATCGACGTAGGACGGCGTGAGCCTGCGAGAGGAGAGCCCGATGGACGAGACGTTCCCCGACCTTGGCTCGTTGTCGGATGTCGAACTCAAAGACGTCATCCGCCAGCTGACCGAGGAGGAGACCGAGGTCTCCTACAAGCGGCGCATCCTGCATGGCAAGATCGACATCCTCCGCGCCGAGCTGGTCAACCGCCTGCGCCACAAGCACGAGGACGGCGACATCGCGATCACCGGCGACGACGTCCAGAAGCTGACGGACATCCTCGCCGGCCGATCTGAGACCGGCAGCCAGCAGTAGGCGGTCATGGCGCTGCACTGCACCGAGTGCGGGTTCCTCAACGACGAGGGCGCCAACTACTGCCAGCGCTGCGGCGCGCTGCTCCCGCACGCCGAGAGCGCCGGCGGTGGCGCCGGTGGCGAGGCGGGCGGGGATCCGATCACCGCCACCTACCGCATCGACGAGGCCGGCGAGCTGGTGCCGATGGAGATGGGAGAGGTCACCGCGCGCGGGCCGGCGCTCGTGATCCGCGCGGGCGGCGGACGCGTGGGGGAGAGCTTCCCGATCGACGGCGAGCGCATGGCCATCGGGCGGCGTCCCGAATGCGAGGTGTTCCTCGATGACGTCACCGTCTCGCGCGATCACGCGTTGCTGATCAACCGCGGCGAGCAGTGGTATCTGGACGACTGCGGATCGCTGAACGGCACCTACGTCAATCGCTCGCGGATCGAGTCTCATCGCCTGGAGGAGGGCGACGAGGTGCAGATCGGCAAGTACAAGCTGACCTTCCACGCGCGCTGATGGCGGCACACGTCACCCCCAGAGACACGGGCGCGAATGACGCGCTCGAGCTCGAGCTGGCCGTGCAGGATCCCCGCGAGGGCGCGGAGTTGGCCAAGCGTCAGAAGTCGCTGACGATCGGCGCGGTCTGCAAGGCGCTCGCGCAGGAGTTCCCCGACATCTCGATCTCCAAGATCCGCTATCTGGAGGACCAGAAGCTGCTCACCCCACGGCGCACGCCCGGCGGCTACCGGCTCTACACGCAGGGTGACGTGGCGCGCCTGCGCACGATCCTGCGCATGCAGCGCGACGAGTTCCTGCCGCTGCGCGTGATCCGCCAGGAGCTCGCGGCCGGGCGCTCGCCCGAGGCGCCGCCGGTTCCCGGCCGCGTCGGGCGCGAGGGCGCGCGCGCGTGGCGTCCGAGCGTGAGCGTGCGCCAGGCAACCGGAGCGCTGTACTCGCTCGACGACGTGCTCGAGGAGACCAAGGCCGAGGCCAAGCTGGTGCGCGAGCTCGAAGAGTACGGAGTGGTCAAGGGCGAGATGCGCAGCGGCGTGCGCTACTTCGACGAGACCGAGCGGGAGATCATCGCGGCGGTGGCCGAGCTCGCTCGCTACGGCGTCGGCGGACGCAACCTGCGGGTCTTTCGCTCATCGGCCGACCGCGAGGCCAACCTGCTGCAGCAGATCCTCGCCCCAGCCCTGCGCTCGCGCAACCCCGAGCGCCGCAAGGAGGCGGTCGACGCGCTCGAGAACCTCGCCGCGGTGGCCACCCACCTCAAGCACCTGCTGCTGATCCGCGACCTGCGCAAGATCGTCCGCTGATGAGCGACGAACACCTGCGCTCGCTGATCCGCGACATACCCGACTTCCCCAAGCCAGGGATCGGCTTCAAGGACATCACGCCGCTGATGGCCGACGCCGGCGCGCTCGCGGACGCGGTCGCGCGCCTGGCCGAGTACGCGCGGCCGCTGCAGGTCGACTGCGTCGTGGCTGCCGAGGCGCGCGGCTTCCTGCTGGGCCCGGCGCTCGCATTGGAGCTCGGCACCGGCTTCGCGCTCGCGCGCAAGCCCGGCAAGCTCCCGTATGACACCGTCAGCGCGGAATACGAGCTCGAGTACGGCGAGGGCACGCTCGAGCTGCACACCGACGCGGTCGCCGCCGGGCGGCGGGTGCTCGTGCACGACGACCTGCTTGCCACGGGCGGCACCGCGGCGACGCTCTGCGACCTGGTGGAGCAGCTCGGCGGCGAGGTCGCCGGCTGTGGCTTCCTGATCGAGCTGGCGTTCCTGGGCGGCCGCGAGCGCCTCGCCGGGCGCGACGTGCACGCGCTGTTGACATATCAGTCCTGACGCGCGCTGTATAACGATGGCTATACGGCCCGCGTCGAGACGCTACACGGCGTCCACCGGCGTGGCCCGACGCAACTAAGCTGGCGGTCGTGCCCACCGCGCGTCGCAGCCGCACGATCGCCGCACCCGCACAGGAGCTGTGGGAGCTGCTGCGCGACCCCCATCACCTGCCGCGCTGGTGGCCGCGCGTGACGCGCGTGGAGGACGTCGAGGACGACGCGTTCACCGAGGTGATGCGCACGCGCAAGGGCAAACTGGTGCGCGCGGACTTCAGCGTGCGCTGCGACGAGGCCGGGCGCACGCTCACGTGGGTCCAGCGGATCGAGGGCACGCCGTTCGCGAGCGTGCTCAAATCGGCCGAGACCGAGTTGCAGCTGGCGCCCGTGGCGGCGGGCGCGGCGGCGGCCTTCGCAGAGGGCGATGCGCCGATGGCGAGCGCGCCGGCGCCAGCCGGGTCGGAGACCGAGGTCACGATCGAGCTGCGTCAGGAGATGGCCATCGGCTCCGCCCGCTACAGCCCGTTCCTGAGCCTCGCGCCGCGCTTCGGCGGCCCGCTCGTGCGCCGTGCCGCCAATGCCACGCTCGAGCAGGCGCTCGACGGTCTCGAGCGGATCAGTGGCTGACGTGCCGGACCGATCGCAGGTCGGCCAGCCGGCGATGCGCTGGTGGGGCTGGGGCGACCCCGCGCACCCGCCGGGGCTGCCCGCGCACGCGCTCGACTTCCTGCGCGAGACGGTGGGGCTCGCCGAGCGCCCGCGGCCCGCGGTGGCGCTCGCGAACGTGCGCCTGCCGGCGGGCACGACATCGCCGTCGGCGCTGGCGGCGCTGCGCGAGATCGTCGGCGCCGAGCATGTCCGCGACGAGCACTCAGAGCGCGTGCTGCACGCGGCCGGCAAGGGCTATCCAGATCTCGTGCGCCTGCGCGCGGGCGAGCCGGAGGGGGCGCCCGACGCGGTGCTCTACCCGGCGGAGCACGATCAGCTGCGTGCGCTGCTGGAGCTGTGTGCACGCAGCTCGCTGGCCGTGGTGCCGTTCGGCGGCGGCACGAGCGTGGTCGGCGGCGTGGCGCCCCTGCGCGGCGCGCACAGCGGTGTGCTGGCACTCGACATGAGCCGCATGGCGAGCGTGATCGACCTGGACGAGCAGTCCGCGACGGTGAAGGTGCAGGCCGGCATTCGCGCGCCGGCGCTCGAGCGCCACCTGGCCGCGCGCGGGCTCACGCTCGGGCACTTCCCGCAGTCATTCGAGTACGTATCGCTGGGCGGCTGCGCGGCCACGCGCTCGGCGGGACAGGCCTCCAGCGGCTATGGAGCGATCGAGAAGATGGTGCTGGGCCTGCGCCTGGCCGCGCCGGCCGCGGACATCGAGCTGCCGGCGATCCCCGCGAGCGCCGCCGGGCCGGGGCTGCGCCAGCTGCTGGTGGGCTCGGAGGGGACGCTCGGAGTGATCAGCGAGCTGGACCTGCGCCTGCGCCCGGCGCCGCGCGAGCGCATCTACGAGGGCGTGTTCTTCGAGGACTTCGCCGCCGGCGAGCAGGCCCTGCGGGCGCTCGCGCGCGAGCACGCGCTGCCGGAGGTGGCGCGTCTGTCCGACGAGCAGGAGACGCGCATGTCGCTCGCGCTGGCCGGCGCAGGTGGCGTCAAGGGCCGCGCGGGACGCGCATACCTGCAGCTGCGCGGATATCGCGACGGCTGCCTTGCGATCCTCGGCTTCGAGGGCCACGGCGAGGAGCTGGCGAGCCGGCGCAAGCGCGCGCTCGCGCTGGTGCGCGGCGGCGGCGGCCTGCCGGTCGGGCGCGCGCCGGGCGAGGCCTGGCTGAAGGGCCGCTTCACGGCGCCGTACCTGCGCGACGAGCTGCTCACGCACGGCGTGATGGTCGAGACGCTCGAGACCGCCGCGCAGTGGTCGAACGTGGCCGCTCTGCACCGCTCGGTGGGCGAGGCGATCGCGGGGGCGCTGCGCGCGGGCGGGACGCCCGGCCTGGTCATGTGCCACCTCTCGCACGTTTACGAGACCGGCGCGTCGCTGTACTTCACGCTGATCGCGCGTCAGCGCGAGGGCGATGAGCTCGGGCAGTGGCGCGCGGTCAAGCAGGCCGCCGGCGACGCGATCATGGCGGGCGGCGGCACGATCACCCACCACCACGCGGTCGGACGCGACCACGCGCGCTGGATGCTCCAGGAGATCGGCGCCGGGGGAGTGGCGGCGCTGCGGGCGTTGAAGTCCGAGCTCGACCCCGCGGGCATCATGAACCCCGGAAAGCTGCTGGACCTCAGCGCAGGCTGAAGGGGCCGCGCAGGACCACGGGGCCCGGGTGGGTCGGGTGGGCCTTGGTCTCCTTCGTGAGCAGGATCTGGTGAAACTCGCCGGAGTTGCTGGGGAGCGCGGAGCCGCCGGCGAAGCTGTGGCTCGAGCCGACCGCCGGGCTCTTGCTGAGGGGCAGCGCGCTGGTGTGCGAGTTGTACAGCCAGACGGCGTAGTAGAAGCCCTTGGACGCGGGGATGTGCTGGACCTGGATGAAGAACGCGCGCTTGGCGCCTTCGGAGAGGACGTACACCACGCCCGTGGTGTGGCTCTTGGGGTCGGGCGGCTTGAGCGTTATCTGGGCATCGATCGTGGGGCCGGTCTTGGTCGCTGTGCTGGC
>JBEKGK010000162.1:0-8146 GCA_050012835.1 Solirubrobacteraceae bacterium | reverse complement strand
CTCTCGCAGCGGCACCTCGGGCGCCCATCCGAGCAGCTCGCCCGCGAGCGTGATGTTGGGCTTGCGCTGCTTGGGGTCGTCTTCGGGGAGCGCCTCGTAGACGATCTCGGCGGTCGAGCCGGTGAGCTCTTTGACGATCTCCGCGAGCTCCAGCAGCGTGAACTCGTCGGGGTTGCCGATGTTCACGGGGTAGTGGTGGCCGGACTCGGCGAGCGCGATGATCCCGCGGATCAGGTCTGAGACGTAGCAGAACGAGCGCGTCTGGCTGCCGTCGCCGAACACGGTGATCGGCCGGTTGCCGAGCGCCTGGCGCAGGAACGTGGGGATCGCGCGCCCGTCATGCGGGCGCATGCGCGCGCCGTAGGTGTTGAAGATCCTGACGATCGCGGTGTCGACGCCCTGCTGGCGGTGGTAGGCCATCGTCAGCGCCTCGGCGTAGCGCTTGGCCTCGTCGTACACGCCGCGCGGGCCAATCGGGTTGACGTGCCCCCAGTAGCTCTCGGACTGCGGGTGTTCGAGCGGGTCTCCGTAGACCTCGCTGGTGGAGGCGATCAGGAAGCGCGCGCGCTTGGCCTTGGCGAGCCCGAGCGTGTGGTGCGTGCCGTATGAGCCGACCTTGAGCGTGTGCAGCGGCAGGCGCAGGTAGTCGATCGGCGAGGCGGGCGAGGCGAGATGGTAGACGAAGTCGATCGGCTCGTCGACGAAGTACGGCTCGATGATGTCCACGCCCACGTGCATGAACATGTCGGGGTCGCGGATGTGCTCGATGTTGGCCAGTGAGCCGGTCTCGAAGTTGTCGACGCAGATCACGCGGTTGCCACGCGCGAGCAGCTCGTCGCACAGGTGCGACCCCAGGAATCCGGCGCCGCCGGTGACCAGGCATGTGGACATGCGGGGAGGATACCCGTGTCGAAAGCGGCCGCGCGCGTCGCCGCTGTGCGCCGGTCGAGAGTTCCATCACCGTGCGGTCCTTATCATCTGCGATATGGCTTCGACCGAGGAGCACCTGACAGTCGCGCCGATCGTCGGCCCGGACGACCCGCGTCGCTTCACGGACTCCGGCATCGAGGTCTCAGAGCTGTATACCGAGGCCGATCTGCCGCAGGACCTCGACCTGGGCGAGCCGGGCGAGTTCCCGTACACGCGCGGCGTGCACCGCGAGATGTACCGCAAGCAGCCGTGGACGATGCGCCAGTACGCGGGCTACGCGTCGGCGAAGGAGTCCAACGAGCGCTACCGCTACCTGCTGTCGAAGGGCTCGACGGGGCTGTCGATGGCATTCGACCTGCCGACGCAGCTGGGCCTGGACTCGGACAACCCGCGCTGCAACGGCGAGGTGGGCCGCACGGGCGTGGCGATCGACACGATCGACGACATGCGCACGGCCTTCGACGGCATCCCGCTGGATCAGGTGTCGACGTCGATGACGATCAACGCGCCGGCGGCGTGCCTGCTGCTGCTGTACGAGCTGGTCGGCGAGGAGCAGGGCGTGCCATCAGAGCAGCTGCGCGGCACCACGCAGAACGACGTGCTCAAGGAGTACATCGCGCGCGGCAACTACATCTACCCGCCGGCGCCGACGATGCGCGTGACGACGGACCTGTTCGAGTACTGCCAGGAGCGCGTGCCGAAATGGAACACGATCTCGATCTCGGGCTATCACTTCCGCGAGAAGGGCTGCTCGGCGGTGCAGGAGGTCGCGTTCACGCTGTGCTCGGGGATCGCGTACGTGCAGGCGGCGATCGACAAGGGCCTGTCGGTGGACGACTTCGCGCCGCGGCTGGCGTTCTTCTTCAACGGCCACAACAACGTCTTCCAGGAGGTCGCGAAGTTCCGCGCGGCTCGGCGCATGTGGGCGCACATCATGCGCGAGCGCTTCGGCGCCACGAACCCGAAGGCGACGATGCTGCGCTTCCACACGCAGACGGGCGGCGTCACGCTGACGGCGCAGCAGCCGGAGAACAACATTGTGCGCGTGGCGCTGCAGGGCTTCGCGGCGGTGTGCGGCGGCACGCAGTCGCTGCACACGAACGGCTTCGACGAGGCGCTCGCGCTGCCGACCGAGCGCGCGGCAAAAATCGCGCTGCGCACGCAGCAGATCCTGGCGCACGAGTCGGGCGCGACCGACACGGTGGACCCGTTCGCGGGCTCGTACTTCGTCGAGTCGCTGACCGACGAGATCGAAGCGCGCGCGAACGAGCTGATCACCAAGGTCGACGCGCTCGGCGGCTCGGTCAACGCGATCGAGTTCATCACGGGCGAGATCGACGAGTCGGCGTGGGGCTACCAGGAGCGCTACCGCATCGGCCAGGACGTGGTGGTGGGCGTCAACGCCTACCAGGAAGAGGGCGTCGAGGTTCCGGACCTGCTGCGCGTCGACCCGGAGTCCGAGCGCGAACAGCTGCAACGACTGAAAGCTTTTAAGTCCGACCGTGATGGTGCGCTGGTTGAGCGCCGCCTGGGCGAGCTGCGCGACGTCGCGCGCGGCACCGACAACCTGCTCCCGGCGATCCGTCAGGCGCTGAAGGACCGCTGCTCGCTGGGCGAGGTGTGCGCGGCGATGCAGGATGTGTTCGGCAAGTACGCGCCGACGTTCTGAAGCGCGTCACGAGCGTCCGGCAGGTTGCGATGGCGGCTGTCGCCGGGCACACATCGTGTCTCGCCACGAGTTGTGTATAGCAATAGTTCTACAGCGTTCGCGCCTCGTCAATAAGCTCCACGCCCGGGAATGATATCCTCATGGCTTTCCATGATATTATCATGGACATTTGTGATTGATTCAATCTTTCCATCATCGCGACTGGAAGAGGATCGATGATCTTCCAGACACCCCCGATGAGCTTTGAAGAGGCCGCGGCGCTGCAGAAGATCGACGAGCTGCGCCGCCAGCTCCGGTTTCAGGTCGCCCAGCCACGCAGGTGGGTCGGCCAGGTCAGGCGCGTGCTCGGGGCTCGCGCCATCCAGGGCTCCAACAGCATCGAGGGCTACGAGGTGTCGGTCGAGGATGCGATGGCGGCGATCGGCGGCGAGGAGCCCGCGGATGCCCGGCTCGATGACTGGAATGCGGTATCGGGCTATCGGCGCGCGATGACGTACGTGCTCCAGCTGGCCCACGACGAGCACTTCCAGTACTCGCCCCAGATCCTTCGCAGCCTGCATTTCATGATGACCGAGTACACGCTCGACGCGAGCCCTGGGCTGTGGCGGCCAGGCCCCATCTGGATCCGCAACGACGCGACGGGCGAAGTCGTCTACGAGGGCCCGCCGGCGGACGAGGTGCCGGGACTCGTGCAGGAGCTGACCGACGACCTCTCACGCGAGGACGAGACCCCGGTCCTGATCAGAGCCGCGATGGCGCACCTGAACCTGGTCATGATTCACCCGTTCCGCGACGGCAACGGGCGTATGTCGCGGTGCCTGCAAACGCTCGTTCTCGCCCGCGAGCAGATCCTGGCGCCGGCCTTCTCCAGCATCGAGGAGTACCTGGGCCGCAACACGCAGACCTACTACCGGGTGCTCCAGCAGGTCGGGTCGCTCACCTGGCAGCCGCAGCGCGACGCCAGGCCATGGATCAGGTTCTGCTTGGAGGCCCACTTCGTCCAGGCGAGCAGCGTGCTGCGGCGCGTGAAGGAGTCCGAGGAGATCTGGACCAGGCTCGAGGCCATGTGCAGCGACAGGCGCCTCGCACCGCGCATGCTCAGCGCGCTGTTCGACGCCACGATCGGGATGAAGGTCCGCAACTCCTCCTACCGCAGCGCTCTCAAGCTGTCGGACGATGAGATCACAAACCAGGCAGCGACGGATGACCTCCGCGCAATGGTGCAGGCGGGCCTGCTCGAGCGCTTCGGGGCACGACGGGGAAGCTTCTACCAAGCAGCCGACCCGCTCAAGGCGATCTGGGACGAGGTCCGCAGGAGCAGAGCGCCGATCAATGCCAACTCGCTGTTCGCGATCACGGACTGACCTTCACGGCGACGCCGGCGAGGATCAACGACATTCGCGCGGTGAGCGATTAGGGTGCGTGGCATGCTCACCTACCCCGCTGCGTCCCTGTATGAAGTAGTTCTCGCGATTCACGTGATGGCCGTGGTGGTCGCCTTCGGCGTGACGTTCGCCTACCCGATCATGTTCGCGGTGGCGGCCAGGCGCGACCCGCGCGGCCTGCCGCTGCTTCACCGCATCGAGTACACGGTCGAGCGCACGCTCGTAAACGGCGGGCTCGTGCTGGTGCTCGCGGCCGGCATCTTCCTCGCCAGCGACGGGCACCACTGGAGCAAGTTCTTCGTGCAGTGGGGCCTCGCTGTGGTGATCGTGATCGGCGGGCTCGTCGGCGCGGTGATGATCCCCACGGGCAAACGCGCCGAGCAGGCCGCCGAGCGCGACATCGCGGCGGCTGGAGACGGAGAGATCGAGATGAGCGACGAGTACCGCGCGCTCGTGCGGCGCCTGTCGAGCGTCGGCACGCTGCTCAGCGTGCTCGTGCTCGCCACGATCGCGATCATGGTGCTGCACGTGGGTGCGTGAGCAGCGGGAGTACTTCCCGCGCGCGGTCGCCGCAACCAGGAGCGTCGCACGCGTGCTACAGTGTGGGGGATGCGGCGCGAGGTCACACAACGCGAGCTACGCAACGACAGCGGCGAGATAATGCGCGAGCTCGATCGCGGCGAATCGTTTGTGGTCACACGCAATGGCGTGCCGGTCGGGGAGCTGAGCCCGGTGCGTCGGCGACAGTTCGTGCCAGCCGCAGCCGTATTGGAGACGTTCGCGAGCGCCGCGCCGATCGACCCTGCGCGCTTCCGCGCCGACATCGATCGCCTGCTCGACCAGAGCATCGCGCCTCGTGGCTGATCCGCAGCGGCCCACGCGCGGACTGCTGGACACCTCCGTAGTAATCGAGCTCGACCGACTCGACTCCGCTTCGCTGCCCGACGAGCTGGCCATCTCGACGATCACGCTCGCCGAGCTCGCCGCCGGCCCTCATGCCGCGACCGACGCGACCGAGCGAGCGCGCCGGCAAGAACGGCTTCAGCAGACCGAAGCAACGTTCGAGCCGCTTCCGTTCGACGCAGCCGCAGCTCGTGCCTACGGTCGCATCTACGCCGCGGTCACCGTCGCCGGACGGAAGGCTCGCGGACGCCGCGCCGTCGACATGCTCGTCGCCGCCGTTGCCCTGTCCAGCGAGATCCCCCTCTACACGCGCAGCCCCGACGACTTCGCCGGGCTCACAGAGCTGATCGAGATCGTCTCCCCGGTACCCTGAGCGGATGGACAGCAACGGATACCGAGTCGCGGTCGTGGGCGCCACCGGGCAGGTCGGCACGCTGATGCTCGAGCTGCTGCGCGAGCGCTCGTTCCCGGTGAGCGAGATCGTGCCGTTCGCCTCCGAGCGCTCGACCGGACGCGTGCTCGAGGGCGCCGCGCCCGACGGCGGCGACCTGACCGTCCGGGGTCTCGACGACGAGTCGATCCAGGGCTTCGACCTGGCGCTGTTCTCCGCCGGCGGCTCCACCTCCGGCGAGTGGGCGCCGCGGTTCGCGCAGGCGGGCGCGATTGTGATCGACAACTCCTCGCGCTGGCGCATGCACGACGACGTGCCGCTGGTCGTCAGCGAGGTCAACCCCGAGGCGCTCGACAGCCACCACGGCATCATCGCCAACCCCAACTGCTCGACCATGCAGATGGTCGTGGCGCTGAAGCCGCTGTATGACGAGGCCGGCATCGAGCGGCTCGTGATCAGCACCTACCAGGCCGTGTCGGGCACGGGCAAGCGCGCCGTCGACGAGCTGCTCGACCAGTCTCACGCGCTGCTGCACGAGCGCGAGATCGAGCCGCCGGGCGCCTACGCCCACCAGATCGCGTTCAACGCGCTCCCCCACGCCGGCTCGTTCGCTGCCGGCGAGGACCACACCGACGAGGAGCGCAAGCTGATCAACGAGACGCGCAAGATCCTCGGCGACCCGGCGATCCGCATCAGCGCTACGTGCGTGCGCGTGCCCGTAGTCAACGGCCACTCGGAGGCCGTCAACGTGCAGACGCGCCGCGACCTGTCCCCCGAGCACGCCCGCGAGCTGCTTGCCGCGGCGCCCGGAGTGATCGTGCTCGACGACCCCGGCGCCGGCATCTACCCGCTCGCGATCGACGCCACCGGCCGCGACGAGGTGTTCGTCGGGCGCATCCGCCGCGACCCCGGCCACGAGCGCGCGCTGGACATGTGGATCGTCGCCGACAACCTGCGCAAGGGCGCCGCCACCAACGCCGTGCAGCTCGCCGAGCTGCTGCACGAGCGCGGGCTGGTGGGCGCGCGCGGCGCCGCTACCTCGGCTGCGTAGTCGAAAGATCCGTCGACTGATTGCCCGGCAATCCAGGCATGGGGCCAACCTTCGAGTCGATCTCAACTCGTTGAATCGTGTAGGGTCCTGCCGCCAATATGGCGATCGCAAGCATTGGACGCGAACCCGGGGGCTGGAGGGCTGCCAGCCACCTCGTGTCCGCGGGCCCGGAATCACGATGATCGATCCGCTACCAGCAATAGCTTTGTCGTGATGGATATGCCCATTGTCGAGGCCCTGGAGTCGTATCTCCTGGGGGCGCCAGTTGAGCACGTCCGGCCACTCGATGGCGGTGTAGGCCACCCGTACAAGCTGGCACTCATCCTCCGCGGCGGCGTGGGTGTAGTCGCAAAGCTCGGCAACAGCGAGCAGATGATGAGACAGGCACGCAGAGAGGTTGCTGCCTGGCTACTCGCGGTCGAGTTGGGGCTGGCTCGTCTGGTCCCGGCGACGGTGTTGCGCCAGATACCCACTTCGGGTAACCCCTCAACCCCGACGCTCGAAGGCAGCGTACAGATTCTATGGCCGCGCTTTCGGATGGCCCTCGAGGACCCGATCAAGCCGGAGTCCTGTTCGAAGGCTGTCTCGTGGCCGATAGCTGTCTTCGACCTGCTGCTGGCGAACACGGACCGCAAGGCGGACAACTGGGGCACGATCGACGGCCTGCCTCGCGCGGTGCTGATCGATCACGGTCACGCCTTCGAGGCCGCGGACAGCCAGAGCGTGTTCGTCGAGATACATCGTGACCAGCCCGTCCCAAGGGGGCTGCTCAGGCAGATCGAGAGCTTTAGCGCCGGTCAGGAACATTCGCGCCTGAGAAATGTCCTTGACGGAACGGAATGCGATGCGGTGTTCGACCGCGCCAGCAGAATCCTCAAGCATAAGACTCTGACAATCCGATAGGGGGTATACAATGTTCTGTTTTATTGCTAGCGTGCCGAGGGGATTGATATAAGATGGCCTCTCACGTAGACATAGTCAGCAACGAGCCACTGGCTAGCGAGCCCCGCCTTCTGGCACGGGTGATTCTCAACGGTGGGCCCGGCCTCGAGATGGACCTCGCGCATGACGGAACCGACGAGCAGCAGATGTGGAGCTATCTCTGCTCGAGGGTTTCGGTCGATCCAGACGATGATCCTCGTGCGTTCCTCCTAGCCCTGGCGCCTAACATCGACGCGACCTATGTAGGCGCAAGCGAGATCCACGACGACGCTCATTGCCCATTTCGCCAGCGCGGGCTAGCGCTCGCAGCGACCGTCGCGTAGCCCCGAGGCAGTTGCCGCACGCGTAGAGACGCTGGGCGCAGATAACATCTCGCGCCGATGTCCACCAGCCCCCACGACCGGCAGACCGACGCGGCGCTCCTGGCGGCCTCGAGCGGGCACCGCAAGCCTCCGCGCCAGAAGGCGCCGGAGACCTACGAGGAGAAGCTCGCGCAGCTGCACGAGTTGCGCGCGGCGGCGCTGCACTCGGCGCCGGAGGCCGAGGAGAAGCAGCACGCGCGCGGCAAGTACACGGCGCGCGAGCGCGTCGAGAAGCTGCTCGACCCCGGCTCCTTCCAGGAGCTCGACACGTTCGTGCGCCACCGCACGTACGACTTCGACATGCAGAAGAATCGGCCGTGGGGCGATGCCGTGGTGACCGGCCACGGCACCATCGACGGGCGCACCGTATGCGTGTTCAGCCAGGACTTCACCGTGTTCGGCGGCTCGCTGGGAGAGGTGATGGGCGAGAAGATGTGCAAGATCATGGACTTGGCCGCCAAGATCGGCTGCCCGGTGATCGGCATCAACGACTCCGGCGGCGCGCGCATCCAG
>JBEKGK010000161.1:0-8194 GCA_050012835.1 Solirubrobacteraceae bacterium | reverse complement strand
CTCCGACATGGACAGCGCCCGCATCTTCTGCGCCGGCGTGCTGGCGCTCGGCTGCGACCTCGCGCTGGACGACTTCGGCGCCGGCTTCGGCTCGTTCCAGTACCTCAAGCATCTGCCGTTCAGCTACCTGAAGATCGACGGCGACTTCATCCGCCGCCTGCCCGTATCGCGGACCGACCAGCTCGTCGTGAGGGCGCTCGCGGGGGTCGTTCGCGGCATGGGCGCGCGCACGATCGCCGAGTTCGTCGGCGACGAGACGACGATTGCCATGCTGCGCAGCTACGGCGTGGACTACGCCCAGGGGTTCGCCGTCGGACGCCCGCAGCCCACGCTGGCCGCCTCCGTCTGATCGACGACGGAACGACCGTATAGCGATGGCTATACGGCTGGCGATTGGGCAGTAGCGGCGAGCGCTACCGCGGCTGAGGGAACTGCGCGCGCATCGCCGCGTCCCACGCACGGTCGCCGAGCAGGCGCCGGGTCGCGATCGAGAGCTTGGCGGACGCGGTGATCGTGATCCGCGCCGGCGGATGGCGGCGGGTGATCGCGCGCTCGATCACCTTGGCCACGCGCTCCGGTCCCGCGCCGAGGCGACGCATGGGGCCGTCGTAGGCGCCGGCTGTGACCGCGCCGACGGTCGCGTTGAAGTGCGCGTAGGGGTCCTGCGGCGAGTCGCTGGCGTCCGCCATGCCGATGTCAGCCATGCTGGCGGTGGCGGCCTCGCCGAAGTCGGTCGTGATCAGCCCCGGCTCCAGCAGGACCACGTCGATGCCGAAGCCGCGCAGCTCGAAGCGCAGCGCGTCTGAGATCGCCTCGAGCGCGTGCTTGGTCGCGTGGTAGTAGCCGCCGCCGGGAAACGTCAGGCGCCCGCCCATCGAGCCCAGGTTGACGATCTTGCCCCAGCGCTGCGCGCGCATCTTCGGCAGCGCGAGCTGCGTCAGGCGCACGAGCCCGAACACGTTCGTCTCGAACTGGCGGCGCACCGCCTCCAGCGGCACGGTCTCGATCGCGCCGCTCTGGCTGTAGCCGGCGTTGTTGATCAGCACTCCGACCGCGCCCTCGGCCTGCTCGACGGTATCGACGGCTGCGCGCATCGAGTCCTCGTCGGTCACGTCGAGCGCCAGCGTGTGACAGCCGGCCTCGCCCAGCTCCGCGATCGACTCGGGCCGGCGCGCGGTCGCGTACACCGTCCAGCCGGAGCGTGCCAGGCGCAGCGCGCTCGCGCGGCCGATGCCGGAGGAGCAGCCGGTCACCAGCACAGCCTTGGAGGGCTCGGCCATGGGCGCAGCATAAGCGCTTCACCCGGTCGCGGCGCAGAGCTGCGCGGCCCTGCTCGCACCAGCGCAACCCGCGTGCGACGGTGCGAGGTACGCTCCCTCCATGACCACTATCTCCGCAGACACCCTTCCCGACGCGCTGAGCGCTCCCGCCCGCGAGTTCATCTCCCAGTCACATCGTCTCCTGATCGGCTCTGAGCGTCTCGACGCTGCCGACGGGCGCACGTTTGCCACCCTGGATCCGGCCACCGGCAGGGAGATCGCAGAGGTCGCGCTCGCCGGGCCCGAGGACGTCGCGCGGGCGGTCGCCGCCGCGCGCGCGGCCTTCGCGGACGGTCCCTGGGCGACGATGCCCGCGTCGGGGCGCGAGCGCCTGATGCACGCGCTGGCCGATGCGATCGAGGCGCGCGCCGAGGAGATCGCTCAGATCGAGTCGCTGGACAACGGCAAGCCCGTCGGGCTCGCACAGTACGTGGACGTGAACGGGGCCGTCGGGCACCTGCGCTACTTCGCCGGCTGGCCGACCAAGATCGAGGGCGGGGTGCTCCCCGTGAACGCGCCGAACATGCACTGCTACACCCGCCGCGAGCCCGTCGGCGTGTGTGCGCAGATCATCCCGTGGAACTTCCCGCTGCTGATGGCCGCGTGGAAGCTCGGCCCAGCGCTCGCGGCGGGCTGCACGATCGTGCTCAAGCCCGCCGAGCAGACGCCGCTGTCAGCGCTGCGCATCGGCGAGCTGGCGCTCGAGGTGGGCTTCCCGCCGGGTGTGCTGAACGTGCTCACCGGCGATGGCGGCACGGGCGCCGCGCTCGTGGACCACCCCGACGTCAACAAGGTCGCATTCACCGGATCCACGGTGGTCGGCCGCGAGATCGGCGCCAAGGCGGGCAAGGCGCTCAAGCGCGTGACGCTCGAGCTCGGGGGCAAGTCGCCGAACATCATCCTGCCCGATGCCGACATCGAGGCTGCCGTCAAGGGCTCCTTCCAGGCGATCTACTTCAACTCCGGGCAGGCGTGCAACGCGGGCTCGCGGCTGTTCGTCCCGGCGGAGCGCTTCGATGAGGTCATGAGCGCGCTCGCCGAAGCGGCCAAGGCGGCGCAGCTCGGGCCGGGGCTGGAGTCGGGCACCCAGCTCGGGCCGCTCGTCTCCGCCGAGCAGCACGAGCGGGTGCTGGGCTACATCGAGGCGGGTCGCGAGGAGGGCGCCGAGGTGCTGGCCGGCGGTGAGGCGGCCCTCACCGACAGCGGCGGCTACTTCGTGGCGCCCACGCTGTTCGCCACAACCTCCGACGAGCTGCGGATCTCGCGCGAGGAGATCTTCGGGCCCGTGCTCGTCGCCTCTCCGTATGGCTCGCTCGAGGAGGTCGCCCAGCGGGCGAACGCGGGCGAGTACGGGCTGGCTGCCGGCGTGTGGACGCGCGATCTCTCAAGCGCCCACCGCCTGGCCGCGATGCTGCACGCGGGCATGGTCTACATCAACACCTGGGGGGTGGTCGACCCGTCGGCGCCATTCGGCGGCTTCAAGGCGTCGGGCATCGGCCGCGAGCACGGCCACGACGGTCTCGACGCCTACCTGGAGACCAAGACCGTGTGGACGGCGTTGTGAGCCCAAGGGCCCTCGCCGTTTCGTGAGCGTCGCCATTCAGAGCGAGCGTGGCGCTGCCCATGTCCGCTCTGAGCGGTGGGCGCCCGCGCTCGCCACGCTGCTGGCGCTGCTGCTGGTGGCCGCCGCCGCCGAGATCGTCCTCGACGGCGCGGCCGGAATCTCGCCGCTGATCCCGAAATCGCCGGAGATCGCCGGCTGGCTGGAGGGAATCGGCGAGCGCCTGGGCTACCGCGTCTTCCTGATCGCGCTGCTCGTCTCGACCGGCGCCTACGCAGGGCTGGTCGTGCTCGCCGGCCGAGCTTCGATCGGTCGAGCCTCGGTCGATCGAGCTTCGGTTGCCGGACCGCACGCCGGCGCGATCTCCAAGCGCTGGGCGATCGTCCTGATCGCGGCGCTGCAGCTGATCGTGTTCGTCGGGCCGATCCTGCTGTCCACCGACGTCTTCAGCTACATCGCCTACGCGCGCATGGGCGTCGAGCACGGCCTGAACCCCTACCTGCACGGTCCCGTGGCGATCGCCGGCGACCCCGTCTCCACGTATGTGGGTCACGACTGGGAGCGCGTCGCCACCGCCTACGGGCCCCTGTACACGCTGCTCTCCTATCCGCTTGTGCCGCTCGGCGTGGTGGGCGCGCTGTGGGGCATGAAGCTCGAGGCGCTGCTCGCGAGCGCCGGCACGCTCGCGCTCGTGTGGCGCTGCGCGCGTGCGCGCGGGTTCGATCCGGTGGCGGCGATCCTCGTGGTCGGAGCCAACCCCCTGTATGTGATTTACGGGCTCGGCGGCGCCCACAACGATCTGATCATGATGCTCGCGATGATGGCCGCCGTGAGCCTCACGGTCGCGTCCACGCCCTCCGGCCGCCGCGAAGCCGGCGCTGCCGCGGCGGTCGTGGCCGGGGCGCTCGTCAAGGCGACGGTCGCCGTGCTGCTGCCGTTCATGATCGTCTCCAGACGGCGCCTGGCGCCGATCCTCGGGACGCTGGCGGCGCTCGCGCTCGGCGCCCTGATCGGCTACGCGGCGTTCGGCATTCACGGCATCGACGTCGTGGCGGCGCTCAACCGCGACGCCGCGTTCGTCTCCACCGACAGCTTCGCCACCGAGATCGCGCACCTGTTCGGCAAGCCGGGAGTGTTCCCGATCGACCACGACCTGCTGAAGGCGGGGCTCGTGCTGATCCTGGCGCACCTGCTGTGGCGCACGTGGCGCGGCTATGACTGGGTCGCCGCCTCCGGCTGGGCGCTGCTCGCGATCTCGGTCACCAGCACGTGGCTCTTGGCGTGGTACATCCTGTGGCCGCTGCCGCTCGCGGTGATCACCCGCGACCGGCGCCTGCTGGCGGCCACGCTCGCCGTGCAGGCGCTGTTCGTCGCCCACCAGCTCTCGCCCTTGCTGGTGCCGGTCCAATGAACGACTCCCCTGCGATCGAGACGGCGCTGCCCGCCGGCGAAGAGCGCTGGCGGCGTCTGCCGCCATGGCTGCGCCCGCGTACAGTCGAGCTGCGTGGCTCTGGACAGATGTGGCTGATCGAGACGACGCTGCTGGTGCTCGTCGGCGTGCTGCTGGCGACCGCCACGGTCAACGACCTCGTGCGCGAGGCCGGCATCAACCATCGCCTGATCGCCGACCTGAAGACCTGGCGCCAGTACACCGGGCACGACTACCACAACATCTCGGTCGACCAGGAAATGCTCGGAGCCAGCAGCCAGCGTGAGGTGCTCTGCGGCAACACCAGCCCCGGCGCGCCGAAGAGCCGGACGCAGATCTGCCTGGCGATCTGGGGGCCGGTCGTGAACGGCATGCGCACGGTGCACGGCGGCTGGTACGTGCGCGCGCACGTCGAAAACGACCTGCCGCCCAATCGCTACGGCTGCTTCGGTCCGGCCGGGCAGGGACGATGTCCAGAATGAGCAGCGCCGTCGGAGGCGATCCCCGGACGGCTGCCGCAGCGACCGCACCGGCTGCGCGGGGCTCCACGCGAGCCGGCTCCCGGCTGCCGGGATGGTGGCCGCTGGCCGCCTTGATCCTCCTGGCCGCCGCGCTGCGCCTGTCGACGCTCGACCTCCAGAGCTTCTGGTACGACGAGGCGTTCACGCCCGTCCACGTCCTGCACGCGAGCCTGTGGGCGACGTTGCGGTCGGTCTCCCACACGGAGAACACACCGCCGCTGTGGTACGTGCTCGCGTGGGCGGACTCGCGCGTGCTCGGGACCGGCGAGGTCGCCCTGCGCCTGCCGTCGGCGCTCGCGGGGATCGCGACCGTGCCGGCCGCGTGGGCGATCGGCCGCGAGCTCGCCGGCCGCCGCGCGGCGCTCGTGTGCGCGGCGCTCGTCGCCGTCAACCCGCTGTTCGTGTGGTACTCGCAGGAGGCGCGCGCGTACGCGCTGTTCGTGCTGACGGGCGCGCTGGCCATGCTGTGCTTCCTGCGCGCGCAGCGGGAACCCACGTCACGGCGCATGGTCGCCTTCGCCGTGACGGGCTCGCTGGCACTGCTGACGCACTACTTCGCGGTCTTCCTGCTGATCGGAATGGTGCTGTGGCTGGCCTACGACCGGCGCACGCGCCGCGCGGCGCTGCCGGCGATCGCCGCGCTCGCCGTCGTCGGGGCGGCGCTGCTGCCGCTGATCTCCGCGCAGGGCGGCCATGGGACGCAGTGGATCGGCCACTGGCCGCTGTCCGAACGGCTGCAGGCGATCCCTCAGTACTTCCTCACCGGCTACTCGGGCGCGCCGCTGGGCCACGGCGTCGAGCTGCTGGTCGCGCTGCCGATCCTCGCCGGCCTGGCACTCGGGCTGTGGCGCATGACCGAGCCCTCGCCGGCCAGACGTGCGCCGGAGCCCGTCGATCAGCGCGCAGCGGGGACCGGCCAGCGCGCCGTCGTGGTCGCCCTGTCGATCGCCGCCTGCGGGGTCCTGATCCCGATCGTGCTGGTCGCATTCGGAGCCGACTACCTGGCGCCGCGCAACCTCGTCGCGGCGATGATCCCCGTCACAGCCGTGATCGCCGTGCTCGTGGTCTGGCCGGACGCGAGCGGGGGAGGCAGGACGGCCGGCGTGGGGGTCGCGCTCGCGGCGAGCATCGCGGTGGCGTTCCTGGCGTTCCTGGCGATCTCGATCGACATCGATCTGAGCCCGCGCCTGCAGCGCGGGAACTGGCGGGATCTCGCGAAGGCGCTCGCAGGCGCGCCGCGCGAGCGCGCGATCACGACCGTCGAGCTGGGCTCCGCGCCGCTCGAGTACTACCTGCCGGGGTTGCACAGCCTCCGCGAGGGCGGCTCCGTGCGCGTGAGCGAGATCGACGAGACCGGCTACGCGCCCCTGCGCGCGTCGGCCGAGGAACCGCCCGCGCCGGGCTTTCGCCTGCTCGCGCGCCTGGACGTCAACGGTCTGATCGTGCTCCGCTTCGTCTCGCCCGGCCCGCGGACGGTCACCGAGGCGACGCTGCGCCGCCATGTGATCACGCTCGCGAGCCCGGACGTGCTCGTGCCGGCGGGCTTGCAGGTGTCATCGTGAGGTGCGCAAATGCGATCGACTGTGCGCGACTGTCGTCTTGGATCAAAAAGATTTAGGTTGTCAACATGGCGCAGCTGACCTTGGAGGCTCACAGCGAGGCGAAGGTGGCGCTGGAGAGCGCCCGCGAGCGTCTGCTGTCGCTGCAGGACGACGCGGGCTGGTGGCGCGGCGAGCTGCAGACCAACGTCACGATGGACGCCGAGGACATGCTCCTGCGCGAGTTCCTCGGGATCCGCCACGCGGATGAGACCGAGCGCTCGGCGGCGTGGATCCGCTCCCAGCAGCGTGCCGACGGCACCTGGGCGAACTTCCACGGCGGCCCCGGCGAGCTCTCCACGACAATCGAGGCCTACTGGGCGCTGCGACTCGCCGGCGACCCGGCCGACGCCGCGCACATGCGCGCCGCGGCCGAGTTCATCCGCCGGGAGGGAGGCTTGGAGCGCGCGCGCGTGTTCACCCACGTGTGGCTCGCGCTGTTCGGCCTGTGGTCGTGGGAGCGGGTGCCGGCGCTTCCGCCCGAGATCATCCTGCTGCCCCCGTCGGTGCCGCTGAACGTCTACGACTTCGCGTGCTGGGCGCGTCAGACGATCGTCGCGCTGTCGATCGTCAAAGCTCACCGCCCGGTCCGTCCGCTGCCGTTCGACCTGGAGGAGCTGCACGCGCCGGAGCGCGCGCAGGGCGAGCGAGCCGCGCCGCGCGCGCAGCCGGCGCCCTCGCGCCGTGGCGCGTGGCTTGGGCGCCTGGACCGCCTGCTGCGCGCCTACGAGCACCGGCCGCTGGCGCCGCTGCGCCGGCTGGCGCTCGGCCGCGCGGAGCGCTGGATCGTGCGCCGCCAGGAGGCCGACGGCTCCTGGGGCGGCATCCAGCCGCCATGGGTCTACTCGCTGATGGCGCTGCACCTCGCCGGCTACCCGCTCGAGCACCCCGTGATGAGACGCGGCCTCGAGGGACTGCAGGGCTTCATGGTCGAGGACCGCGACGACCGATCGGAGATCGGCCAGCGTGGCGTCGGTGCGCCCGCGGGAGACAGCCGGCGCCTGGAAGCGTGCCAGTCGCCGGTGTGGGATACGGCGCTGGCGATGGTCGCGCTCGGCGACGCGGGCGTGGCGGAGGACGATCCGGCGATGCTCGCCGGCGCGCGCTGGCTGCTCGGCGAGGAGATCACCAAGCGGGGCGACTGGTCGATGAGGCGACCGCAGCTCGAGCCGGGCGGTTGGGCTTTCGAGTTCGCGAACGTCAACTACCCCGACGTCGATGACACGGTCGAGGTCGTGCTCGCGCTCGCGCGTCTCGCCGGACGCCAGCCGCTGCGAGCGCCGATCGACGGCGCGATCGGGCGTGCGCTGCGTTGGGTCGAGGGGATGCAGAGCTCCGACGGCGGCTGGGCCGCGTTCGACACCGACAACACGCTCGCGCTCGTGCGCGAGCTTCCGTTCCTGGACTTCGGCGAGGTGATCGACGAGCCGAGCGCCGACGTGACCGCGCACACGCTCGAGATGCTCGGCGCGCTGGGCCTGGGCGAGACGCCTGCGGCGCGTAGCGGGGTGCAGTGGTTGATCGAGCATCAGGAGCCCGACGGCTCGTGGTTCGGCCGCTGGGGCGTCAACCACGTCTACGGCACCGGCGCGGCGCTGCCGGGGCTGATCGCGGCCGGGGTGGCGCCATCGCACGCGTGCGTCCGGCGCGCCGTCTCCTGGCTCGAGCGCCATCAGAACGAAGACGGAGGGTGGGGCGAGGACCCGCGCTCATATGACGACCCCAAATGGATCGGCCGAGGCCCGAGCACCGCCTCGCAGACAGCC
>JBEKGK010000160.1:0-8256 GCA_050012835.1 Solirubrobacteraceae bacterium | reverse complement strand
CTCAACTTCGGCAACCCCGAGAAGCCGCACATCGCCTGGCAGCTCAGCGAGTCCGTACGCGGCCTCGGCGACGCGTGTCGCGCGCTGCGCGCGCCGATCGTCGGCGGCAACGTGTCCCTCTACAACGAGGGCGCCACCGGGCCGATCTACCCGACGCCCGTGATCGGCATCGTCGGCCGCCTGCCCGACGCCCGCCGTGCCGGGCGCCTCGGCTTCGCACGCGCGGGCGATCAGATCGCGCTCGTCGGCGCGCTGCGCCCGTCGCTGGGTGCCAGCGAGCTCGCCAAGCTGCTCGGGCAACCGCTCCCCGACGGGCTCCCGGAGATCGATATCGCCGCCGTGGCCGCCACACAGGCCGCCGTGCGCGACGCCGTGCGCGCGGGCGCGCTGTCGAGCGCCCACGACGTCGCCGAGGGCGGTCTCGCGGTCGCGCTCGCCGAGTGCTGCCTGGCCGGAGGCATCGGCGCGCAGGTCGAGCTGGCGGAGGATCTGTGGGAGGCGATCCCGCGCCCCGCGGGCGGACACGGCGCGCCTGGCCCGCGGTCAGGCTCGGAGCCGCCCGCTTCGACACTCCTGGCCACCGCCCTGTTCGGCGAGGGCCCCGGAGGGTTCATCGTCAGCGGCGGACCCGACGCCCTGCGCGCTCTGGGCGAGCGAGTGGCGACTGTTCCGATCGGCAGGGTCGGCGACGACGTGTTGAGCATCGTCGAGGCCGGCGCCACCGCCGGGACGATGCTCACGCTCACCCTCGAGGAGCTCGCCGAGGCACACGGCGCGCTGGGAGAGTTGTTCCCTTGAAACAGCTTCTGTATAGCCTTCGTATCTACGTGTCGGCGGGCCGCGGTTATGCGGCCCTGCTAGCTTGTGAACGTGATGCGTGACGGACCGCGCGACGAGTGCGGAGTGTTCGGACTGTACGCGCCAGGTCACGAGGTGTCGCGTCTGTCGTACTTCGCGCTGTACGCCCTTCAGCACCGCGGCCAAGAGTCGGCGGGCATCGCCGCGGCCGACCGCGGCGGACACATCATCACGCGCCGCGAGCTCGGCCTCGTCAGCCAGGTGTTCACCGAGAACGACCTGCGCACGCTCGCCGGCGAGCTCGCGATCGGCCATGTGCGCTACTCGACCACCGGGTCCAACGCCTGGGAGAACTCGCAGCCGGTGCAGCGCTCCGAGGGCACCAACGGCTCACGCCGCGAGGTTGCGCTCGCACACAACGGCAACCTGATCAACGCCCTCGAGCTGCACGAGGAGCTGCTCGAGCGCGGCGTCACGTTCAGCTCGACGTCGGACTCGGAGATCATCGCCGCGATGATCGCCACGCACCCCGCCGAGCTGGTCGAGGACGCGATCGCCGACGTGCTGCCGCGCCTGCGCGGGGCGTTCTCGATCGTGGCCATGACCAAGGATCGCGTGGTCGCCTTCCGCGATCCCCACGGCCTGCGCCCGCTCGCGCTCGGCGTGCTGGAGACCGGCCCGGAGGACTCTGACGGACGGCCGGGCGGGGGCGGCACGAGTCGCTACTGCGTGGCCAGCGAGTCGTGCGCGTTCGACATCATCGGCGCCAAGTTCGTGCGCGACGTCGAGCCCGGCGAGCTGGTGACGCTCGGTCCCGACGGCCTGCAGAGCCGCATGGTCGTGCAGGGCGGCAGGCGCGCGTTCTGCGTGTTCGAGTACATCTACTTCGCGCGCCCGGACTCGCGCATGAACGACCGCGTGCTGCAGGTGGCGCGCGGGCGCATGGGCGAGATCCTGTGGCGCGAGGCGCCCGTCGACGCCGACCTCGTGATCGCGGTGCCCGACTCCGGCAATCCCGCCGCCCGCGGCCTCGCACGCGCGGCCGGCCTTCCCCAGGACGACGGCTTCGTCAAGAACCGCTACGTCGCGCGCACGTTCATCCAGCCCGGCCAGGAGCTGCGCAAGCACGGTCTGCGGCTCAAGTTCAACCCGCTCCCCGATGTGATCGCCGGCAAGCGCCTGGTGGTCGTCGACGACTCGATCGTGCGCGGCAACACCACCCGCCAGATCGTGCAGATGCTGCGCGACGCCGGCGCCGCCGAGATCCACATGCGCATCTCCGCGCCCCCGATCAAGCACCCCTGTCACTACGGCATCGACATGTCCACGCGCGAGGAGATGATCGCGCACGGGCGCAGCACCGAGGAAGTCGCCGCCGAGCTCGGCTGCGACTCGCTGCACTACCTCTCGCTCGAGGGTGTCTACGAGGCCGTCGGCGCGACGCGCGCGACCCACTGCGACGCCTGCTTCACAGGCGAGTACCCACTCGCCGGCAGCGACGGGGCGGCGGGCAAGTACTCGCTGGAGCCTGACGAGCAAATGGCGGCGTCTGACGGCGTCCTCACCAACGGCTCCGCCGTCGGTGCCGGCTCGCGTGCGTAGCACGCCACGCTCGCTGCGTCCTTGTCAGCCTTGCCCTTTGCTCGTCAGGAGGGCGATACACCCCGGTCGGTCAGCACTTGCTTGAGGTCGGGTCCAGCGTCAGCTTGACGCTGGCAACGGTCTTGCCGCCGACCAGCATCGAGAACGTGTACGCGCCCCCAGCGATCTTGTGGTGGGGGAACGACGGCGTCCCGTAGGTCTGGCTGGTGCGCCCGCTCGCTTTGGTGAACTTGGTCTTGACCCCGGGAGGGATCGTGCCGGAGGCGGCCGGGCCGGCGAGCTTGATCGTGTAGCTCTTGCCGACCGGGGCGTGGGAGAAGGCGATGATCGGCGTCAGCCCGGTCGCCGGCTGGCTGGAGCAGTATTCGAGCTTGCCGCCGCCGGCGACGTTGTGGACGGCTTCGCCCTGCCCGACCTCCCACGAGCGCGAGGTCACGCGCAGCGTGCTCGACGCCGCGTGCGCGGAGGTCGCAGCACGGGCCGCCGCAGCGCCGGCTTTGGCCGAGAAGCTCGTCGAGCCGTCGCACTGTTTGGCGAGCAGGAATTCCGAGCGTGCCGTGCCCTTGACGGTGTGGCCGGAGAACTTGCCGTTGAAGAACAGCTTCCCCGTGACCTTGTGCTCGGGCGTGAATTCGTAGGCGATGCTGCCTTTGAACGCGCCGCTGCTGGAGATCGCGGCCGGCTTTGTTATCTGGCGCTCGCCGGTGCCCCCGCCTTCGCAGTACAGCGGGGCGAATACGACGCTCACGGTCACGGACTTGCCGCTGCCGGAGACCTTCAGGCTGATCGGCTGCTTCCCGTGCACCGTCGCACCCGTGTACTTGGCGCCCTTGACCGGGCCGGCCGCCAGCGCGACTGCCGCCGCCGCGAGCAGCGCGCCTGTCGTGAGGGCGATGGCGAGGGCGAGAAAACGGCGAAGCTGTCTACTCATCGAGGTCTCCTTTGCGTCCTCCGCTCAGGATGCGGAGGCACCTGTCGATGCGCGGAAATCTAGCCGAGGTGATCCTCGCGCGCCCCTGACGCATCGCTGTAGCGGTTGTTGTACGGCCGGTGGACGATCGACCTGCTGCTTCGCCCGGAGCGCAGCCCGTAGCCGAGCGCTGCGACCACGAGAATGGTGACGATGATGGATGTGAGCATGAGCCTGTCCTGTCTGGTCGTGGTTCCAGACCCTCTCCGCCTCATCAGCCATTCAAGGCCATCGAGCGGGCGTGCTCTGTGAGGTTGCTCACAGCTATCGTGACCGGCGCGTGAGCGACAGACTTCCCATCGCCGTGCTCGTGTCAGGAACCGGCACCAATCTGCAGGCGCTGCTCGACACGGTGCACGGGCGTGAGGCGGAGGTGGTGGCGGTCGCGTCGAGCGTCGCCGGCGCGCCGGCGCTGCAGCGCGCTGGGCAGAGCGGGGTGGCGACGGCGGTGTTCGCCCGCGCCGCCTACGCCGACCGCGCCGCGCGCGATCGGGCGCTCGCCGACTGGCTGGCCGAGCGCGGTACGCGGCTGGTGGTGCTGGCGGGGTACATGGAGCTGCTCGGCGAGCCATTCCTGTCGCGCTTCCCCGGCGCCGTGGTCAACGTGCACCCGTCGCTGCTGCCCGCGTTCCCCGGACTGGCGGCGATCGAGCAGGCGCTCACATACGGAGTCAAGGTGTTCGGCGTCACCGTGCACTTCGTCGACGCGGGCGTGGACTCGGGGCCGGTGATCCTCCAGCGCGCGGTCGAGCTGCCCGATGCGCGCGAGCCAGGGGACGTGCTCGCGGCGCTGCGCCCGCTCGAGCACGAGCTGCTGCCGCGCGCGGTCGCGCTGTTCGCGTGCGGCGCGCTGCGCGCCGACCCCGAGAACCCGCGCAGGACGATCGTGGATGACGCGGCGACCGGCACGGGCGAGGCGCCCGGCGTGGGCGAGGCGATCCGCGCGGGCGAGGGATAGGCTGCAACCATGACCCCCGAAGGCGACGTCATGACCGATCGCGCATCCGGGGTGCAGCGCGCGGCGCCCGGCGAGGTGCGCGTGCGCAGAGCGCTGCTGTCGGTCTCCGACAAGCACGGGATCGTCGAGTTCGCTCAGGGCCTCGCGGAGCTGGGCGTGGAGCTCGTCTCCACAGGCGGCACCTCGCGTGAGCTGGCCGGCGCCGGGATCCAGGTGCGCGCGATCGAGGACTTCACGGGCTTTCCCGAGATCATGGACGGACGCGTAAAGACGCTGCATCCGCGCCTGTACGCGGGCCTGCTCGCGCGGCGCGACGAGGACGAGCACCTGCGCGCGGCCTCCGAGCAGGAGATCGAGCAGGTGGACCTGGTGTGCGTGAACCTGTACCCGTTCGAGCAGACCGTCGCGCGCGGCGACGCCTCCGAGCAGGAGGTGATCGAGAACATCGACATCGGCGGTCCGACGATGATCAGGGCTGCGGCCAAGAACAGCGAGTTCGCCGCCGTGGTCGTCGATCCCGGGGACTACGAGCGCGTGCTGGGCGAGCTGCGCGAGTCCGACGGCAGGCTGTCGCTTCAGACGCGCAAACAGCTCGCGGGCAAGGCGTTCGCGTGCACCGCGCGCTACGACGCGGCGATCTCCACATGGTTCGCGTCCCGCGACGGCGAGGGCTTCCCCTCGAGCTGGCGCGAGGCCTACGAGAAGGTCAGCGACCTGCGCTACGGCGAGAACCCGCATCAGCAGGCCGCGTTCTACGCGCGTGTGGGATCGCCCACGCAGCTGCTCGCCGGCGTCGAGCAGCTGCACGGCAAGGAGCTGTCGTTCAACAACCTGCTCGACCTCAGCTCGGCGCGCGAGCTGGTGGAGGAGTTCGTTGAGCCCGCGTGCGCGATCGTCAAGCACAACAACCCGTGCGGCTGCGCCGTCGGCGCCAGCGGCCGCGAGGCCTATGAAAGCGCTTTCGCGTGCGACCCGCAGAGCGCCTACGGCGGCGTGATCGCGGTCAACCGCCCGGTCGAGGGCGCGTTCGCCGAAGAGCTCGCCAAGCAGTTCATCGAGGTGCTGCTCGCGCCCGGCTACGACGCCGCCGCGCTGGAGGCGCTGCAGGTCAAGAAGAACGTCCGCCTGCTCGAGCTCAGCGACTGGCCGGCGCCGCTGCGAGAGGTCGAATCCAAGCCCGTGATCGGCGGCCAGCTGGTGCAGACGCACGACGTCGTCTCCGAGACGCGCGAGCAGATGCACGCGACGAGCGCGCGCCAGCCCAGCGAGCAGGAGTGGCGCGACATGCTGTTCGCGTGGACCGTCTGCCGGCACGTGCGCTCCAACGCGATCGTGATCGCCGCCGGCGGCGCCACCATCGGCATCGGCGCCGGCCAGATGAGCCGCGTGGACGCCGTGCGCATCGCGATCGAGAAGGCGCAGGCATTCCGGCCTGAGCAGCTGGCTGGCTCCGTACTCGCCTCAGACGCATACTTCCCGTTCGCCGACGGCCCGCAGCTGGCGCTAGACGCGGGCGTCAGCGCGATCATCCAGCCGGGAGGATCGGTGCGCGACGAGGAGGTGATCGCCGCCGTGGACGCGGCCGGCGCCACGATGGTCGCCACGGGCGTACGCCACTTCAGGCACTGACGGCGTTGTACGATCGCGGCATGTGCAGAAACATCCGCAACCTCAACAACTTCGAGCCGCCGGCGAGCGACGAGGAGATCCGCGCTTCGGCGTTGCAGTACGTGCGCAAGATCAGCGGCTTCACGAAGCCCTCGCAGGCGAACGCGGAGGCGTTCGAGCGGGCGGTTGACGCGGTCAGCGAGATCTCCGCGCGCCTGCTGGACGAGCTGGTCACGAACGCGCCGCCGAAGGACCGCGAGGTCGAGGCCGCCAAGGCCCGCGCTCGCTCCGCGCAGCGCTACGCCGCGTAGGCGGCGCCGTGCCGGCGAGACCACGCCAGATGCCCCGCCGGCGCCGGGGTTGGGATTCGACACCCCTGCTGTTACGATATATCGTGTAAGTACTTTGATGGCTCACGATAGGAAATAGATATGTTTGGAAATGCGATTTATTCAACGGGCGCAAAGCCCGGTTGCAGGTCCCCTCGTCATGGCGGCGAGCGCGAGCGCGGCTTCGCGTACGGCCCGCGTGGCGAGTTCGGCGGCGGCCCATTCGGTGGTTTCGGTCCGGGTGGAGGTCCACGCGGACGTGGCCGCAGGGCGCGCCGCGGCGACATTCGCACGGCGGCGCTGCTGCTGCTCGCGGAGGAGCCGCGCAACGGCTACCAGATCATGCAGGAGGTGCAGGAGCGCAGCGGCGGCATCTGGAGCCCGAGCCCAGGCTCGGCCTACCCGGCCCTGCAGCAGCTCGAGGACGAGGGCCTGATCCGCACCGAAGAGAGCGACGGGCGCAAGCTGTTCGCGATCACCGACGAGGGGCGCGCGCTGCTGGCCGAGCGCGGCGCCGAGCGACCGGCTCCGTGGGAGCAGGCAGGTGGCGCCGGTGGGGCGCACGAGCTCGGAAGGCTCATGCGCGAGGTCGCCTCCGCGTTCGTGCAGGTGATGCGAACGGGCAGCGAGGGCCAGATCACCAAGGCCGCCGGCGTGCTCGCGGGAACCCGCCGCGAGCTGTACCGGATCCTCGCCGACGGCGACGACGCGGACACCGGCGGCGAGACGGACACCGGCACAGATGCCGGTACGGTGGACAAGGACAGGTGAACGAGACCGCCACCACAGCAGTCAGCCCCGCCTCCGAGACGGCGTCCAGCTCCGCCGCCGTCTCGGTCAACGGCCTGGTCAAGCGCTACGACCTCCTCGAGGCGGTGCGCGGCATCGACTTCGAGGTCTGGGGCGGGGAGATCTTCGGCTTCCTGGGTCCCAACGGCGCGGGCAAGTCGACGACGATCAACATGCTGTGCACGCTCGTGCGTCCCAGCGGCGGCTCGGCGCAGGTGGCGGGCCACGACGTTGTCAGCGAACGCGACGACGTCAGGCGCAACATCGGCCTGGTCTTCCAGGACACGACGCTCGACGGCTATCTGACCGCCGAGCAGAACCTGCGGCTGCACGCCGAGCTGTACGGCGTGCCGCGCGAGCTGGTGGGAGAGCGCATGCGCCAGGTGATGGAGATGGTCGGGCTGTGGGAGCGGCGCGCAAGCCTCGTGAACACGTTCTCCGGTGGGATGAAGCGGCGCCTGGAGATCGCGCGCGGGCTGCTGCACTCGCCGCGCGTGCTGTTCCTGGACGAGCCGACCGTCGGCCTGGACCCGCAGACGCGCAGCTCGATCTGGCGCTACATCCGCGAGCTGAAGGCGCGCGAGGACATCACCATCTTCCTGACCACGCACTACATGGACGAGGCCGAGTACTGCGACCGCATAGCCATCATGGACCGGGGCCGGATCATCGTTCTGGACACGCCCGAGGCCCTCAAGGCGAAGGTGGGCCGGGATCGCGTGCAGATCGCCACCGACGACGATGAGGCGGCGATCGCGGCCCTGGCCGAACGCTTCGGGATCGAGGCCACGATGGCTGAGGGACTCATCACCTTCGGCGTGCCCGAGGGGGAGCAGTTCGTCCCGCGCCTGTTCGCCGAGCTCGGGCATCCAATCCGCTCGGTCAGCGTCGCCCGGCCCTCGCTGGACGACGTCTTCATGTCCCACACGGGCACGACCATACGCGACGCCGAGTCCACCCAGACCGAAGGCCGGCGCAACTTCGCCCGCATGATGAGCCGCTGATGGCCACAGACACGACAACCGCCACGCCTCCCGGGGCGGCGCTCCCGCCCGGCGCGACGCCGCACGAGCTCGCACGTGTTCGCGTTCCCGTGCGCACCCTGCGCAGCGAGCTGAGAGCGATCAAGGTGGTCTGGAAGCGCGAGATGATCCGTTTCAGCCGCGACCGCCTGCGGATCCTGACGTCCCTGATGCAGCCGT
>JBEKGK010000159.1:0-8294 GCA_050012835.1 Solirubrobacteraceae bacterium | reverse complement strand
CGGTCTCGAGCTGGCCGGCGAGCGACAGCAGCGTCGACTCATCGCCGGGCCGTCCCACGAGCTGCACCGCGCGCGGCAGCCCGTCCGAGCCGAAGCCGGCGGGTACCGACGCGGCGGGCTGGCCGGTGACGTTCCAGACGCCGTTGTAGGGAACCCAGCCGACGACGGTGTTCAGCGTCCACAGCGCGCCGCGGCCCTGCAGCTGGCCGATGCGCGGCGGCGGCGCGGCGGTGGCGGGCGTGAGCAGCACGTCGTGGTTCTCGAGCACGCCGTTGAGCCGGCGCGTCAGCTCAGCCTCGCCGGCGAGCGAGCGCTCGAGCAGCGACGGCGGGATCAGCCCGCCCAGGCGCGCCATCGCGCGCGTGCGCCGTTCCAGGCGCTCTGGATGCGCGAGCTTGACGGCCTCGTCGTGGATGCCGCGCAGATAGCGCACGGTCACCGCGGGCATCGCGCCGGCGCCGTAGTCGGGCGCGCGCTCGGTCAGCTGGTGCCCGAGCGAGCGCAGCAGCTCGACCGTCTGCTCGAACGCCCGGCGGGCATCGGCGTCGAGCTTCGCGATCACGCCCACCGGCAGGCTGGTCGAGTACGCGATCCGCAGCGACCCGGGGGGCGTGGCGGCGGCGGTGGAGAACGGCACGTCGGGCGCCGGCACGCGGTCGGCGTCGACGTCGATCGCGCCGGAGGCGACGTCGTGGAACAGCGCGGTGTCGGCCACCGTGCGCGCCAGCACGCCTTTGACCGACAGGCCGTGCCAGCCGCGCGCGCGCGGCGCCATCGACACGCGCCCGCGCTGGGGCTTGAGGCCGAACAGCCCGCACCAGGCGGCGGGGATGCGGATCGAGCCGGCGCCGTCGGAGCCGAGCGCGGCGCCCACGAGACCGGCGGCCACCGCGGCCGCGCTGCCGCCGCTGGAGCCGCCGGGCGCGCGCTGCACGTCCCACGGGTTGCGCGTGGCGCCGAACGTGGCCGTCTCGGTGAACGGCCACATCGTCAGCTCGGGCACGTTGGTCTTGCCGATGATCACCGCGCCGGCCTCGCGCAGCCGCCGCACGACCTCGGCGTCGGCGTCCGCCGGCTCGCCGTAGGCGTTGGTGCCGTACGTGGTCACCTCGCCGGCCACGTCGATGTCGTCCTTGACCGCGATCGGCACACCCAGCAGGGGACGCTCGCCACCGGCGCCGCGGCGCGCGTCGGCCTGGTCGGCTTCCATGCGCACGCGCTCGGCGAACACCACGCGAAAGGCGTTCAGCCGCGGGTCCAGCCGCGCGATCCGCTCGAGGTACACGTCGACGAGCTCGCGCGAGGACACCTCGCCGGCGGCGAGCAGCTCGGCCTGGCGGGCGATTCCGGCGTAGGCGAGATCGACGGCGTCCATCGGAGAAGCAATCTAGTGCAAGCATCGCCTAGCTGCCGCAGGGCGATCTACATCGCCGCCGCGGGGCGATCTACGCTACCCGCGAGGGGAGGCCATGCTGCGCGAGCAAAGGGGGAGCACACGATGTCCTATCCCGTCACGTTCGAGGTCGACTACGCGGAGCGACGCAGTCGCCTGACCGCGTTCTTCCGGCTGATCCTTGTGATTCCTCTGGCAATCTGGCTGTATCTGTACGGAATCCTGGCGTACATCGCGATCGTGATCGCGTGGTTCGCGATCGTGATCACCGGTCGCTATCCGAAGGCGCTGTTCGACTTCGTGGCGGGCTTCACGCGCTCGCTGGCGCGCGTCACCGCGTACGCGGCGCTCCTGTCCGACCCCTACCCGCCGTTCGGCGGTGGGCCCGACGCCGACTACCCGGTGCGCATGGAGTTCGCGGGCCCGCTGGAGAGCTACAGCCGCCTGAAGACCTTCTTCCGGCCGCTGCTGGCGATCCCGATCGTGATCCTGCGCTACGTCATGAACCTGCTGCTGGAGATCGGCGCATTCGCCGCGTGGGTGGTGATCGTGATCACCGGCAAGCTTCCGCGCGGGCTGTTCGACGTGATGGTCCTCGCGAACTCCTACATGGCGCGCTCCGACGCCTACCTGTTCCTGTTGACGGAGACCTACCCGCCGTTCCAGGACGAGCAGACGCGCGCAGCGGGATCAGCGCTGTAGTTGCTCTGACGAGTGCTGTATAACCATGGCTATCGCCGCGCGCAAAAGCACAAACAACGGACACCGCGTCACACCGCTCACACAGGTGTGACAGCGTTGTGCTTGTCCGGCCACACACGCGCCTTGCCGGCGGCGTGCGCGAAGCGGCGCACGAGCTCGGCGCGCAGCTGCTCGGGCTCGATCACGGCGTCGATCACGAGCTCGGAGGCGAGGTGCAGGATGTCGATGTCCTGCGCGTACTCGCTGCGCAGCTGCTCGGTCCTGGCGGCGCGCTCGTTCTCGTCGTCGATCGCCTGCAGCTGGTTGTAGTAGACGGCGTTGATGGCGGCCTGCGGGCCCATCACGGCGATCGACGCGCTCGGCAGCGCGATGCAGCAGTCGGGCTCGAACGCGGGCCCGGCCATCGCGTAGAGGCCTGCGCCGTAGGCCTTGCGCACGACCACCGAGATCTTCGGCACGGTCGCCTCGCTGACGGCGCTGATCATCTTGGCGCCGTGGCGGATGATGCCCTCGCGCTCGACCTGCGTGCCGATCATGAAGCCGGGCACGTCGGCGAGGAACAGCAGCGGCACGTTGAACGCGTTGCACGTCCAGATGAAGCGCGCGGCCTTGTCGGCGGAGTCGGTGAACAGCACGCCGCCCTTGTGCTTGGGCTGGTTGGCGAGGATCCCGATCGCGCGGCCGTCCAGGCGCGCGTAGCCGACGACGAGCTCCTTGGCCCAGCGCGGCTGGATCTCCAACAGCGAGCCCTCGTCGACAAGCGCGCCGATCAGCAGCTTGATGTCGAACGGCTTGTTCTCGTCCGCGGGGATCAGCTCGGCGATGGATGCCCGCTCGGGCGCGGCGAGCGGCTGCGCGGGCGGCGCGGCGGGGGGCTGCTGCTGCCAGTTGGTTGGAAGATATGAGAGATAGCGGCGTGCGAAGTGAATCCCGTCGGCGTCGCTGGCAACGAGCTGGTGAGCGCATCCGGAGACGCCCGTGTGCATGCGCGCGCCCCCCATCTGCTCGAGCGTGACCTTCTCGCCGATCACCATCTCGGCCATGCGCGGCGAGCCGAGGTACATCGACGCGTTGCCCTCGCGCATGATCACGATGTCGCAGAAGGCGGGGATGTAGGCGCCGCCGGCGGCTGAGGGGCCGAACAGCACGCACACCTGCGGCACGACCCCCGACAGCTTGACCTGGTTGTGGAAGATCCGCCCGGCGCCGCGGCGACCGGGGAACATCTGCACCTGCTCGGTGATGCGCGCGCCGGCTGAGTCCACGAGGTAGACCATCGGGATCCGCAGCGCGAGCGCGCGTTCCTGGATGCGCAGGATCTTCTCGACGGTCTTCGGCCCCCACGAGCCGGCCTTGACGGTCGGATCGTTGGCCATCAACGCGATTGCCCGCCCGTCGATCTCCCCCACGCCCGTGACCACGCCATCGGCGCCGAGGCCATCCTCCTGCCAGTTGGCCAGCAGCGCCTCCTCGGCGAACGAGTCCGCATCGAGCAGCAGCGCCACGCGCTCGCGCACGGGCAGCTTGCCCTGCTCCAGCGACTTCTCCCGGTGGCGCTCGGGCCCGCCACCGAGCGCGCGCTCGGTGGCGTCGCTCAGTGCGCTCACGGTCGCGGCAGCCCTCGATACCGGTGGCGGCCGCGCCTGCCGCGCGCGAGGTGGCGTTCGTGGCGCGCTTGCAGCCGCGCGTGGACCACCTCGAGGTCGGATCCGGGCCCGAGCAGCCGCCAGGAGTCGCGGATGACGGGCAGCAGCGTCGCGCCGATCACCCACGCGGGCCAGAAGCTGGCGCTCGCGCCGCTGGCCAGCCACACGCCGACGCACACCGCCGAGATGCCGAGCCCGCCGCCAGCCTCCTGCACGAGCCGCCGGCGGAGCTGCCCCTTGCGCTTGCGCAGCGCGAGCGCCACGGACGTCGAGCTGACCGGCAGGTCGGCCCTCAACGCGTCGAGGTCGCTGCGCGTCGTCGCCCGGTAGGCACTGCCGATGCGCTCCTCCATCTCCTCGGAGGACAGCCGCCCGGCGAGTGCGTGCTCGCGCAGCTCCTCGACCATCTGCTCGCGGTCAGCATCGGCGACACGCAGCTGGGAGGGGTCGCTCATACTCCTGAATGTAGTCCAAACGAAGGGAGGACATGATGATGCGCGCACTGCGCGTGACCACCGTCGCTCTGATCGTGCTCGTGGGAACGCTTGCGCTTGCGGCGAGCTCGTTGGCGCAAGGGTTCACGATCACGAAAATCGGGAAAGGAAAAATGGTCGCCAGCTCGGCGCAGCTGATCAAAACGGCCGCGGGAAACATCGAATGCAAGAAGGCCTCCGCGGCCCTCGAATTCACCGCGCTCAACTTCACGGTTCTGGAAGTGCCCAAACTCGAATATTCGGAATGCACTGGGCTCGGCACCGCCGCGCACGTGACCCCCGCGGCCCTTGAGTTCGACGCGAATGGAGCGATGCAGCTCGTGAAAACCATGACGATCGAACCGGAAGGCGCAGGATGCAGCTTTGTGTTCGAACGGGCAACCGGGGAAGCGGTCTCCTATTCGATCACCAAAAGCGGCCTGCTGGTGCTCGACCTCGACATCTCGAACCTTCCCTACAGCGGCACCGGCGGTGTATGCGGGGGAAGTGGGAAAGCGAAATACAGCGGCGTGCTGGAAGCAGAAGACACGGGCGGCAAATTCGTCTGATGGGCATCGCGCCGGCCCGCCGGGTGTTGCTTCCCGGCGGGCGTCGCGCCCCGTGCCGGCGCCGACCGCTCACGCACCATCCCGCCCACCGGGCACGCACCGTCAGATGCCCGGGTTCTCGACGGGCGCCTCCCCCGAGTAGTCGTAGAAGCCGATCCCCGACTTGCGTCCGAACCAGCCTGCGCTGAGCATCTTGCGCAGCGTCGGCGGCCGGGCGAAGCGACGCTCGCGGAACTCGTCGAACAGCACGTCGCAGATCGAGCCGAGCGTGTCCAGGCCGACGAAGTCGGCGAGCGTGAGCGGACCCATCGGGTGCCCGGCGCCGGCCTTCATCGCCTCGTCGATCTCGCCGACCGAGCCGACGCCCTCTTCGTAGGCGCGGATCGCGTCGAGCATATACGGGACGAGCAGGCGGTTGACGATGAAGCCGGCCTTGTCCTTGGTGGGGATCGCGAGCTTGCCCTCCGAGCGCGCGAACTCCAGCGCCGTCTCGAACGCGTCGTCGGTGGTGGTCACGCAGCGCACGACCTCGACCAGCTTCATGACCTGCGCGGGGTTGAAGTAGTGCAGCCCGACGAACTGGCCGGGGCGGCCGGTGACGGCGGCCTGGTCGATCACGGCGAGCGATGAGGTGTTGGTCGCGAACACGGCCTCGGGCTTGACGATCTCGTCAACCTCGCGCCACATCTCGAGCTTCAGCGGCAGGCTCTCGGTGATCGCCTCGATCACCAGGTCGCAGCCGGCGAGCTCACGGTAGTGAGTGGTCCCGTTGATGCGCGCGCGCAGCGCGTCGGCGTCCTCCTGCGAGGACTTGCCCTTCTCCACCGCGCGTGCGAGCTGCTTCTCGATCTTGCCGAGGCCCTTCTGCAGGGTCGCCTCGTCGAGCTCGCGCAACACCACCTCATAGCCCGCGCCGGCCGCCACCTGGGCGATGCCGTGGCCCATGAGACCCGCTCCAAGCACTCCAACCTTCTCGATCCGCTGCGCCATTGCACCCCTCGCTTGATGTGTTTGTGGGAGCGACCGCGCTCACCCACCGCCACGACGGTCCACCGCCGCTCGCGTCGCCCTCGCGACGAGCCGAGAGCCTATTACGGCCCGGCCGCGCTCGCAGCGAGGGGGAAGCTAACGCCGCCGGCGGAGTCCTTGCACGGTGACACCATCAATCGCCCTGGGAGGGCAGACATGTTCAATCGTTTCCAGATCTTTGCCGCGCTGCTGGTGAGCGCGCTCCTCTGGCCAGCCTCCGCGCTGGCCTTTGACCACCCGTTCATCGGGCAGTTCAGCACGGTCACCGCGGTGGGCAGCACGGTGCCGGGCAACGGCGACGTGAACCCGTATGGGATCGCCAATGTGCCCAGCAGCATCGGCTCGCTCGTGCGCGGCGACATCCTGATCAGCAACTTCAACAACTCGGAAAACCTCCAGGGAACGGGCACGACGATCGTGCAGGAGTCTCCCGGCGGGCACCTTTCCCTGTTCGCCGCCATCAACCCGGCCACGCTCCCCGGTCCGTGCCCGGGCGGCGTGGGCCTGACGACGGCGCTTGCGATCCTGCCGGGCGGCTACGTGGTGGTGGGCAGCCTGCCCACGACCAACGGCAAAGCGGCGACCGCCCAGGCGGGCTGCCTGATCGTGCTCAACAGCAGCGGCCACGTCGTCAAGACGATCGCCGGCGGGCCGATCAACGGCCCGTGGGACCTGACGGCAGTCTCGGACGGCCCGTTCAGCGCGCTGTTCGTCACGAACGTGCTGAACGAAACGGTCGCCTCCGGGGAAACCCCCACGGACAACGGCACGGTCGTGCGCATCGGGCTGGCCAGCTTCTTCGGCCACGCGCCGGTCGTCACCTCGGAGCGAGTGATCGCGACGGGCTTCCCCGAGCGCACCGACGAAGCCGCGCTGGTGATCGGCCCGACGGGCGACGGCCTGGACTACGACGGCACGCTGTACGTCGCCGACACGCTCGGCAACCGCATCGCCGCCGTTCCGAACGCGCTGTTCCGCCAGACGCCGCTGGCGGGCGGCGGCATCACGGTCGCCAAGGGCGGCTACCTGAACAACCCGCTGGGGCTCGCGATCGCGCCCAACGGCGACATCCTCACGGCCAACGCCAACGACGGCAACATCGTCGAGACGACGCCGTTCGGCGCCGAGTTCCAGCCGTTTGAAACCGAAGCGGGAGGCGGCGGCCTGTTCGGGCTGACGGTGGCTCCGTACGGGCAGGGCGTGTACTTCGTCAACGACTCCAGCAACACGCTCGACCTCCTGCACTGACACCCCGCGGAGCGCACGGAGGGCCTGCCGCGGACGAGCGCGCGACGGGCCCTCCAGCTGCGGGTACCCTGCAGTAGGTGAGCGATGAAGAGACCTTCGACCTGGCGGCGGCGGGCCTGCGCGGCGACGGCACCGACCTGGCGATCTCGGTGGAGGTGCTCGCGGCCAAGCTCGAGCAGGCGCTGCCCGGCCAGGCGCGTGTCGAGCGACGCGGCGGCGGGCTGCTCGGACGCGGCGAGAAGCGCGTGCGCGCCGTGCGCGTGGAGCTCGGGACGGCCGCCTACCTGCTCGGCATCGAGGGCGGACGGCTGGAGGGCTTCCGCGAGCGCCAGGTCGGCGGGATCTCGATCAAGCGCGAGCCGCTGAGCCCGGACGAGTGGATCGCAGCGCTGACCGCGGACCTGCGCGCGGAGGCGGAGCGCAGCGCGCACGCGCGCGCGGCGCTCGAGGAGCTGCTGCGCTGATGAACGACCCGGGACCCGGGCAGGGGCAGGAGGGCTGGGAGCGCGAGCAGCAGGAATCGCTCGCCCGGATCGAGGCCGGCGGCATCCCGCTCTCGGCGGAGCGGCGCCTGCGGGAGCTGCGCGGCGCATCGCGGCCGAACGGCGCGACGGGCGGATCCTTCACCTCCGACTTGTCTGTGAACGGCTTCGCGCTGTGCCACCAGCTCGGCCTGAGGCCGCTGTCGCAGGTGATGGGCAGCTCGATCTACCAGATGGGCTACCAGGGCGCGTGGGGCGCGGGCGGGTATGGCGGCGGAGGCATCCTGATCGAGCTCGACACGCTTTCGCAGGCGCTCAACGAGGTGCGCGGCAGGGCGCTTGCGCGGCTCGGCGAGGAGGCGCGCCACGTCGGCGCGGACGCGGTCGTGGGCGTGCAGACGCGCGCCGGCGAGAGCCAGCTGGACACCGGCACGTTCGCGCTCGAGCACGTGGTGGTCGGCACCGCCGTCTCGCGCGAGGGCGCGCATGCCAAGCACCCGGTGCTGACGGAGCTGACGGTGGCGGAGTACGCGATGCTCGTGCGAGGCGGCTTCGAGCCGCTGGGGATCGTGGCGTGGAGCTCGGTGTTCTTCACCAGCTACGTGTTCGGCGGCATGGCCGGTGCCGGGATGCTGGGCGGCGGGTCGCTGACGATGGGCGTGCGCAACTTCGAGCTGCGCGAGTTCACCCAGGCGATGTACAGCGCGCGCGAGGCTGTCATGGGGCAGGTCACCAGCCAGGCCTCCGCGCTT
>JBEKGK010000158.1:0-8342 GCA_050012835.1 Solirubrobacteraceae bacterium | reverse complement strand
CCTATAGATCAGCAGCCCACGAACGGGTTCTCCACCCGCACGCCCGCATAGTCCTGGCCGTCGCTCAAATCCTCCGAGATCACGACCTCGCAGCCAAGAGCGCGAGCCGCCTCGAGGATCGCCGCGTCCCAGTAGGAGATGCCGAATCGGTGCCTGGTGGAGATGGCGGCGAGCGTCATGCCGGCCGTCGTCTCCTGAACGGGAAAGCGCCGGAAGGAGTCGACCAGCGCGGCGGCCTGCTCGTGGGTCAGGCGGTCCGCCCGGCTCTCGCGGGTCGCCTGGACGTAGAACTCCTGCAGCACCTGAACCGAGAGCCCAACATCCCTGGAGGAGAGGAGCTCGTTGGCCAGTGCCGCCTTCTCGCGCTCCTCGGGATCACGCGAGATCGTGTACAGCAGAACGTTGGTGTCAACGAACCGCACGCGCGTGCGCTTGATCGCGATCGATACGGTCGCGCGCGCTGAAGCGACCGATCTCGCCCTGGACGCGCCTCTGCTGGTCCTCGAGCCGCGCGAACTCGGTCTCACGCTCCGACAGCGAGCGCAGGTACTCGGCGACGAGCGTGCTCACCGAGCTGCCGCGCTCCGCTGCACGAATGCGCGCTGCACGGTAGACGTCGTCGGGAACAGAAACCGTGATGTTGGGCACTGTGGTACACGGTATCACAGTCTCACAATCTCACGGGTCTCCACCGGGAGGAGCGGCGCCGTCGCGTCTTTACGCATCTATCGTAATCTTAGAAGATGATAGGGTAATAAGTATGACTGGCACCGCTGCCTCGAAACGCCTGAACGCTTGACGGGTGCGCCCGAGGCGCTGGTTCTCGCCGGCGTCTCGGCGATCCTCGCCGGCGCCCTGAGCGCCGTCGTGGGTCGCTCCCCGCGCGCCGGACTCGCACTGCAGTCGATCGGCGCGGCGCTGCTCGGCGTGGCCGGCGCTTGGGTGCTCGCCTCCGGGCACCACATCGGCGCGGGGTTCCGCGGCGGGCTGCACCCGGCGTTCGGCCTCGACGGGCTCAGCGGCTTCTTCCTGCTGATCATCGCCGTCGTCGGCGCGCCGGCCGCGCTGTTCGCGCGCGACGCCCTGCAGGCGGACTGGCAGGGCCGCTCGCTCGCGCTCGCCACCGCAGCATTCCTGCTGGCGCTGGCCGGCTTCGTGTGCGCCCGCGACGTGAGCACGTTCCTAGGCTTCTGGGAGCTGATGACGCTGGTGCCCGCGGCCGCGATCCTGCTCGCCCGCCAGGATCGCGAGGCCCGTCACGGCGTGTTCGTGTACCTGGCGATCACGCACATCGGCGGCGCCGGCGTGTGGGTGTCGATGCTCGTGCTCGCCCAGCACGGCGCGCTGGGCGGCCACCCGCTGGGCGGCAGCGTGGCGGCGCTCGTCGCGTGCGCGTCGCTCATAGGGTTCTCCACCAAGGCGGGGTTGATGCCGCTTCACTCGTGGCTGCCGCGCGCGCACCCGCTGGCGCCCGCGCACATCTCCGCGCTGATGTCGGGCGTGATGATCAAGCTCGCGCTCTACGGGCTCGTGCGCGTGCTGTTCGGATGGCTCGCGCCGCCCGGGCTGTGGGTCGGCATCACGCTGATGGCGGTTGGCGCGCTGTCGTGCGTGGGCGGTGTGCTGTACGCGCTGATGCAGCACGAGCTCAAGCGGCTGCTGGCGTTTCACTCGATCGAGAACGTCGGCATCGTGGCCCTCGGGCTGGGGGCGTCACTGGTGTTCCGCGACGTCGGGCAGCCCACCTGGAGCGCGATCGCGTTCGCCGCGGCGCTGCTGCACGCTCTCAACCACGCGCTGTTCAAGGGGCTGCTGTTCCTCGGCGCCGGCGCCTTCAGCAGGGCTGTCGGCAGCCTGGAGCTCGACCGGCTGGGCGGCCTGCTGCGGCGGATGCCGTGGACGGGTGCGACGTTCGCGCTCGGCGCGATGGCGATTGCGGGGCTGCCGCCGCTGAACGGGTTCGCGTCGGAGTGGCTGACGTTGCAGTCGCTGCTGCACCTCGGCGTCGCCAGCCACCTCGGGGTGGCGCTCGCCGGAGCGCTCGCGACCGCAGCGCTCGCCGGGACCGCGGCGCTGGCGGTGTACTGCTTCGTGAAGGTGATCGGGCTGGTGCTGCTCGGCCTGCCGCGCCGCCCCGAGTGCGCGCAGGCGAGCGAGGTGCCGGTCGGGATGCGCGCGAGCATGGTCTTCCTGGCGGCCGCATGCGTGGCGTTGGGCGTGCTGCCGGGGCTGCTGGTGCCCACGCTGGCCACGTTGGCGCCGGGACACGTGACGCTGCACGTCGGCGCGGCGCTGAGCGCGGGGCTGAGCGTGCCCGGCACGGGGTCGCTGCCCACGCTCGCGCTGGCGCTAGCGCTCGTGGTGCTGGTCGGCGTGCTGGCGAGGCTGGCCAGGAGCCCGCGCGCGGCACCGGCGCCGGCGCCGACGTGGGCGTGCGGTCAGCCGCCGGCGGCGGAGGTTCAGTGGAGCGCGGCCGGCGGCCGGCCGGCGGCGGGCGGGCTCGCGTGGACCTCGGCGGGGTTCACCAAGCCGCTGCGCCTCGTGCTGGAGGCGCTGCTGCGCCCGCGGCGCGAGGTGCAGGTCATCGCCTCCGCGGGCGTGGTGGAGGCCGTCGCCTATGAAGCCGAGGTCCCGCACCTGTTCGACACGCTGCTCTACGGGCCGGTGTCGCGCGGCGCGCTGCGCGCCGCGCAGACCGCGCGCCGCATGCAGTCGGGGAGCCTGCGCGCGTATCTGATCTACCTGCTCGCGCTGCTGGGCGTGCTGCTGGCGCTCGCTCGAATCGGAGTGCTCGGATGAGCCTCGCAACCCTGATCGCGGGCATGGGGTGAGCCTCGAGACCGTGATCGCGGGCGTCGTGCAGGTCGCGGGCGGCGTGCTGGGCGCGCCGGCGATCGTCGGGCTGATCCAGCATCTGAAGGCGCGCCTGCAGGGCCGGCGCGGACCCCCCGTGCTGCAGCCCTACCGCGAGCTTCGCCGGCTGTGGGGCAAGTCCGCGGTGGCGCCCGAACCGCACACGCTCATCTACACGCTGGCGCCGGCGCTCGTCGCCGCATGCACCGCGCTGGCGCTGCTGCTGCTTCCGATCGGCGCGCACGCCCCGGAGTGGGGGCTGGGGCACGACGCGATCGTGCTGGTCGGCGTGCTGGCGCTCGCTCGCTTCGCGGTCACGCTGGCGGCGTGGGACACCGCGGGCGCGTTCGGCCTGATGGGCGCCGCGCGGGACCTGATGTTCTCGGTGTTCGTCGAGGCGCTGCTGCTGCTGGTGCTGGTGCTGCTCGCGCTGCCGCTGCACAGCACCGACCTGCTCTCGATGAGCCACGCGGCCACGCTGCCCGAAGTGTGGGCGAGACCGGCGCACTGGGTGGCCGCGATCGCGTTCGGCCTCGTGATCCTCGCCGAGACCGGCCGCCAGCCGATCGACAATCCCGACACGCACCTGGAGCTCACGATGGTCCACGAGGGGCCGCTGCTGGAGTACGCCGGGCGCGAGCTCGCGTATCTGCAGTGGTCGGCGGCGGCCCGGCACTGGATCATGCTCGTGCTCGCATGTGAGCTGCTGATCCCCCACCCCGGGCCGTTCGCCGCGCAGCTCGCCGTGCTCGCAGCCGGCGTGCCGGCGCTCAGCGTCGCGCTGGCGGTGTGCGAGACGGTGCAGGCGAAGATGCGCGTGCTGCGCGTGCCGCTGCTGCTGGGCTTCGGGGCGGCGCTGTGCCTGCTGGGACTGGTGAGCTGGTTCGCCGGGGGCGGCGGATGACCGGCGCCGTGACCTGGTTCGCCGGGGGCGGCGCATGACCGGCGCGCTGACCTGGGGCCTGGTCGTCAGCTCGCTGGCGGTGATCGTGGTGCGCCGCCGCTCGCTGGCGATCGCGCTGGTCGCAGCGCAGTCGCTCGGGCTCGGCGCGTACGCGTTCACGCAGGGGTCGCGCACCTCGACCGCGCTGGCGGTGGCGGGGACGGTGCTGATCGCCAAGGCGCTAGTACTCCCGGCGCTGCTGTTCCTCACCGTGCGGCGTGCCCGCAAGGAGCGGCCGATCGCCACCGAGCTCCCGGCGCTGGCGCGGCTGGCGATCGCGGTCGCGGCGGCGCTCGCCGTCGAGCAGCTGATCCCGCGCTTCGGCCTGACCGGCGCGGGCGTCGAACACGCCGCCGTCGGCCTGCTCGCGCTCGGCATCCTCACCGCGGTCGTGCGCCGCGCGGTGCTCTTCCAGGCGCTCGGGTTCCTGATCGCCGAGAACGGCATCTACCTCGCCGGGCTGTCGCTGCCCGGCGGCCTGCCGGCGTTCATCGAGCTCGGCCTCGTGTTCGACCTCGTGGTGATCGTGTCCGTCGCCGCCGCGTTCGCCGCCAAGATCCATGAGCAGCTCGGCAGCGGCGACAGCTCACTGCTGGAGGCGCTGCGTGACTGACGCGCTCCTGATCGCCGTGCCGCTCGCGCCGCTCGTCGGAGCGCTGCTGGTGCGACTGCCCCGCACGCCCGCCGGCGCCGATCGCGTGAACGTGATCGGCGCGAGCGTCAGCGCGGCGGTGGCGCTCGCCGCGAGCGTCGTCGGCTTCGTGCATGGCGCCGGCGGGCTGCACGGCTCCTGGTTCCTGCTCGACCACGCCGGCGCGAGCTTCCTGGCGGTGATCGCGGTGGTCGGATGGTGCAGCGCGATGGCCTCCCCCACCTACCTGGCCAGCGCCGGCAGGAGCCTGTTCACCGCGCGCCGCGCGCGCGCCTGGTACTACAGCGCCCTGCATCTGTTCTGGGCGGCGCTGCTGGCGCTGGCGCTCGTGAAGAACCTCGGCGTGGCGTGGCTGCTGGTCGAGGCCACGACCGGCGTCTCGGCGCTGCTGGTCGCCTACAGCGGCGCAAGGAACGCGCTGGAGGCCGGCTGGAAGTACCTCGTGCTGACGACCTTCGGGCTGGCGATCGCGCTGCTGGGCATCCTGATCCTGTTCGCCGGGCTGGCACCGCACGGCGGGTCGCTCGCGACGCTCGACTGGCAGAACATCGCCCGCCACGCCCAACGCCTACCCCACCAGACGGCGCTGTTCGCGCTGATCCTGATCCTCGTCGGGCTCGCAGCGAAGATCGGCTGGGCGCCCGTGCACAACTGGCTGCCCGACGCGCACAGCGAGGCGCCGCCGCCGGTCAGCGCGCTGCTGTCCGCGGCGCTGCTGCCGACGGTCATGCTGATCGCCTGGCGCGTCGTGCTGACGCTCGGCCCCGCGGTCCCCCATCATCTCGCCGATCACCTGATGCTCGCGTTCGGGCTCGCGTCGCTGGCGGTCGCCGTCCCCTTCCTGTGGCGTCCGATGGCGTGGAAGCGGCTGCTCGCGTACTCGAGCCTCGAGCACATGGGCATCCTCGCGCTCGGCATCGGGTTCGCCTCGCCGCTGGCCACCGCCGGCGTGATCGTGCACCTCGCCGGGCACGCGCTGGCGAAGTCGCTCGGGTTCTACGCGGCGATCCCGCTCGCGCGCCACGACCCCTCGAGCGCGCGCCGCCCCGCGCGCGGGCTCGCGCGGCTGAGCAAGCCGGTCGCAGCCGCCGCCGGGATCAGCCTGGGAACGCTCAGCGGACTGCCGCCCTCGCCGCTGTTCTTCAGCGAGCTGCTGATCCTGCTCGGTGGCGTCGCCGCGCACCTCCTCGCGGTCGTCGCAATCGCCGCCGTGCTGATGGCGCTCGGGTTCCTCGGGCTGGCGCACGCGCTGATCGAGACGCTCGCCGGCGAGAGCCGCGGGCATCGCTGGCGCTCCGGGCGCACCGTGCGCCTCGCCGGCCGGCTGACCGTCGGACTGACCGCGGGCCTGCTGGCCCTGTCTGTCGGCGCCTACGTGCTCGCCAACTCCAACGTCGGCGCAAGCCTGATGAGAGGCGTCGCATGAGCGGCCGCGAGCAGGCGAGCGTGCAGGCGCTGACGCCGGCACAGGCGGAGTGGTTCACGCCGCAGGAGTGGCGCGCGGCGTGCGAACGCCAAGCGCAGGCGGGCGCACGCTTCTGCGCGCTGTTCGCGAGCAACGGAGCGCAGGGCCCGCATGTGAGCTGCATATTCACGCAAGCGGGCCACGACCACGTGCTCCGCGCACCCGTGCCGTCGGGCGCGATCGACACGCTGGTCGACCTGTTCGCCGCAGCCGGCTGGGACGAGCGCGAGGCGCACGACTCCCACGGTCTGCGCTTCAACGGGCACGAGCCGCTGCGGCCGCTGCTCGAGCATCCCGTCGAGCCCGACGCATGGACGGTGCCGGTGCAGGGTCACGACGCCTACCAGGTCGCGGTCGGCCCGATCCACGCCGGCGTGATCGAGTCGGGACACTTCCGCTTCACCGTCGTCGGCGAGCGCATCCTGCACCTGGACCTGCGCATGTTCTACAAGCACCGCGGGCTGCAGCTCGCCGCCGAGGGTCGTGCGCTGGCAGACGGGCTGGCCTACGCCCAGCGAGCGTGCGCCGCCTGTGCGGTGACCAACACGGTGGCCTACGCGCAGGCATGCGAGTCCGCGCTCGGGCTGGCACCCGACCGCAACCTGCGCCGAGCTCGCACGCTGCTGCTCGAGCTCGAGCGTCTGTACAACCACCTCAACGACATCTCCGCGATCTGCGCCGGCGTCGGCTTCGCGCCCGGGTCGATGGCGTTCGCGGCGCTCAAGGAGCGCGCGCAGCGACTCAACCTGCGCCTGTGTGGTCACCGCTTCCTGTTCGGCAGCGTCGCGCTCGCCGCCAGCGCGTTGCGGATCGCAGAGGCCGACGCGCGCATCGCCCGCGCGGAGCTCGAAGCGCTGCACGACGATCACCGATCGCTGTGGCGAGAGCTGCGCTTCGCCGGGTCGGTGCAGGACCGCCTCGGCGACGTGGGGCAGCTCACAAAGCACGACGCGATGCGCCTCGGCGCAGTCGGCCCGGCCGCACGCGCCGCCGGCGTGGCCCAGGACACGCGCGGCGAAAGCCCGCGGCTGTTCTACGGCGAGCTCGACCGCGAGCTCGCGCCCGCCACCCCCGAGCGGGCCGCCGGGGACGTCGCAGCGCGCCTCGACATGCGCGGGCTCGAGCTCGCGCAGAGCTTCGCGATCCTGGAGGAGCTGCTGAGCGAGGAGCTCGCGCCCGGTGGCGTGCACAGCGTGCGCAGCGCAGCGAGCAAGCTCGGCGTGGCCCGCGTCGAGAGCCCGCGCGGCGAGACCGTCTGCGCGGTGCAGACCGACGGCAACACCATCGCCCGCCTGCATCTGCGCACCGGCTCCTACGCAAACTGGCCCGCGCTCGCACACGCGTGCCGCGAGAGCCTGCTCCCCGACTTTCCCCTGATCAACAAGAGCTTCGAGCTCTGCTACGCCTGCACGGACCGCTGAGGCAAGTGTTCGTGCTGCTCAGACATCTGCAGCAGGTACGCCGCGAGATCGCGCTGCCCGCCGGCCGGCGCGGCTCGCTTGCGCTGCGCCACGTCGACGCGGGCTCGTGCAACGGCTGCGAGCACGAGCTCGCCGCCACCGCCAACCCCTACTACGACCTGCAGCGCCACGGGCTGAACATCGTCGCCTCTCCCCGCCACGCCGACGTGCTGCTCGTCACCGGGCCGATCACCACGCGCATGGCCGACCCGCTGCGCCGCGCCTACGAGGCCATGCCCGAGCCGCGTCTGGTCGCGGCGCTCGGCGACTGCGCGGTCGGCTGCGCGGTCGGCCACGCCGCTGGCTGCACGGCCGGCCCCGCGGCCGGCTGCACGGTCGGCCACGCGGTGCTCGCGGACCCCGCACAGCTCGCCGGGCCGCTGGAGGAGATCCTGCCCGTCGACCTGCGCATCCCGGGATGCCCGCCCAACCCGTCGCAGATCGCCGAAGCGCTACTCGGCCTCATGCACGAGACCGCACAGCACCCGACTGCGCGCCGCGCTCGCAACTCCTCGAGTCGAGACACGCATACATAGTAGTCTTATAAGACTAAATGCCAATAAGAGATGACAGCGCCGCGGCCCAGGGCGTCCAGCGCCGCGCCGTCTATCAGGTGAAGGCCGAGTTCTTCCGCATCCTCGGCCACCCCGTGCGAGTCCGCATCCTCGAGCTGCTCAAAGACGGGGAGCGCACGGTCGGCGATCTGCAGAACGAGCTGCAGATGGACTCCAGCGGGACCTCACAGCACCTCGGCGTGCTGCGCAAGCACGGCATCCTCGAGGGTCGGCGCGAAGGCACCAGCGTCTACTACGCCGTGCGCGACCCCCGCATCTTCCAGCTCCTGGATGTCTCCAGGCAGATCCTGAGCTCGAGCCTGACCGAGTCTCAAGCCGTGCTCGGCGAGCTCACCGGGCCCAGCTAGAGCGCCCAGCCGAGGGCAGCACGTGCGCTCAGGGGGTGGAGACGCCC
>JBEKGK010000157.1:0-11954 GCA_050012835.1 Solirubrobacteraceae bacterium | reverse complement strand
GTTCTCCGACGAGTAGCTGTGGGCAATGCTGCCGAGTCCGGCGTACGTGAACACGTCGCCGTACACGTCACGCAGCACCAGATACTTTCCGAGTCGGTGCGAGTCGCCGATCTTCACGATGCGTCCATCCTCGACGGCTACGACCGATGCGTTCGGAGCGGTGGTCAACTCGTCAAGGTCGAGCGACTTCGGGGAGGCGGCGGGGCCTGATGTGCTGGCCGCCGCGGCGGCGGTCGGCGAGGGCGCCGCCGTTGAGCCAGGGGTGCTGGCGCTCGAGGCCTTGCTCGGGATCGCGCTCGCGCCTGCGGTCGCACTCGAAGTCGAGGAGGTCGCTCCAACCGGCGTGCTCCACACGAGCCGTTTGCCGGTCACGGGTAGGCGAGCGTCGATGAGCCCGGTCAAGGTCGAGATCACGGTCTTGGGGTAGGCGGAGATCAGCTTGGCCCGGAGCAGAACCGAGTTGGCGTATTCCTCGGAGTGGTTGTAGGCAAGGATCGCCGCACGTAGATCGGTCCGGGCGCCGGCGGCTCGCAGGTACCGCGCCGCGGCGAAGATCGCATCCACAGGGTTGTACGGGTCGGCGTAGCCGGCGTCGAGGGCATCCACGCCGTATTGCAGCCATGTGCTGGGCATGAACTGCATCCATCCAACCGCGCCCGCCGTGGAGACCGACAGGTCGTTGCCGTAGTCGGTCTCGACTTCGTTGATCGCCGCCAGCACCTGCCACGGGACGCCGTACTGGACGGCGGCGGCCTTGTAGATCGGCAGCAGGAACAGAGGGATCCGGTAGAAGTCGAGCGCCTGCGCAGAGGCTGCCGAGGAGTCCAGCGCCGCGGCGAGCACCCCTTCCTTGGCCACCGATTCAGGGGTGCGGGCAACCTTGTTTTCAGCTGCAGATTTCTTGGCGCTGGATGGGGTCTTGCTCACCGTGGTCGTCTTCTTCTTGCCGGGCTTCTTGCTGGTGTTCGGACCGGCGCTCGTGCTCGGTTCGCCCACGCCGGCGGTCTTCTGCTGTTCTCGCTGGCGCACTACCGTGGGCGCCGCTTCGACATCAGGCGCGGCGGGAGTGCCGGCGGGCGGGGCTGTTGCCGTCGTGGTCGTGGTCGTGGTCGTGGTCGGTGTGGTCGTCGTCGCTTCCGTGGTCGAGGTGGAGCTCGTCGAGGACGAATCGCCGCTGCTCGCTTCCGGACCGGGTTCGGCTGAGGTGGACGTCGTCGTCGGGGTCGTAGCCGAGTCGGCGGCGCTCGCCGTCGTGTTCACGGCGAGCGCGGAGCCGGTCAGCGGGCCGGCCATGCCGGCGGCGAGAGCGGAGAGCACTGCACGCAGGATCCGCTTGCGAGCGGTGATCACGCCCGCCATACCGACACTTCGGTCATCTCGGACTAGCCTTCTTCGCCCGTGGGCGGAGCACCGCCGGCCGGAGCTTCGCCGCTCGGCGGAGGTCCACCGCCGCTCGGAGGCCCACCGCCCCCGGCGGCTGCGCCGAGGTCGCTGCGGCACTTGCTTTCGGCGCTCTTGAAGGCCGTGCTGCTCGTATTGATGCCCTTGGTGTCGAACACGGGGCCTTTGCCCGAGGTGTTCGGGGCTGGCAGATTCACGCCGTTTTCACGCATGCACGCCGAGAACTTCGCGAGCGCCTTGCTCGAGCCCGCACCGCCGAAACGCGCGGCTCCGCCGGCCGGGAAGTTGCCGCCACCGCACTTCTTCAGCGCGGCTTGCAGCTGCGCGGCGCTCTCGCCCTTCGGTAGTTTGAATCCGCCGCTCGGAGGCTGGCCTGCGGTGCCGGTTGGGGGTGCCGAGCCGGATGACTGCGGGTTGCCGCCGGCTGGCGCGGAGGGGAGCGTGATGCCCTGCTTTTGCAGGCATTCGCGCAGCGCCGTGGACTTGGCAGAGCCGGCCCCACGGGCGTTGCTCGACGTTGTCGCCGACTTGCTGTTCGCGGAGTTGGTGCTACCGCCGCTGCCGGAGGAGCTTCCGCACGCCGCCAGCATCAGGCAGGCGCCAAGGACCAGCAGGGCGAGGACCGGCCGGGTGTGGTGGCGGCTTGTTGGTTGGTGAGCGCGAGGCGTGTGAGTGGGCATCTATCGTTCCTTGTTTGAGAGTTGTCGTATTGCCCTAGCCAGAGCCGAACAGCGCCGATGAGCCGCTGCTGCTTGGGCTGCTGGTTGTGCCGGAGCCGCCACCGCCGAGCAGCGCCGCGAGACCCGTGCCCGATGAGCCGACGCTGATCGATTCGGCGCTGACGGTCCCATTCGAGCCAATGGCGCCGGTGACCGTCACCGTTTCACCCGGGTAGATACCCTTGAGTTTCGTTTTCACGGTCTTGGTGACGCTCGTGCTCGGCGAGGTTTTGACCTTGACGGTGTTGCCTTCGGAGTTCGTCACGTACAGCGTGTTCCCGTCGAGGTAGGCGACGGTGCCGGAAGTCGGACGGCCGGCGCCCGTGCCGGCGCCTGGGAAGCCGCCCGCGGCGGCGCCCGTTGGGGTCTTGCCGGTGCCCGAGGTGCCGCCGCCAAGCGCCGCAAAGCGTGAGGCAAGGCTCGCCGAGGCGCCGCCGGTGGACGCGGTGGAGGTTTGGCCCTTCTGGACCTGCACGCCGGCGATGAACCCGCCGGCGATCAGCAGCACGCCGAGCAGCGCGAGCGGGATTGGTGTCAGCAGCCGTCGGCGCGGCCTGGCAGGCAGCTCGAGCTCGTCGGGCTCCTCGAGCCACTCGTCCGCCTCCTCCTCCTCGATCGGCTCATATGCGGGCGTCTGGGGCTCTTGGACAGCGGGGTCGCGGATTGTCGGTTGCTCGTCGGGCATGGGGGGCTCCTCGGTGGGGGAAGGTTGCTCACTCAAAGCGCAGCGCTTCGATCGGTCGCAGGCGGGCGGCGCGAGCCGCGGGATAGGTGCCGAAGAACAGGCCCGAGGCGAGCGCCGCGCCGAAGGCGAGGAAGATCGAGTACGTCGCGATTTCCGGCTGAACTCCGGCGATCTTGAACTGGCTGCCGAGCACGCCCACGGCCACGCCGGTGATGCCGCCGATCAGCGACACGAGCACGGCCTCCGTCAAGAACTGGGTGAGAATGTCCGAGCGCCTGGCGCCCACGGCCTTACGGATGCCGATCTCGCGGGTGCGCTCGGTTACGGACACGAGCATGATGTTCATCACACCGATCCCGCCGACGAGCAGCGAGATCGCGGCGACCTCGCCGAGCAGCGTGGTGAAGACGCTCGAGGAGGAGCTGGAGGTCGACAGCAGCGACCCCTGGTTCAGGACGCTGAAGCCGGGTTCTGAGGTGTTCTTGATTTTGTGACGTTCCTCGATGATCTGCGTGACCTCGCCTTCGGCGGCGTCGAGTGAGGATTCGGACTTCGCCTCGACCGTGATCGAGTCGATCGATCCCGCGCCGGTCAGCGCGCTCTGCACCGTTGTGATCGGTGCCATCACAACGTCGTCCTCATTGGTCGTGCCGTTCGTTCCCTTTTTCGCGAGCACACCGACCACTTCGAAGTTCGCGAGCACACCGACCACTTCGAAGTTTGAGCCGTTGACCTTCATGTTCTGGCCCACGGCGCTCTGACCGGCGAACAGTTCCTGCACGACTTCCTGGCCGATCACCGCCACGCGCCTGTGCTTGCTCACGTCGTCGGAGGTGAGCGAGGCGCCTTCGGCGAGCTTGTAGCTGTGAGCCGTCAGATAGGACGGCGTGGTGCCGATGAACGACGACGGTTCGAAGCTCGAGCCGCCATAGACCAGTTTCACGCTGGAGGCGTTTACTACCGGCGAGGCGCTCTTGACATCCGGCGCGAGGTCTTTGTTCTGCAGGGCTTCGGCGTCGCCCTTCGTCAGCGAGATGCTGGCCGAGCTGGACGCTCGCACGCCGCCGCGCCCGGCGCCGGCCATCACCAGCAGCACATTCGTGCCGAGGCTCTGGATCTGAGACTTGACGGCGTTGGAGGAGCCGTTGCCGACCGCGATCAGGATGATCACCGAGGCGACCCCGATCGTCATCCCGAGGATCGTCAGCCCGGAGCGCAGCTTGTTCGCGGTGATCCCACCCCAAGCGATCCGCATTGTCTCAAGTCCGATCACGACTGCACCTGCGCCTGCGCGACGGCGGCCTTGACTGGGTGATGCGCGGACTTCAGGTGGTGCAGCACAGGCGGCGCGTCATGCACGCCGGCGATCCGGCGATCCTCGGCGATCTCGCCATCGCTCAGGCTGATCACACGCTTGGCCTGTTCGGCGACGTCGGGCTCGTGGGTGATCAGGACCACTGTGCGGCCTTCTTCGTTGAGATGAGCGAAGATCCGCAGTACGTCTTCGGTGGAGTGCGAGTCGAGGTTCCCCGTCGGCTCGTCGGCGAGGATCATGGTCGGGTTGGTGATGATCGCCCGTGCGACCGCGACCCGCTGCTGCTGGCCGCCGGAGAGCTCGGATGATTGGTGGTGCAAGCGGTTCGCCATCCCGACCGCACCGAGCGCATCTTCCGCGCGACGGCGGCGCGTCGCCCGATCGACTCCCGCATAAGCGAGCGGCAACTGCACATTCGCGATCGCGCTCGTGCGCGCGACCAGATTGAAGCTCTGAAAGACGAAGCCGATCTTGCGGTTGCGCAGATCGGAGAGGTCGTCCTCGTCGAGGCTGCTCACATCCACCCCGTCGATCAGATAGCGGCCGCTGGTGGGTATGTCCAGGCAGCCGAGGATGTTCATCAGCGTGCTCTTGCCGCTGCCCGAGCTGCCCATGATCGCGACGAAATCGCCGCGGTCGATCTGCAGAGAGACCTGGCGCAACGCGCGTACCCTGATCTGCCCCAGCTCGTAGGTCTTGGTGACCTCGCGCACCAGAATCGCCGGTGGCCGCGGACGCCGACCATTGCCGGCCTGCCGTGAGAGCGGGTGGCGCTTGACCAGCGGCTGCTGGCGAGCAGACCGTCCCGGTGGGCCGGATCGCGCGTCGGTAACTCTCGGCGAGCGCATCACGGCGGGCCTCCGGCGGGAAAGCCACCTCCACCGCCTGCGGGGAACCCGCCACCGCCGCCCAGACCGCCGCCAAGGCCGCCGGATTTGGAGAGACCGCCCAGTTTGGAGGTCAGGCTCGCGCCGCTGGAGCCCGTGGTGCTCGCCGCCGGCAGGACGACCGTTTCACCAGCCTTCAATCCGCTGAGAATGATTGTGCTGCTGTTACCCGCCAGCCCGGTCGTCACGGCCTGTTTGACCTGCTTGCCGCCGCGCTCCACGGTCACCGAGTCCGACGTGATCGCGCTCGTCGGGACGTTGACTCCTTCGGCCTGCTTGACGACGACTTCGGCGGTCACGCTCATCCCGGGCTTCAACCCGGCCGCCGACTGTTCCAGCTGGAAGGTGACGTCGTAGCTGACCGCCCCGCTGCTGCTTGTCGAGAGGACCGCGACGGCCACCACCGTAGCCGCAAACTTGCGGCCTTCAAGCGCTTCGACTGTGACAGTGGCGATCTGCCCGACATGCACGTTGCCGACTTCAGATTCGCTGAGCGGCACAACCACCTGGTAGCCCTGCAGGTCAACGAGTTCGATGAACGAACTGCTGGTGCTGCTTTCGCTGCTCGTGCTGCTGGTGCCGGTACCGGTACCGCTGGCACCGCTGGTGCTCGCGCCGCCGGCGCTGCTCGTGGCAGCGATCTCGCGATCCCCACCGCTGCCGGCGCTGCTCGTGGCGCTCGTGTCGACGAGGTCGTGAAAGACACCACCACCGCTATCGCTGGTGCTCGTCGCAACGCCGGCTTCCGACGGTCCACTCCCGCCCCCAGCTCCGCTGCTGCCACTGGTCCCGGCTCCGCTGGTGCCCGTGCCGCTGGTCCCGGTCGCGCCGGCTCCGCTGGTGCCAGTTCCACCGGAGCCGGTACCGCTCGTGCCGCTGGTACCGGTGCCGGTGCCGCTGGTCGCGGCGCTGCCGCCGGCTCCGCTGCTTTTGCCCGTTGCGCTCGTGCCGCTCCCGCTCGTGCCGCTGGTGCCGGTGCCGCCGGTCGCGGCGCTGCCGCCGGCTCCACTGCCGCCGTCGGTGCCACTGCTGCCGGTGGCACTGCTCGCACCCGAGCCGCTGCTGGTAGATGACGCTTCTGAGCCCGTGCCCGAGACGCTTTCGCCGACGGTATTTTTGATCGACGCGACCACCCCTTCCGCAGGTGCGTACAGCTTCGTCTGCGCCAGCGTCTCGCGGGCTTTTTCGACCGTCATCCGCGCGCTCTTGACGCTGTTCTCAGCGCTCACCACGGTCGACGTTTTCGGCGGCGCCGCTTTGACTTCGTTGGAGGCCAGCGTGGACTGCAGCGACAGTTCCGCGCTTGCGAGGCTGGTCTGAGCCTGCGCGATCGTCTGGTCGTTGCGGAGCTTGGTGGATGTCTTGCTCTTCTTCGCGTTCGCGACCGTGTTGCGGGCGCTGTCGATCGACTGCTGGCCCTTGATGACCTGCGCGGACTGATTGTTCTGCGCGCTCGTGATCGTATAGCCGTCCTGGACCACTTTTGCTTCGTCTGACTTGACAGTCGCTTCGGCCGAGCTGAGCTTCGATTCAGCCGAGCTGACCTTCTGTTCGTCAGGAGGCGACTTGGCCTTTTCGGTCGCGAGTAGAGACTTCGCTTCTTCGACCTGAGTCCTGGCTTCGACGACCGCTTTTTCATCGGTGGCGCGTTGGCTCATGTCCTGGTTGACCGCGTCCTGCTGACTCCTGGCTTCGACGGCGACGGACTGTTCGGTGCTCTTCAGCGAGACTTCATCCTGTGCGAGCGTCGCGCTGGCGGAAGACGCTTCTGATTTTGCCGTCTGTCTGTCCTGCTTGAGGGACTGCTTGGAAGATCTGACCGACGCTCGTGACTGTTCGGCGCTGATGTCAGCCTGGCGCGCTTCGGCGGGGGTCAGTCCCTCGACCGCATCGTGATATGAGGCTTCCTCGGTCGTGAGGTCGATTTCCGCCGTGCGCAAGCTCGATTCCGCGCTGCTCGGATCGATTTCGGCGAGCAATTCACCCTTTTTGACGTGGTCGCCCACACTCACGAACACCCCCGTAAGGGTTCCACTCGCGGCGAAATTGGCGCCGACGTTAGCCGCTGGCTTGAGCGTGCCGCTACCCGACACAGTCGACTGCACGACACCCTTCGCCACCGTGGCGGTCCTAGTGCTCTGCGCCGTGCTCTGCGATGCCTGCCCCACAGTCGTGTACGCGACGACGATCGCCACGATGCACAGTACGCCGAGGGTAATTACCAGCCAAGGTCGTTCGTTGCGTTTAGACACAGGTTCCTTCAGTCAGAGGTTGCCGAGCAAAGAAGGCACCGTGTCTCGCACAGACGCGAGACACGGTGACACCAAGCATCCCCGCGCCAACCAAGAGTCCCGTAAAGAAACCGTTAGATAAGTGTATGAGCGCACAGCGGGCATGTTGCTCAAGGTGGACCCCCGTTGAAGCCCGGCAGCGTTGGCGCGGTCGGCTGTTCGGTCTGGGCCGCCTGTTCGCCCCAACTCACCGTAAACGCTGAGCCGCCGCTCGACAGGGCTGATGGGACGACAACGGCTGAAGTGCTCGCGGCCGAGGCACGTGGCCCTACAGGGAAGTTCTGAGCTTCACGCAGTTCGAGCTCGGTGGCGCTCCACAGCGGGTCTTCGACTGGGCCGGTCTGTCCCCTCGCGGTGGCTGAGAGATCCGAGAACGCCACGCTGCCGAAATCGGTCAGCGTGAGCGGCCTGCATATGTTCGTAGTGACACAAACCGACGGCGCCTCGACTATCCACTCCGCCGAAGACGAGTCGATCCGCGACACAGGTCGAGTTCGCGTGAACATCTTGCCGGTACTCAGATCGCGGATTCGCAACGTCACGTCGTGATCCTTCACCGTGACCGACGCGACCATCGCATCACCGGCGTGCACCTTCAGCTTGAGCGTGATCGGCGCGGCGGGGACTAGCTCATACCAAGTGGAGTACACCGCGCTCCCAAGCCGCGTGCAATCGGCGTCTGTACCGATCTGCTCCAATGCCTTCGACCGTTCACCAAATCCGCCAAGCCCAACCCACACAGCAGAGTAGTCTTGTCCCCGAGAGCTGCACGTCGCGGTGGGTACCGTCCACGAGCCCGAGACACTCTCGAAGGCTGAAGCTCCGCCCGCAGACGGCACCGCGGCGTAGCCAGCCCAGTTGCTGCTGACCGAGACCGCGGCATTCGCCGGACTGCTTGCCCACACGCCCAGCACGGCGCAAGCAAGCGCCACCACGCTGAGAACCCAGCCGACTCGCCGTAGCGTTCGAGTGCCGTGTCTGAGACTGGCTGTGCCCGCGGCCACCCGGTGAGGGTCAAACGATCGTGCGAGAAACAGCTAAAGAAAGTGTAGGAAAACCGTAGGAATGCCCGCTGTCGGCCCGTTCTTACATTCTTCTAACACCTCAACCGCTTCGGCGGTCGATTATACCCGGGTAGCTCCGCAGGCCACCAAACAGGAGAGACCCAATGCTCGTCAGCTCTGTCGACAACGCCTCGAACATCTCAACCGTTCAGCCACGTCAACACACACCCCCGCAGATGACCGAAGTCGCGAAGCTGCTGGGCCTCAGCACCTCTGAACTCACCAGCGAACTGCGAACGGGCAAGACGCTCAGCGAACTCGGGTCCAAGAAGGGCATCTCGAGCACCGAACTGATCAAGACGATCGAAGGCGAACTGACCGCCCACAAGCCAGAAGGGGCGCCCGCTCTGTCCTCCACCCAACTCACCCAGATAGCAACCAGCATCGCCAACGGGACGCCGCCACCGCCCCCACCCGGCGGATTCGACGGGCACAACTCCACAAGCGGATCGCAGAGCAGCCAGTCGACGCTAGCCGAATCGCTCGGGATCGAACCGAGCGCGCTGCTCAAAGAGCTCGAAGAAGGCAAAGGTCTCAGCGAGCTGGTGCAACCAACCGGATATACCGACAGCGGCTCGGCATCTCAGCAGCTAGAAGCCGGTGGAGTGTCATTCAACGAATACGCCTAACCTCGATGAAGCGCATAGCTGATGCGGCGCGCGGAGCCTCGTTAGCTGCTCGAGGGGCGCGCGACCTCCGACAGGTCGCGCGCCCTCCCGTGCTCGCCCAAGCGTCCGGGTACCCGTCGGACTCCTACGGCTCACGGAGGCCAATGAAGCGCATGTCTCCTACTCGACCGAACCAAGCCTCGCGGCCTGAACGGCGCCCGTGATCGACAAGCGGGTCGTCTGCCAGGACACGCTCAACTGGGGTCTGGAGAGTGCGCCGCAGTAGTTCTCGATCCGCCACACCGAAGCGGTCACGCAGCGCGTGCATGAGGCGCGCCGGGTGCTCGATCTCTCGATCGACTACTACGCGCAGTTCAAGCGCTTCGGCGACCAGCTCGCCTCGGAGCGCTGCACGGAGCGCCAGCTGCGCGCGGTCCTTGACGAGCTCTATCCGAACGGCACGAGCGACGCGGTGAGCGGCCGTACACGCCGCTCGCGCCAGCAGACGAAGGACCGCATCGCCGAGCTGTTCGTGCGCGGCGAGACGCAGGGCAACGCGCCGGGCTCCAAGTGGGCGGCCGTGAACGCGATCGTGGAGTACGGCGACTGGCTGCGCCCGCTGCGCGCGAGCGGCCAGCGTTTCGCTCGCGCGCTCGACGATGGACCCGAGAAGACCCGCGCGCTGCAGCTCGTCGCCGCCGCGTGAGAGGGTATGGCCCGGCGGGCGCCCGATGCCCGCCGCGGCCTGCCGTAACCGACCGATGGACGCCACCCGCGTACTCCCCTACTATGAATGGTCAAGGAGTTGGCCCGCGCGGCCGATTCCTTCAAGGAGCGTTTGCAATGGCTACCAGAACCGACAATGAAATCCGCGAGCTGAGCCCGGAGGAATGGGACCAGCGAGTAGATGAACAGGCACGCAAGCGCCTGGGCATGAGCGGCGAGGAGTTCGAGCGGCGTCTGAACGCGGGCGAGATCGACATTGACGATAGCCCCGACGTGACGCGCGTTGCGATGATGCTCCCGCTCCATGCCACACGCAAGTAAGACACCCGCCGAGGCCGTCGAGCACTACCGCGGCCGAACTGTGCGGCTGCTGTCCTGCGTGACCAGTGTCCACGTCGTCGTCCGCGCCTACCACCTCTCGGACGCGCCGCACGAGCTCGAACTCGCCGACACGGCGAAGATGGGCGGTGGTCCGCTCTCGATCGACGTCGCCGAGGAATACGAGGTTCGCCAAGACCGCGACGGCTGGCGCGTCGAGATTCTCGGATACCTGTACGCCATCGGATACGAAGGCCGCGAGCTCGTCGCTTACCACTGGCATCCCCGCGGCAAGTCCTCGGTTACCCGGCCGCACATGCACGTCGGCGCCAACATCCAGGTCGGTGATCGGTGGCTCGGAAAGGTCCACCTACCTACCGGCGCGGTCGGCCTCGAGCAAGTCGTCGCGCTGGCGATCGTCGAGCTTGGCGTCGAGCCGCTCCGCGACGATTGGGAGCGGATAGTCGACCAAGCCGCCGGCCGCTGACGATCAGCCGCCGTCAGCCGTTCCCACGCACGACGCGACGATGCAGCGTGCTCGTCACCGCCAGCTCGTGATCGAGCTTCGCGCTGACGCGGATCACCGCGTGCGCCGCAGTGCGGGGGCCGAGCCTGAAGACGACGGTCAGCCGTCCGTGCTTGAGCGCGACGGTCTTGGCGCCCGAGGCCACGGTTCGTCCTCGCAGCCGGCCGATGAAACCCACGCGAACCGCTCCGCTCGCGGGTCCGCTTACATGCACCACGAGATCGCGCCCCCGCAGCGTCTCGCTGACGTGGATCGTTGGCGTCGTCGCCGTAGCGCTGTGGCCTGTGCCTGAGCCGTCGGAGCTGGACGGGGGGACGAGGACGTTGGTGTGCGCAGCGTTGGCGGGACTCGCGTTCCCAGCTGCGTCTTGCCACGCCCCCCGACCCCGAGCGGTTCGGGGTGGCTCCTGAGCGCGAGCGGCGGGTACCTACACCGAAAACAAGGAGGGACGTTCCGTGAGCTCAGATGCAATGCCAACCGAACCGGGGATGCCGGGCGTGATGGACCGGGCGACGTTTCAGGCCGAGCTGGATTCCCTGCGGGCCCGAGAGAAGGTGCATACCCGGGAAGGCGACGCGATCGCCGCGGCCCGACGGCGCCTACCCATGGTCGAGGTAGACGCCAATCTCACGCTCATCGGGCCCCACGGGCCGATGCCCCTGCTCGATGCATTCGAAGGGCGCCGGCAGCTCATCGCCTACTACTTCATGTGGAACCCCGGCCTGCCGGCATCCGGGCAGTGCGAGGTGAGCGGCAGCTCGTCGCCGACCACCGGTTATGACGTCTCCTATCCGCAGTGCTCGGGTTCCTACCCGTCGAATCCGCTGTTCGGGATCGCCGGTGTCAATGGCGGGCTGGCGAACAAAGCAAACCCGTGTATCAGCGGCGAGCTGCACTGGGCCCGCGACGCGCCGGGGCAGAAGCGGCCGAAGCAGCCGCCCCTGTCGCTGTACATCGACACCGGTAACCCTGGCGGTCATCACGTTGCGGACTGGCCTAGCGTCGGCACCGCGCCGGCCTACGGTGCTTGTAACGGCCTGCTGACCAGCGCCTGCTCGTACATCTACGGCGAGCAGCGCGCCGCCCACTCCTACCGGCTCGTCGCCGCGCTCGACCCAGTCGCGGCCAAGACCGCGCCATGGTGGCTGGACGTCGAGCTGATGGCGAGCTGGGCCGGGACCTACCAGCTCAACATCGCCGCGCTGCAGGGCTTCATCGCCGGCCTGCACAACGCCGGCGCGACCGGACCGATCGGGATCTATTCCACCAGCGCCCAGTGGCAGGAGATCACGGGGCTCATATGGAGGGGCGTCTGTCAAGGGGCAGCGTTGATCGGCCGGGCGTGCGGCGGGGGTCGGCATGGGGGTGCGCGGGGGGCGGTTCCCGGGGCGCCACGAGCTGAAGTGCCGGCTTG
>JBEKGK010000156.1:0-8485 GCA_050012835.1 Solirubrobacteraceae bacterium | reverse complement strand
GCCAGCACAACTCTGGACCGCAACCGCAGCTCACTGACCCACTTACTTCTTCTTTCGTACCCCACCCCTCGATGCCAATCCACAACGGCACCGCCATCCCGGAAATCAGCGGCGCTCAACACGCGGAGCACGTCGATGCGGCTGATGTCAGACGCGCGACGCAGGAGCCACTCGGCGCGGGTGTAGATCCCGCCCTCGGCAATCTCAGGCGAGCAGATCGGGATGGTCAGCTCGTCGGCGAGCTTTACGTAGTTCTCGACCCGATACTCAGGCATCGGCTGCTCGTACCAATAGAAGCCGAGGCGTTCGAGTTCACGTCCGACGCGGACGGCATCGGCGTACGTGTGGTACGTGCCCCAGGGGTCGAACATGAGCACCAGGTCGTCGCCGACCGCGGCGCGGACGGCCTCGCAGATGGCGATGTCCCAGTCGACGTAGGAGGGACGCGGCAGCGCGAACTGCTTGGTCTCTGGGTTGAAGTAATGGTATGGGTGGATCTTGTACGCCAGATAGCCCTGCTGCTGGCACTCGGCGGCGTGCGCTGCATAGTCCTCGGGGGCGCCGAGGTTGTTGTAGCTGCTCGCGTACGCCTTGACCTTCTCTCGCGCGCCGCCGAGGAGCTTGCACACCGGAAGGCCAGCAACCCGCCCAGCGAGATCCCACAGTGCGAGGTCAATCACGCTGCACACGTTCTCCGGCAACTTGGCCGCCCAGAGCTGCCGCCAGATCTCCTCGCGGGCGAACGGGTCCTGACCGGCCAGAAGGGGGCTGAGGAACTTTGCGATCAAGGCGCGGTCCCCGGGCAAAAGGCCGTCTTGGTCGCCGTGAAAATGGCCACCGAAGTAGTAGCCCTCGGCGCCTTCGTCGGTCGTGACCTTGGTGACTGTCTGAACAACGCTGTAGTCAGACAGGAGCTGCCCGAAGGAGATGCGATCGACCGTTGTCTCGAACGGGATGACCTCAAAGCCGGTGATCTTCACGCGCGCTCTCCTAGAGGATCTGGTGTCGTCGGGCCGCGTCGGCATCCGACCTTGGTTGGGGGACCCTAACCAAGACAGGGCCAATGCGCGCGGTGCCCTCAAACCAGGAGCTCCGTTCGTGAGGCTGGGGCACCTACTTCTCGCCAAACTCGGGCCCCACGCCAGCGCCGGGCACAACGATCTACGTCCGGGCCCTCGTCTCCGTGCCGATCAGGGCTCTGTCGGCGCCGGGGCCAGATGCTCGCCGGCGAACGAAAGCAGGGGCCCCACGTGGGTAACGACGTCACGCGTCTGTCTCTGCCGGATCCCATCCGGGGCAGGCGCGTGACGACGAGGCTACGGAGTCATCGAGAGTACTGAGCTTTCGTGGAACGGGGAAGCGAGAGATTGGTGCCCGCGGTGCGCGGATGCCTTGGCCAGGGCGGCTCAGCTTGACTCGTTGATGAGCTCGCTGGCGACCCAGCTTGCGACGTTCTCGGGGTATGGCGATGGCAGTCCGAGAATGATGTGCGTGAAGCCGGCGTCGACGGCTCGCGCGATCGAGTCGCGGGTTGTGGTGGTCTGCTCGTAGGAGACGGAGAGATGGATCGAGCGGGTGATCGAGGCAGGATCCCGACCGATCTCGTCGCAGAACTCGTCGAGCAGGGCGGATCGCTTGATGCAGTCGTCGATGTCGCCGCCGGGGATGTTCCACAGGTCGGCATGCTTGGCAACGACGCGCAGCGTTGCGCTGGTACGTCCGCCGATGATGATCGGCGGATGAGGTCGCTGGACGGGCTTGGGGTTGCAGAACGCTCCAGTTAGGTGGATGTAGTTGCCGTCGAAGTCGAATGGTTCGGCTTCTGTCCACAGGCGTTGGATGACTGTGCATGCCTCGGCGAGGCTTCCGACCGCGTGGGCGAAGTCGTGGAACGGCAGGCCGTGCGCCGGGTACTCTCGCCAGGCTGCCGGGGGATTTGGTCGGGAGCCGACACCGATGCCGAAGTCGAGCCTCCCGTCGGACACGACGTCGACGGTGGCGGCGATCTTGGCCAGCATCGCGGGTGGGCGGATCCGGTTGCTGGTCACTAGGAGCCCGAGGCGCAGCCGCTTGGTGTATGCGGCGAGCGCCGAGAGCAGTGTCCAGCCCTCGAAGGTAGGGCCGTTCGGATCACCGAATATCGGCATGAGGTGGTCGAACAGCCACGCGTGCTCGATCTCGGGGATGTTGTCGGCCTCGCGCCAGACCCGCAGGAGGTCGTCGTAGGCGACCTGCATGGGGGCGGTCAGGATTCCGAAGCTGGGCCTGCGGGCCGGCGTGAGGGGGTTGGTCACCTTGAGTCGATCCTTCCCAACGGCTCGCTGGTGGCGACGGTCTCACGCGCGACAGGCCACGCGCCGTCGTCGAGGCCCAACGCGGTACGCAGATATGCCAGGGTGATCTGCTGGATCAGCGCGACGCGCTCCGGGCTCTCGTCGGTGGTCCGCGTGTCATTAGAGCCCTGGATGCCACCGAGCCCGTGTTCCGCGCCGAACAAGGTGGCAGATCCGTGGCGCCCGGGCTGAGGCGGTAGCCGTCGGTGAACCAGTCCGGGCCGCGCACCGACAGCGGGGACTGACCGTGGTCGCCAGCGACCATCAGGCTCGGCGTCTTCAGCTCGGCGAAATTAGGGCTCATGAACGGGAAGTACTCGGCGGCGAGTGGAGTCAGGTCGGCGCCGCCGGTCCCGGGCAGACAGAGCAGCACTGCCGCCCTGACTCGCGGGTCAGTCATGCTTTCGCCGGGCATGCCGGCGGCGTCGATAACCCGCGCGCCCGCAAGCGTGCTCGCGGTCTGCGCGCCCCACGAGTGTCCGGCGACGGCGATGCGATCGTGGTCAATGCGTCCGGTCAGCCCGGGGACGGCGGCTTCGATGACATCGAGCTGGTCGAGGATGCCTGTCAGGTCGTCGGTCCGGATACGCCAGACGAACGGGGTGCGCGGATCGTCCGGGGCAAGGTTGAGCGAGTCGAGATGGGTGGGCTGGATGACGACGAACCCGTGGGCGGCCCAGAAGTCGACAAGGGGCGCGTAGTCGTCCATGGTCAAGGTCATGCCGTGCGAGAAGACGACAACCGGCAGGTCATGACCGGTCGTCGGCACCGATACCCGTACCTCCAGGTCTTGGCCACGGCCGGGGGCTGCAAGCGTGATCGGCCTGACCGAGATGACTGAGACAGCCGTGCCGGTGGGAACGTCGACGGCCGTTGGTTGTGTATGACTCATGAAGAGTGCTCCTTGTGATGTGGCGGTTGGCGTTGCCCGCCATGGGCTGACGGCGGGGAGCGGCTAGACTGGATAGAGAAACGGGGAGGGTGCCCACATGACCATAGCGCAGAACCGGGGTCCCTCCCCACTTAACGCATGACGCGATCACTGACGCCCCAGCCACCAGCCCGACGGGTCGACGCCGAGCGCAACCGCGAGAGGATCCTCACCGCCGCGCGTGCCGCGTTCGCCGATCCGGACGCCGATGTCTCGATGGCCGAGATCTCCCGACGCGCTGGGGTCGGATCGGCCACGCTGTATCGCAACTTCGCCAACCGACGCGAGCTCTTGGAGGCGCTCTACCTCGACGAGATCGACGCGGTCTGCGAAGCCGCCGCGACGATCGACGGAGGCAGCCCCGGAGCGACCTTCACGGCGTGGCTGCGGCGCTTCTACACCTACTTCACGAGCAAGCGGCTCGTGGCCGCCGAGCTGCTCCAACAAGCGAGCCCGGACGACCCCGTGTTCGGGACAGGTCTCGCCCGCGTACTCGACGCCAGCCGGCCCCTCCTGCTCGCTGCCCAGGAGTCAGGCGAGATCCGGGTCGATCTCACCCTCGAGCAGATCCTCGACATGGTCGGCGCCATCGCCAAGATCCCAGGAGACACCAGCTACCACGAGCCGATCCTGCAGGCGGCGCTCGACGCCTTCCGGCCGGTCAAAAACGACTGATCCGGGCGACTCGCTCACCGATACACCTCGCTTCTGCCTTGTCGCCATTGCGGCCGTTTTCGGCGGTTGGACCGCCGCGTGTACGCACCGCTGTGCCTGACCCTCGCGGCGCTAGCAGCACCAGCGGCCCGGCGGTGTCCAAGACGGGCGTAGATCTCGCCGGCAGGAGCTTCCGCGACGGACGAAGACCGGTCGCCCAGTCCTCCGGGACGAGTGCGAGCGCGGGCTCCGGCTCCGGCTCCGCGCAGCGACAGGGCCTGCTGCGACTCCGTGGGCAGGTCGACTACATGGCGCCCTGCTCCAGCGCGCGCTTGAGCCGTCGATGGAAGCGACGGAACGCCAGCGCGGCCATCTGCTCCATCGCACGATTGGCGATACGCGCGCGGCCGGGCAGGTGGGCGAGTGGCGTGAGCGTCACGCGCGTGCCGCCGGCCGGCGTCGGCGCGAACTCCCAACGACCGTCGACGGGCGGCCCCTCGACGACGCGAATGTGAAACAGCCGGCCCGGATCGTGCTCGACCACCTCGGTCAGCTCGACCCGCCGCCGGCCCATGGCCTTATGGACCTCGCGGAAGCGCGTTCCGGCCCGCACCGGCCCCTCCGTGAGCTGCTGCACCTCCTCGGCGTCCTGCCAGGCGGACAGCTTGGTGGGATCGGTGACGAACGCAAAGACCTCGTCGGGCGGCCGCGCGATCTCAACCGTGGTGCTCGCCATGGCGCGACCCTACAGCGACCCCCCGGTGCGCGCAAGGACCCGCCCAGACCGCTTGGCGAATCGGCGCGCGCGACGACCCCGACGGCGCTGAATGCGCCCAGCAGTGGCTTTGCGGGGCGACCGCGCTACCGCTATGGGGCTGTAGAGAAGGGAGCGGCGACCTGCTTTGCTGTCGGAGGAGAACCGATCGCCGCCCCCGCCAGCTGTCTCGCAATCGACAAGCCCGAGGTCCTTCGCGCCGGCGCGACGCCGGTTCTCCCTCGCCGCGTTTGCGGGCCCGCCGAACACGCCGGCACTGGCGTGACACGCGGACCTGCTTTCTGAGATCGGAGATCTCTCCCGCGCGGTCGGGAGAGACGCGCTCCTCGCCAAAAGCACAACGCGCCCCGAGCAGCGCTTGGCACCGGTCCGATCGGAAGGCGCCGGCTCCCCTGCAGTCCGCGCATTGGGGGACTGGCCGCTCTTGCAGCGTCAGGCTCGTTCTGTCATGAAGGGAGGTCTGCTGCGGGTACGGATTGGTCTTAGCGAATTCTTGGCGGCTCACCAGAACGCTCTGGTCACGCAATCGCTGGTGATCTTGGCGCGCCACCGGCCTACGTCCCATGGCGCGGGCTCGGTTTCGGTGAGGAACCGCTGCACGGCTGCGATGAACTCGCTCGGCGCCTCGATCTGGGGGAGATGGCCGACCCCGTCGAAGATCTCGACGCGGCTACCTGGGAAGGCTTGGTGGGCGTGCTCGGCGTGCGGAGGCGGAATTATCCGGTCGCTCGAGCCCCAGATGATGAGGACGGGCACCTCGTCCATGAGGTAGAGCTTGTCGCTGGCGTCCACGCGCTGACCGTCGACGTCGATTACGGCGCTCAGCGTCGCGAGGAACGCTGCGCGATGCTCCTCGTCGGCGAGGGTGGCGTATCCGCGTGCGAGCTCCGCGATGTCTGCGTTTGGCTTCAGCCCGAAGGCAGCCAGAGCACTACCGAGCGCGGAGCCGGCTTCTTGTCCTGCACGGGCAGTGGCGGAGATGAGCAGATTCGCGCCCGGGAGTGACGCGGCACGCAGGACCGGGCTCACCTCGCGGCCGAGGCCGCCGCTTGAGACCAGGATCAGCCGTTCGGTGATCTCTGGGAACTGGTAGGCCATCTGCATCGCTACGCCGCCGCCGAGCGAGTGCCCGACGAGGGTCGCGCGCTCATGTCCCAGCGCGACGAGCAGATCACGCTGGCCTGAGGCCAAAGACCCGAGCGAGTAGTCATCGCAGGGCTCTGACGCGCCGTGCCCGGGGAGATCGGCCGCCAGGACAGTGTGGTCGCGAGCCAGCGGCTCGATCACCGCGTCCCAGTTCTCAAGCGTCCCTGCCAACCCGTGTATCAGCAACAGCACTGGGCCGCTGCCCGCCTGTACGTAGCGCACCCGGCGACCATGAAGCACGATCGTTGTTGGCTCGACTGCGTTCATGCCGATGCCCTGGTGACGTGGGCGACCCTCATGGATGTTTGCCCATTGAGCCGGGCTGTGACTGCTGGCATGCAGGGGACCAAGTGGGTGCCGTCGGCCTGTATCTGGATTCCGTGGATCTCGGCCTCGAAGCGGGGGGATCGCGCGGCGAGGTCCTCGCTGTTCTGCAGGTAGCGCAGCAGGCTGCTATCTGTGTCGGGGAAGCGCTCGGTAACACCGATCATCTCGATCGTGTCGGCGACGATGTGCTCGTACGCGGTCGCGGGCGTGATCACGGGCTCCGGTAGCTCTGAGTACATCTGGCGTTCGCGGAGCGCAGCCGCGTGGGGACCGAACAAAGACCACACATGTGTTGCCCGCATCAGATGACGGTTAGGAGGCAGTTGAGCGTGGTCGTCTCCGGGTTGCTGAGGTGGATGTCGGTTGTTGGGATGATCCAGGAGGCAGAGCCTGCGGCGATCCGCTGTTCGGTGCCGTCGATGCTCAGAACGGCGGTGCCGGTGGTGACTGCGAGGACGGCGCCATGCGCTGGACGCAGCGTGCCAGTCGACTCGCCCATCTCCCGTTGGATGCGGTATGTGCGTGCGCGCTCATCTGCGTACTCAAGCTCCACGCCGGAGCCCGTTGCTAGAGCCGGTGGGTGGCTCGTTGCGTGAAGCTCTATGCCGAGCATCCGGATTTGTGCGACGTTCTTGGATGATGCGACAACTCGGTGGATGAGGGGATTCGCTCCGTGGTACTGCATAAAGACCGTGCCGGTGGGCATTTGGAGCGTTCCATGCGTTACGGCTCGACGGGTTCCCCATAGAAGCTTGGTTGGGGCCGAGACGGAGCGGCCGAGCTTGGTGCTCGACTTTTGATGTGTCGGTTCCTCCGAGCGGAACGTCCCGCCCGCCATGATCACGTACACGGTGTCGAGAGTGTGGTGATGGTAGAGCGTCGCGGTTCCCGGGTCGACGCGTGCCTCATACACGCGTACTGCGTCGTTACTAAACAGCTCGATGTGGTGGGGCTCGTCGTTGACCTCAACCCAGTCAACGCCCTGCGTGCTCGCCGGCTGGTCGAGCATGCTGGCCTGCTCGAGCCACTGGATCGTCTCGTCGAGCATGTCGTGAAGTGTCGTGCGCTGGAGTCCGAGTGCCCTGTGCGCCTTGCTGTCGTCGACAAGAAGATCGCCGACCGACCGCCGGTACTTCGGGAGTGTGAGCTCCGGTTCGGTTCGGGTGGCGAGAGCCTTCGCGTTGGAAAGGAGGAACAGCAACCACATTGTGGTCTGCGACGTCGCGCGACGCACGCGTGGCTTTCGGAGGATCGCAGCGATCTCGTTGGTGACCTCCATGAAGGACGCCTCGACGCCGCCGAGCACGAAGTTCGTGCCAGACTCCTCGTTGTCGACCGCGGCGATGTGGGCGTTGATGACGTCGTGCACCGAGATCCAGGTCGCCGACCCGGGGGGCACGAATCTTAGGGTCCCTTTCGAGATCGGCAGGATGAGCTGCTGGGACCAGTTCGTCGTGTCGTAGGCGCCGACGATATTGACGGGGTTCAGGATCACCGCCGACAGTCCCCGGTCGGCACAGGCCTGCTTGATCAGTCCCTCGGCCTGCAACTTGCTCTTCCCGTAGTTGTCGCCGCGCGTCGGCGCGTTCGATGCGGTGCGCTCGTCTATCCGGACGCCGGGCTGGTAGCCAAATGCCGAGATCGACGACGTGTAGATCAGGCGCCGCGCACGCTTCGCGAGGGCCGCCTCGATTACGTTCGCCGTCCCGTCAACGTTCACGTGGAACTGGGCGACGGCATTCCTTGACCAGGTGGTGGTGTTGGCGGCCAGGTGGAAGATCGCGTCGACGCCGTCGGGCAGAGCCTCGAGCACCCGGTCCGGGTCGGTGAGGTCGCCGATCTCGATGTGGACCGCCGAGGACAGAAGATCGGTGTGATCCGTCTCGAGGCAGAACGCGGTGATGTCCCAGCCTTGCCGTTCGAGTTCCTCGATGAGATGCCGGCCCAGGAAACCAGCAGCGCCTGTCACAAAAGCCGTCCGAGCCATGATTGCATCTCTTTCCTCGTTTTGATACCAACGGTATCCAGTACCGACAGTACCATAGTCGTGATGACCAACCGCCCAGACACGCGGGTTCGCCGTCGCCCAACGCGGGAACAGACCCGTGAACGCCTGATCGCCGCCGCGGGCACGGTGTTCGCTGAGCGCGGCTACATGCAGGCCTCGCTCGACGAGATCTCGGCGACTGCTGGACTCACGAAGGGTGCGATCTACTCAAACTTCGGGAGCAAGGACGAGCTCTTCTACGCCCTCATGAGCAGTCAGATCAACGATCGGCTAAGCCAGATCACGGACTCCATCGGTGCGCACACGACGTT
>JBEKGK010000155.1:0-8581 GCA_050012835.1 Solirubrobacteraceae bacterium | reverse complement strand
CGACTTCGCGGCGTTCATACCCGCGCTGCAACGAAACGTGGAGCTCGCGCGCGCCTACGGAGAGTGCGTGGCGCAGGACGGCGAGAGCCGCTACGAGGGGCTGCTGGGCGACTACGACTTCGGGCTGCGCACGGACGAGCTGCGCCGTGTGTTCGGCGCGCTTGCGCGGGAGCTGCCGCCGCTCGCCGCCGAGGCGCGCGTGCGCTCGCCCCGACGGACGCTCGAGGTGCCCGTCGCCGCGCAGCGCGCGGCGGTCGCGGGCACGCTGCGCCGGCTGGGGGTCGATCAGGCGAGCTGGCGCGTGGACGTCTCGGCGCACCCGTTCACCGCGTGGGTCGGCCGCGGCGACACGCGGCTGACCACGCGTTACAGCGACGGCGAGGTGGAGTCGCTGCTCAGCTCGTTGCACGAGTACGGCCACGCGCTGTACGAGCGTCAGGTCGACACCGCGCTGGATCGCACCAACCTCGGCGGCGGCACGTCGATGTCGATCCACGAGTCCCAGAGCAAGCTGTGGGAGAACCACGTGGCGCGCAGCCCCGCCTTCGCGGAGGTGCTCGCCGCAGAGCTGGGCGCCGGCGGCTTTGCCGTGTCCGGCGCCGACCTGCACGCCGCGCTCGTGGGCGTCGAGCCCTCCGCCGTGCGCGTGTCCGCCGACCCGCTCACCTACCCACTGCACATCGTGGCGCGCTTCGAGCTCGAGCTTGCGCTGATCGACGGCGACCTCGCCGTCGCCGACCTGCCCGCCGCCTGGCACGAGCAGATGCGACGCCTGCTCGGCGTGGAGGTTCCATCAGACGCGCTCGGCTGCCTGCAGGACGTGCACTGGGGCGCCGGCGCCTTCGGCTACTTCCCCAGCTACGCGCTCGGCTGCCTGATCGCCGCACAGCTATGGGAGGCGATGGAGGCCGAGCTCGGCTCGCGCGAGGAGGACCTGCGCCGCGGCGTCCTCGCTCCGATCCAGCGCTGGCTCGGCGAGCACGTGCACCGCTTCGGGCGGCGCCTGGACACGATGCCGCTGGTCGAGCGCGCCACCGGGCGCGCGCTCGAGATCGAGCCGTTCCTGCGCTACGTCGCGCCGCTCGCGGGGCGTTGAGCGGGCAGCCCCTCACGAGGCCGGTGCGCGTCCACGTCGTCGATCCCTCGGCTTACACGCCGCCCTACGACCACGCGCTGTGTCGCGCGCTGGGCGCCGCCGGGGCCGACGTGGAGCTGTACACGAGCCACTTCGCCCACGGTCCCGTCGCGCCGGCGGAGGGCTATGCGCGCCGCGAGCTGTTCTACGGTCTCGCCGCCCGCGTGCCCGATCCGCGCGCCCGCCGCGCTGTCAAGCTCGCCGAGCACGTGCCCGACATGCTGCGCTACCGCCACGCCGCGCGCGCGGCCGACGTCGTGCACTTCCAGTGGCTGTCCGTCCAGCACATCGACGGCCACCTGCTGCCCGCCGGACGCCCGCTGGTGCTGACCGCGCACGACATCCTCCCCCGCGAGGCCCGGCCGGGCCAGCGCGCGGCGCAGCGGCGCCTGTATGAGCGCTTCGACGCGGTCGTCGTGCACTCCGAGCACGGCCGGCGGCGCCTCACAGGCGAGCTGGACGTCGATCCCGAGCGCGTGCATGTGATCCCGCACGGTGTCTTCGAGCACCTCGCGTCGGGTTCCGCTCCGAGCGCCGCAGCCGGTGCCAGCGCCGAACCGCCCGCCAGCGCCGAACCACCCGCCAGCGACGTGCGCGAGCAGCCGCCATTTCAGACCGAGAAGCCGGTGGTCCTGTGCTTCGGGCTGATGCGGCCGTACAAGGGCATCGACCTGCTGCTCGAGGCATGGCGCGGGATCGAGGGAGCTGAGCTGTGGATCGCGGGCGCGCCGCGCATGGACATCTCCGCGCTGCGTGCTGCCGCTCCGCCGGGCGTGCGCTTCGTGGCGCGCTTCATCGGCGACGACGAGCTGCCCGCGTACTTCCGGCGCGCCGACGTGGTCGTACTGCCCTACCGCGAGATCGACCAGTCGGGCGTGCTGTTCACCGCGCTCGCGTTCGGCAAGCCGCTCCTGCTCAGCGACGTCGGCGGCTTCCCCGAGATCGCAGCCACCGGCGCCGCGCGCACGTTCCCCGCCGGCGACGCCGCAGCGCTGCACGCAGCGCTGCGCGAGCTGCTCGCCGACGAGCGCGCACGCGCCGCGCTGGCCGCGCGCGCACGCGAGCTCGCGCACGGCGAGTACTCCTGGCGCGCGATCGCGCGCCGCACGCTCGAGCTGTACGAGTCGCTGCTCCGCGAGACTCACAGCCGATGAACACCGCGCTCGAGGCCATGCTGTGGGTGTCCGGCGGGCTGATCGTGTGGACGCAGGTGGGCTACGCCGCCGCGCTCGCGGGCCTCGCCCGCGTGCTGCCCCCAGCCGCGTCAGGCCCACGCGAACGCACGCAGCGGAGCCCGGAGGGCGGAGCCCTTAAACAGTCGTCCCCCCCGGCATCGCTCCCCGCTCTGTCGCTGATCGTGGCCGCGCACGACGAGCAGGAGGTGATCGCCGCGAAGGTCGCCAACGCGCTCGCCCTCGACTACCCGCGCGAGCTGCTGCAGGTGATCGTCGCGTGCGATGGCTGCACCGACGCGACCGCCGCGCGCGCAAGGGCCGCGGGCGCCGACCTCGTGCTCGAGCTGCCGCGCGGCGGCAAGATCCGTGCGCAGGACGCCGCCGTGCAGCAGGCGAGCGGCGAGATCGTGGCGTTCTCCGACGCCAACGCGCAATGGGAGCCCGCCGCCGCGCGCACGCTCGTGAGCGCGTTCGAGGATCCCCGCGTCGGCTACGCCTGCGGGCAGGTGCGCTTCGTGCAGGGCGCCGCCGGCGGCGGCAACCAGGAGGGCGTCTACTGGCGCTACGAGCTGGCCGTGCGCGCGCTCGAGTCGCGGCTGTCGTCGATCACCGCCGGCAACGGCGCCATCTACGCCACCCGCCGCGAGTCCTACATAGTGGTCGACCCGATCATGGGCCACGACCTGTCGCTGCCGTTCAACATCGTCAAGCGCGGCCTGCGCGCCGTGTACGTGGCGGATGCGCGCGCCAGCGAGAAGATGGTGCCGTCGCTCGCCGGCGAGTTCGCGCGCAAGCGGCGCATGATGAGCCACACCTGGCCGATCCTGCTGCGCGGCGGCATGCTCTCCCCCCGCGGCTACCCGCCCGGCTACGCGCTCATGATCCTCTCCCACCGCCTGCTGCGCTACGCCACGCCCATCCTGCACGTGCTCGCGCTGGCCGCCAACATCGCGCTCGTGGCGCGTGGCGCCGGCACGCTGTATGTCGTCACGCTCGGTCTCCAGCTCGCGCTGCTGCTCGCCGCCGCGCTCGCCGGGGCGCTGCCCGTGCGCCCGCTGTTGATCGCCCGCTACTACGTGCTCACCACCACCTCGCTCGCCGCCGGGCTGTGGGACTGGCTGCGCCACGGCACATCCGCCGCCTGGGAGGCGGCAGAGGGGACGCGCTGAGGCCCTGCGCGCGCCCGCTGCGAGAATCGTCGCTGTGATCCGCCGCGCCGTCGATGTGGTCGTGTCCGCGCTCGCGCTCGCCGCGAGCTCGCCCGTGCTCGCGCTCGCGGCGCTGGCGATCCGCCTGGAGAGCCCCGGTCCGGTGATCTACCGGCAGCGCCGCAGCGGCCTGTACGGCCGCGAGTTCGACGTGCTGAAGCTGCGCACGATGGTCGAGGGCGCGGAGCACATGGGCGCGGGGCTGGCGGTCGACGAGAACGACGCGCGCATCACGCGCGTGGGCGCGCTCCTGCGGCGCACCTCGCTCGATGAGCTGCCAAACCTGCTGAACGTGCTTCGCGGCGACATGTCGCTGATCGGCCCGCGCCCGACGCTGCCGGTGCAGGTCGAGCAGTACACCGAGCGTCAGCGCGGACGTCTGGCGGTCAAGCCCGGCATCACCGGCTGGGCGCAGGTCAACGGTCGCGCGTCGCTGCCGTGGGCGCAGCGCATCGAGCTCGACCTGTACTACATCGAGCACCGCTCGCTCGCGCTCGACGCGCAGATCCTGTGGCGCACCGTCGCGATGGTGCTCGGCGGCTCCGGCCTGTACAAGGGCCACGCCGGCGGCTGGGAGGGCGAGCTTTGAGCCCGCCTGACGGCCAGCCCGCCGGCGCGCCCAGCGCGAGCCCCGACCCCCCCGCGATCCTGCTGACGGGCGCGGGCAAGCGCTACGACATCGTGTCGTGCTTCGCCGCCCTCACCAAGACGATCGTCGCCGACCCCTCGCCGCTCGCGCCCGCGCAGTACGCGGCGCACGTGCGCGCGGCGGTGCCGCGCATGGACCACCCCGAATACGTGCCCGCGCTGACGGCGCTGTGCGAGCAGCACGGCGTCGGTGCCGTGCTGCCGCTGACCGATTTGGATATAGAGATCCTGGCTGGCGCTCTGGAGGAGCATCGGCTTCCCGCGCTCGTGCCGTCGGCCGCGGTCGCCCGCGCTACCTACGACAAGTACGAGGCGCACCTGCTGCTGGCGCGGCTCGGTCTCCCCTCACCGCCGACCGCCCTGCCGGAGGACGACCTCGACGCGCTCGACTACCCGGTGATGGTCAAGCCCCGCCGCGGCTCCGGGGCGCGCTCGATCCACCTCGCGCACGACGCCGCGCAGGCACGCTTCTTCATCGACTACGTCCAGCAGGCGCCGATCTCAGCGCGCCCGAAGGGCCTGCCGGGGCCCGAGCCGGTGATGGTCCAGCGCGCGATGGGCGGCGACGAGCTCTCGATCGACTGCCTCGGCGATCGCGACGGGCGCTGCCTGAACGCGATCCCGCGCACGATGCTCGAGTCGCGCGGCGGCGAGTCGATCAAGGGCCAGGTGATCCACGACGAGGAGCTGATCGAGCTCGGCCGGCGGGTCATGGAGGCCCTGGGCGTGCGCGGCCCGGCGACCATCCAGGTGTTCCGCGACCCGGAGATCGGGCTGGGCATCACCGACGTGAACACGCGCTTCGGCGGCGCCTTCCCGGCGCCCGCATACGCCGCGCTGCCCGGGCGCAGCTACCCGGAGCTGATCGTGCGCATGGCCGCCGGCGAGCGCGTCGAGCCGCACGTCGGCGAGTTCCGCGCGGGCATGACGTTCACGCGCTACTACTGGCAGTTGGAGCTCGACGAGAAGCTCCAGCCGACGGGCCGCGACATCGTGTAAAGCTAGAATCCAGCGTGATGGCAACGTCGCTCGCCGACTCTCCGCCCGCCCTCTCCGACGCGCACGCGCCACCGGACGGTTCGGAAGGGACCCCTCCCGCCCCTCCCGCCGGGCCTGCCGCCCCTCCCCCGCCTACCGCCAGCGGGCGCAGCTGCGCCCGCTGCGGCTCTCAGATGGCGCCCGGCCAGGACTGGTGCCTGCAGTGCGGCGCCGGCGCCCCCGGCAGCCTCGGCACCCCGGGTTGGCGTTCGGCCGCGACCGTCCTGGGGGCAGTCGTGGTGCTCGTGCTGGGCGCCGCCGCCGCTGCGGTGGCGGCGCTGAGCAAGGGCACCGCCCGGGCGCCCGTGGTGACCAAGACCGTCGCGCAGGCCCCCGCCCCGACGGCGACCACGCCCACCACCCCGGGGACCACTCCGACCACGCCCGGAGCGCTGGGCACGACGCCCGGGACCAAATCGACGCTCCCGCTGGGGACGGTCAAACCGCCAAAGATCCCGCTCACGGCGACCACGCCGAAAGCCTCCGAAAAAGCCACCAGCACGACGCCATCCTCGGAAACCAAGACGACCACCACGCCGACCAGCACCACGCCCTCCAGCGGCTCGAGCACGACGGGCGAAACCACGAACGAAGAAGCCCAGCAGTCGGCGATCCTGCTGGACACAAACGCCGCCACCACGTACGACCCCTACGGCTACCCCGCGAGTGGCTTCGGCGACCCGAGCCTGGCGATCGACGGCGACACCTCGACCGCGTGGACCGCGCAGCTCAACCCGGCCACCGCCCCGAAGATGGCGCAGGGGCTGCTGATCGACCTGAAGGCCAAGCAGAGGGTGGCTGTGCTCGAGCTCGTCACCTCCACGCCAGGAATGACCGTCCAGGTCTACGGCGCCAACGGCCACACCGCGCCCGCGTCGATCACCGACCCCACGTGGATCCCGCTGAGCGCGCCCACCGTGGCCAAGAAGAAGCGCCTGCGCCTCCCTCTGCGCGACTCCTCCAAGGAGTTCACGTTCATCACCCTGTGGATCAGCAGGGCGCCGCAGTCCTCCGTCGGCACCGCCCAAGCGCCCGGGCATGTAGACGTCAACGAACTGGAACTGTTTCCGCCGAAGGGCTAGCGGGCGGCGCGCTTGCGCTGCCTGGCGCGGGGCTTCTTCCAGAGCTCGTCCACGAACGCCGCGATCTCGCCGGTGAGTCGCTCGGGATGCATGCGCAGCTCGAGCAGCGAGTTGGCTTGCAGCAGCCTCGCGTTGGGCATCTCCTTGGCGAGCATGCCCGCGTCGGAGAACGGGTGCACCGGATCGCGCGGGTGGCCGAGCACGAGCGTCGGCGTGGTGAACGTGGCGCGCTCGCTGCGCGGCGGTGCGATGCGCCCGAAGAACAGTCCCTGCAGCAGCGCGCCGCCCGGTCCGGGCTCCTGGCGCACGAGGTCGAGCATCACGTTGCCGTAGTGCGGCAGCAGCCGTCGTGGCACCGCGCGCGTGGCGCGCGCGACCAGCTTCATCACGGCCTCGCCGAACGTCAGCGCCACGAGCAGCGGCGTGAACGTAAGCGCGCTCCACAGCAGCCCGTTGTCGAGCACCGGCATCTCGATCACCAATCCGCGCAGACGCTCCGGGTGGTGCGCGGCGATCTCCAGCGCGGCGTTGGCGCCGAGTGAGGTGCCCATCACGACCGCCTGCTCGATCTCCAGGTGGTCCATCAGCGCCACCACCTGCTCGCCGTATGTGGCCATCGAGTAGCGCCACATGTCGCGCGGGCGATCCGAGTGCCCGTGGCCGAGCAGGTCGAGCGTGATCACGCGATTGCCGCGTGCCGCCAGCGCCTTGGCCAGCGGCCGGTGCATCTCCTGGGAGAGCAGCAGCCCGTGCAGCAGGATCAGCGGGCGCCCGTTTGCGGGCGCGCTCCGGGCCGTCCGCCCGCGCTCGCCGCCGGGGGTGAGCTCCGCGGGACCGCCGCCGAACTCCGTGTAGGCGATGCGCTGCTGCTCGAACTTGAAGAACGGCATGGTGGGTGGGACCATACTATCTGGATGCTGGCTGGCTGGCCAAAGCGCTAGCTTTGCGTGAGAGCTCGATCAGCCAGACACCATCAGGAGGAGACCATGGCCAAGCAACCCCGCATCCTCGCGGGAGAGACAGCCGCGATCACCGGCGCCGCACGCGGCATCGGACGCGCGACCGCAGCGGCGTTCCTGCGCCAGGGCATGCGCGTGGCGATCGGCGACGTCGACCTCGAGGCCGCCACCCGCACCGCCGAGGAGCTGGGCGCGAGCGCCGTGGCGCTGGAGCTCGACGTGACCGACCGCGCCTCGTTCAGCGCCTTCCTGGACGCTGCCGAAGAGCAGCTCGGGCCGCTGGACGTGCTCGTGAACAACGCCGGGATCATGCAGGTCGGAAGCTTCCTCGACGAGGACGACCTCACCACGCGACGGATGGTGGACATCAACCTCCACGGCGTGATGCTCGGCATGAAGCTCGCGCTCGAGCGCATGGTCCCGCGCGACCGCGGCCACATCGTCAACATCTCCTCGCAGGCCGGCAAGTTCGGCGCGCCCGGCGGCGCCACATACTCGGCGACCAAGCACGCCGTCGTCGGCCTCACCGAGGCCGTCCGCGGCGAGCTGCGCCTGATGGGCGCGCACATCGACCTCACCTACGTGATGCCGACGATCGTCAACACCGAGCTCGGCTCTGGCCTGGGCGAAGTCCGCGGCATGCGCAACCTCGAGCCCACCGACGTCGCCGATGCGATCGTCGAGGCGCTGCAGCTCGGCATCGTGGACGTGTGGGTGCCCAAGTCGGCCAAGCGCACCAACGCGCTCGGCACGCTGCTGCCGCGCGCGCTCGCCGAAGGCATGACGCGCGCGATGAGGGCCGACCGCGTGCTCGTCGGCGCCGACACGAACACGCGCCGCGAGTACGAGCTGCGGGCCGCGCGCTCGGAGCCCGGGCTCGAGCCCGCCCCCGAGCGCCCGCGCATCACGCAGTCGACCGGCGACTGATCAGCCGGCTGTAAGCCAGTCTGCGATCAGCGCGCCGATCAGCGGTCCCTGGTCCTCCTGGAGGAAATGGCTCGCGTCCTCGATCGTGCGCGGCGCCGCGCGGCCGATCGACTCGGCGAAGCGCTCGCCCGTCGACAGCGGCAGGACCGGGTCGCTGTCGCCCCACAGCATCAGCGTCGGGCGGCGATCCTCGCGCAGCGCGGCATGCACGCGCTGGCCGGCCTGCGCGCCGGGAGCGTCGGGCGTGCGGGGGATCAGCAGTGGGAATGCGCGCGCCCCGGCCTTCGACGCGATGTCGGGGTACGGGGCGTCGTAGGCCGCGATGACCTCGTCGCCGGGGTCGGTCTTGCACGCGCCGCGCACGAGAAAGCCCACGGGCAGGTCCTCGGTCCGCGCGACGAAGTCGCGG
>JBEKGK010000154.1:0-8625 GCA_050012835.1 Solirubrobacteraceae bacterium | reverse complement strand
AGCTGGCGAGCGATGTCGCGCAGCGCGGCGCTCTCACGTGCGTATGCCTGCTTGCCGAGCTCGTGCTCGAGCAGGCGCAGCAGCGCGCGCAGTCGCTTGAGCGCCTTGCGCGTCTCGTGCACGGCGTGCTCGTCCGGCGCGCAGGCGGGGCTCGCGCCATTGCCGCCGCCGCCTTCGAGCAGCTCGATCGCGAGATCGGCCTGGCCGAGGGCCATGCGGCGCAGGCCGCCTGAGAGCGACTCGCCGGGTTGCAGGCCGAGCTGGCGTTCGAGCTGACGCTGGCGCGCACGGCGACGCTCGCGCTCGGACCTCGCCAGAGCGAGCCCGACGCCGATGGTCACGGTCGCGGCGACGGTGGCGGCCAGGGGCGCGAGAATGGAGTCATGACCAGCCTTCCGCGCGCCCCATGGTGGACGGTGCGGCCTGCCGCGAATCGCAAGCCGGCGACGTATAGCTGTCCGATCTGTGGTCATTCTCTGCCCGCTCTGAGCGAGCATATGCTGATCGCGCCGGAAGGCGACACTCGCCGTCGCCGCCACGCGCACACAGCTTGCGTGCTGGCGGCCCGTAAACGCGGACAGCTGCCGCTGAGGGACGAGTGGCAGCGCATGCAGCCGCGCCGGCCGTCGCTGTGGTCGCGGCTGCTGCGGCGCAGCTGAGCCCGTCGCGGGCTCGAGCTTGCGCCTGGCGCCCGGCCGGTGGCGGCGCGGCCGGGCGGTTCGGTCCCGAGGAGGGGGTCAGCCGCCGTACGCGTGCACGTGCTCAGGCTCGACGCGGATGATCACGCGCTGTTCTCCGGGCTGGCGCAGCGGGTACTCGTCCGCGTCCATGTACTTCTTGGCCATCGCGTCGATGTGCTCGTCGGCGCCGTCGTGCGTGCGCTCGGCCACGCGTCCGCGCACCTCGACGTACTCGTAGGGGTTCTCGAGGTTCTGCACCGTGAGCGTCACCCGCGGGTCGCGCTCGAGGTTGCGCACCCAGCTGCGTCCCTCGGCGCTGTTGACGACTGGGCGCCCGTCCTGGACGTCCACCCACACGGGCACGCCGTGCACGGATCCGTCGGCGCGCAGTGTTGACACGTTGCAGAAGTTCTTGGCCTTCAGCAGCTCCTCGGCCCGGCCTTCGATCTTTACGCTCATCGGTGCAAGCCTTTCTCGCGTGTGCAGTTGTGTGCACACCAAGATAGGGCCTTCCGTCTGGCGTCAGGCGCGGGCTCGAGCGGCGGCCCTAGTATCTGCTGGTGCCGGTCGCCGAGTTGGCCGGCGGGATCGGGTCCAGGGCGGTGAGTTTGCCGTTGTTGAGCTGGAAGTGGACGGTCGCCTGGCCGCCGCTGGGGTTCGACAGGGGATCGCCTTTGCGATACAGCGGATAGCCGAGCGTGACTTCGGTGTCGCTCTGGGCGATCACCTTGACGGTGGCGCTCGGTTCCTTGGTGTCGGTGCCGATGTAGCGGCCGCCGACGAAGAAGAACGCCTGCTGGTCGTAGCCGTCGCTGGAGCCGGTCTTCGTGCCGACGAGCACCCGCAGCGTTTGATTGGAGTGATATTGAGAGCTTTCGCCGGCGGTGTAGCCGCGGCCCTTGAGCAGGGCGAGCGCTTCGCTGACGCCTTCGGCGTGGGATTCGTGCTGGGTGAATTCCGGCTCGGGCGCGGTGTGAGTGGCGCCCGGCGCGGCGGTGCCGCCGGCGGTGCCCGTGGTTGCGGGGGTAGTGCTCGTGGACGTGGCGGCGCTGGTGGTCGTCGTGCTCGGCGCGGCGCTCGTGGGGGTGCTGTGCGTGACAGCCGGGGCGCTGGCGACGGTCACCGTCTTGGTCTGGGAGCCCCCGCAGCCGCCGAGCGCCACGGCGCCTGCGCCGAGGCTGAGCGCGGCGAGCGCTCCGATCAGGTTCCGCTTCATCACACCCATGGTATTCGCCGCCTACCCGGTGCTTCCCCCACCACGCACGTCCGGTATCACGATGGTTATACGGCCGGCTCCTGGCGGCGAGGTATTCGACGGTGGCACGCCGACCCCGCACCGCCTCTCGGTCTGAGCGGTACGATCAACGCAGAGACGATGTCAGCTCCCTCAGCACAGAAGCCGGCCCAGGGCGCTCAGCGCAAGCAGGAGCCCGACCGGCGCGCCAAAGGCGAGATGGCGCGTGCAAGCTCGCTGTTCATCCTCGCTGCGCTGGCGATCGTGTTCGCGTTGCTCAACCTGAACGAGGTGGAGGTCCACTGGGCGTTCGGGTCCGGCAAGGCTCCGCTGATCGTGGTGATCGTGATCTCGCTGCTGGTTGGGATCGTGCTCACGTACTTCGCGGAACGCCTGTCCCGCCGGCGCCGCAGCTAGGCCGGCGCTCCTCGGTGACGATCTCGACGGCGGCTTGCGCGCCGATGTATGGGGCGAGCACGACGTAGGCGAGGTGATCGGAGAGGGCCGGCAGCAGCTCGACGCGTCCGCCGGCGACCTGGCAGCGGACCGTGTGCCAGATCGCGCCTGCGACGGCATCGACGGTGTGCCTGCCCTGCGCCTGCGCGGGCGCTCCCTCGGTGAGCAGCGTGGCGACGCTGTGGGAGAGCTCGACGGTTCGCTCGAACGCCTCGGTGCCCGCGAAGAAGGCCTCCTGGGCCAGGGTGCGGGCTCGGAGGGGATGGTCGGCTAGGTAGCGCATCAGCTCCGCGAGGACCTGGCGGACCGCTCGCGCCCAGTCGCTGGAGACGAGGTCGGGATCGGCGGCGATCGCGAGCAGTTCGTCGCCGATCATGTCGAGGGCCGCCAGGAAGCACTCCTGCTTGTCGGTGAACAGCTCGCAGAACGCGTCGACCGACACGTTGGCCTCGTCGGCGATCTGCGGCGCGCTCAGCGCGCGGTAGTCATCGCGCGTGACCAGCCGCAGGATTCCCTGGAGCAGTCGTGTGCGCTCGTCACGACTCGGAGCTTCGGCGCCACCCAGCCTGTGGCCGCAGGCGGAGGAGATCTCGCGCATGCGCGCGGTCAGCCCGGCGGCCATGCGCTCGGACATCTGCTCCGCGGCGGGCGTCTGGAACAGCAGCGTCCAGCGCAGCAGCTCCTCGGCGAGCTCGGCGCGTCCTTGCCCGGTCGTGCTGGTCCGGCGCAGGTACGTCGAGGCGATGCCGTGCAGGCCGCCGACGATGCCGCGGATGATCGGCGTCGGCAGCGGGATCGCGCCGCGCGACTCGGCGAAGCTGCGCGCGAGCATGTGCTCGCAGACGCCGGCGGCCTTGCGCACGCGCAACACGCCGGCCGGACCGGCCCGCTGGGCCTCGAGCACCGCGAGAATGGTCGCGTTGCGGTCGTCCTCGATCGTCTGGGTGAGTCGTTGGAATACCGCGCTCACGCGCTCTTCGAGCGATCCGTCAACGGCCAGGTAGGCCCTCCTGATGTGCTGGATGTCACGCCGGACGATCAGGTCGAACGTGACCAGGAAGCACTCTTCCTTGTTGGCGAACTGCTCATAGAAGGAGCGGCGCGAGACGCCCGCCAGGCCGATCACCTGCTTGACGCTGGTCCCCTCATAGCCGCCCCGCGCGACGGCCTCGACCATCGCTCCGTGGATGCGCGCGCGCTGGTTGAGGATGACCTCGTTGCGCTCGAGTCTGTGGGGCCCGTGCGGCAGACGCTTGTAGAGCGGAGCGACCCGCCCGGATGCGATCCGCACCGAGCCTTTGGGCCTGTTGGCGCTCTTGGCCCTGTTCCCGCGCGCATCGCGCGCCGTCGCCGACGTCCTACGTCCGGATCCCATGCTCCCTCTCCTTCAAGCGATCTTTCGAACCAGCGAACTGCTGTCATGCGTCTCGCGGCTCAGATCATCTCATGTCAGCGATTTTTTGTCTACAGGTGACCTGCAGGGCGTCAGCTGCCTGCAGGTCGAGCCTTCGGGACGATCAGTGCAGGACGATCTTCAGGGCGAGGATCGCGATCCCCATGGCGGCGCCCACAGCGCCCTCGAGCGCCAGCTCACGCGGGCTCGCTCGCGAGCGGATGCCGGCGATCAGCTCGAATGCCACCAGGCTCACGATGGTGCTCCACAGCGCGGCGGTGACCGCCGTCTGCTGAGCTGCGCCGGCTGCCCACGCGACCGCGAGCACTGCCAGTGGCAGCGCGGCTCCGCGCATGATCGCCCAGTCGTTGGCGAGAGCCCGCCCCAGAGCTCCGGCGGTGAGGCGCTGGTGCAGCGCGAGACGCTGCCCGAGGATCTCGGCGTAGGCGTGGGCGAGCCAGTAGAGCGCGGCGGCGATGGCGGCCGATGCGATCGTGTCGAGGTAGGTCTCGTGGCGCCCGCTCTCTGCTGCCAGCAGCGCGCCGATGACGATGATCCCGTAGACCACCCCCGAGGGGTTCTCGCCGGGCACGATCCGCTCGGCGACCCGCGCGAGCAAATCGCGGCGCGGCCGGCTGGGCGGCTGCGTGTGCGGCTCTTGCTCTTCCCGCTGCTGCGGCTCTGGTCGGCTGGGGGCGGGTGGCTCCTCGATCGACCGATTATCCGCCGGCGCTCAGCGGATCAGCACGGGCGCGCTGTAGGCCGACACGTGCGCGCCGTCTGAGATCTTGACGAGCGCCCGGTAGAGGCCGCGCGGCACATGCACGACGCGGCTGAAGCTGGAGACGCTGGCGGTGGCGCCTTTGACGACGGTGCCGCCCTTGTTGAGCGAGGAGCCGGGCGTGAGCAGCTGGAAGCCGACGAGCGCGCCGACCTCGGCGGGGGCGACGGTGCCATACAGGCGCACGAAGCCGCGGCGGCTGGTCGCGTGCGCGTGGAGGGTCACGCGCACGGCGACGCCCTCTACGAGCACGGGGCTCGAGACTTCGGGCTTGCCGATGGTGAGCACTCGCAGCTGTGCATTCTCGAGCAGCCCGAGGTACGGGAAGGAGAATCCCCCGGAGGCGTTGGTGAGCTCCGGGTTGCCGACGGTCTGAAAGCCGCCGAGGTAGGGGAACGGGTTGGCCTGCAGCGCGACCGCGTGGTCCGCGGAGCCGGTCCCGGAGAGGGTGCCCTCGACGAGGAACGGGCTTCCGAAGACCACCGGGTTGGGCACGCCGGCGATCGCCAGCGACAACGGCACGCTGCCCGTCTTGAACGTGCGATCGGCGCCCGCCTTGGCGCCGGCGGGGCTGGTGGCGAGTATCCGGTAGTGGTAGGTGGTGAGCGGCTGCAGGCCGGTGAGGGTCTGGCTGACTTTGAGCGAGGCGTCGCCGCTGCCGGCTGGAGCGAGTGGGGTCTGCGCACCGTAGTTGCGGGTGGTGCCGTACTGGAAGACGTAGGTGGTGGGCTGCGCGTGCGGGTCGACAGAGCCGAGCACCACCGCTGAGGAGAAGGTCACGTTGGAGCTGGCGCCGGTGCTCACGCCGGGCGCTGCGGCGGCGGCGTCGGCGGTGCCGGAGATGCCCGCGCACGCGCACGCGCCGAGGGTGAGCGCAAGCGCCAGCAGTGCGCGCCGGGTGAGGGCACTTGAGCGACGGGCTGCGTGGCGGTAGGTGTGCATACCACCAACCTATCCCTTTGGCCAGCGATCAAACGGGCGCTTGGGTCTCCGACAGCACGCTCACGACGCGAGGCGCCTCGACCGGGTCGATGCGCTGGCGCCAGAGCGCGGCCAGCACGCAGGCCAGCATCACGCTCGTGCAGCCGAGCGCAAATGTGCCGCCCGCGCCGTGGGAGTCGACGAGCGATCCCCCGACGGTCGATCCGATTGCCATGCCTGCGATCGTCGCGCCCCTGTGCCACGTGAACGCCTCCGTCGCCGTGCCTGCCGGCGCGAGCGCGCCGACGAGCGAGAACTGACACGAGAGCATCGGCGCAACCCCAAGCCCGGCGAGCGCGCTGAGCGGGTACGCGGCGGCGAGGGCGTGCGTGGCGATCAGCGGCGCGACGCCGGCCGCCATCGCGAGCAGCAGCGCCATGTAGCGCAGCCCGATCGGGCGCCGCCAGCTGGCCGCGGAGTAGACCAGCCCGCCGGCCATGCTGCCGATGCTGAACAGCGCCAGCAGCGCGCCGGCGGACCAGCGCGCGCCGTGCTGCACCGCCAGCGCCGGCAGTCCTACCTCGACCGCTCCGATCACCACGCCCGCGAGCAGCACTGTGCCGAGCAGCGCGCGCAGCCCCGGGCTGGCGAGGGCGCCCGCCCGCGCGTGCTCGCGCGCGTCCGGCCGCCAGCCGCTGGAGAGCCTCGATGCGGCGAAGAGCGCGGCCCCCAGGATCGTGATCGCGGCGCACAGCAGCACCGCGCCGGCCGGCGATACGAGCACGACCGTCGAGCCCACGAGCAGAGGACCGAGCGTCCAGATGACCTCCTGCGTTGTCGCGTCGAGCGCGTAAGCCGTCTCCAGCGCCTCCCCGTCGCCGGCTACCTGCGACCACAGCGCACGTATGCAGCCGGCGATCGGCGGCTGCGCGGCGCCGGCAAGCGCGGCCAGCGCGACGACGGCGCTCACCGGCGCACCAGCCTGCGCGATCAGCACCAGCGCCACCAGCAGCGCTCCCTGGGCACCGGCTGCGGGGAGCAGCACGCGCGCCTGCCCGACACGATCGACGAGCGCGCCCAGCAGCGGGCCGGCGAGCGCACCCGCCAGCGCGAACGCGCCCACCGCCACGCCCGCGGCCAGGAACGAGCCGGTGCGTCCGCGCACGAACAGCAGGATCGCGAGCGAGAACATGCCCGAGGGCAGGCGCCCGAGTATCGAGCTGACCAGCAGCCGGGTGAAACCCGGCACCGAGAACAGGGCGCGGTAGCGGGCGATCACGTGGCGTGCGTGTGCGTCGCGTTCGTGCTGCCGGCCTCGCGCGGCGTCGCGCTCTCCAGCTCCCGCGCGCGCGGCTGCGCCGGTTCCAGCTCGGCCGGTTGCAGCTCCTGCAGGTGGGCCAGCTCCTCGAGCGCAGCGATCAGCGTGTCGACTTCGGCGTCGGTGTTGGCCGCCGTCAGCTGCACGCGGAAGCCGACCTCGTCGCGTGGCACCAGCGGATAGGCAGCGAGCGTGACGTACACGCCGCGGTCGAACAGCAGCTGCCCGACCGCGTCGATGCGCGTGTGATCGCGCAGCGGGATCTCGACGATCGGCAGGCCCGAGCGGTTGGGGGTGGCCACGCCCAGACGCGTCAGGCAGTCGAGCACACGGACGGTGAGCCTGTGCACGGTCTCGCGCAGCTGCTCACCGCGGCGCTCGTTCACGTCGAAGCCGGCGAGCGTCGTTGCCAGCGAGGCGACCGGCGAGGGCCCCGAGTACAGGTACGGCGGCGCCGCGACCTTCAGCATCTCCTTGACGGCGGTCGGGCACGCGATGAACGCCAGCAGCGAGGAGTAGGACTTGGAGAAGCCGCCCACCATGACCAGGCTCTCGTAGCTCTCGTCGCAGTAGCGCACGATGCTGTTGCCGCGCATGCCGTACGGGCAGAGCTCGTCTGGGCCGCGTTCGCCGATCACGCCGAAGCCATGCGCGTCGTCGACGTAGAGCAGCGCCCCGTGCTCGCGCGCCACGCGCGCGAACGCCGGCAGGTCGGGCGCGTTGCCGGTCATGCTGTTGACCCCGTCCATGCAAACGAGTCTCGCGCCTGCGGGCTCGGCCCGCAGCAGCTCGTCCAGGTGCTGCGGGTCCTCGAAGCGGAAGCGCTTGACGCTCGCGCCGCGCGTCTTGGCCATCTGGCAGCCGTCGTAGATCGTCTTGTGCGAGCGCGAGTCCAGGAAGATCGTCCCCGACGCCGCCAGCACCGGGATGACCGACATGTGGATGTGGGTGATCGTCGGCAGCACCAGCGAGTCGGGGCTGCCCAACAGAGCCGTCAGGCGCTCCTCGATCTGCTCGTACAGGGCCGGGCTGCCCAGCAGGCGCGACCAGCTCGGGTGGGTGCCCCACGCGTCCAGGTAGGCGGGCACCGCGTCGATGATCTCGCGGTCGAGATCGAAGCCCAGGTAGTTGCACGAGGCGAAGTCGGCGAGCCACTGCGAGCCAACGCGGATCATGCGTCCGTCCACCTCGTCGATCACCGCGTCCATCATCGGATGCGAGCGCGTCAGCGCTGTGAGGTCGCGCAGCGCGTCGGGCGTGCTCTCGTTCGTGTGCCCGTCGCGGGCGCCGACCGCGCCGTTGCCGTTGCCGTTGCCGTTGCCGTTCCTGTTGCCGTTGCCGTTGCTGTTGCGGTTCCTATTGCCGTTGCCGTTGGAAGGCTGCGGCGTGCCGATCGACGCATGCAGGCGGGCGGGCTCGGTTGGGACGGGCTCGGCGCGCAGCAGCTGCTCCAGCTCGGCGGCGGGCAGCGGTCGCGAGAGCGCGTAGCCCTGGACGAGCTCGCAGCGGTTGGCGACGAGCGAGCTCCACGTGGTCTGGTCCTCGATGCCCTCGGCGACGACACGGCTGCCGATGCTGTGCGCGAGCTGGATGGTGGCCTCGACGATCGCCGCGTCGACCGGGTCGGAGGTCATGCGCCCGACGAACGAGCGATCGATCTTGACCTCGCCGACGGGCAGCGACTTCAGGTGGGTGAGCGAGGAGTAGCCGGTGCCGAAGTCGTCGAGCGACAGGCCCAGGCCCAGCTCGCCGAGCTGCGCGAGCACGTCGCCGATGCGCACGGGGTCCGACAGGACCATGTTCTCGGTGACCTCCAGCACGAGCACCTCCGGCGGCAGCCCG
>JBEKGK010000153.1:0-8636 GCA_050012835.1 Solirubrobacteraceae bacterium | reverse complement strand
GTCGTGCACGCGCTGTCGGCCGGATATCGCCACATCGACACCGCCGCGGCTTACGGCAACGAGCCCGGCGTCGGGGACGCGATCCGCATGTCCGGCCTCGACCGCGGCGAGGTGTTCGTGACGACCAAGTGCTTCAACGACGACCACGGCTTCGACGAGGCCAAACGCGCATTCGCCGCGAGCCTGGAGCGCCTGCAGCTCGAGTACGTGGACCTGTACCTGATCCACTGGCCCGTGCCCGCGCACGACCGCTACGTGGACACCTGGAAGGCGTTCGTCGAGCTGCGCTCGCAGGGGCTGGCGCGCGCGATCGGCGTGTCGAACTTCCAGCCCGCGCACCTGCGGCGCCTGATCGAGGAGACCGGCGAGACGCCGGCGATCAACCAGATCGAGCTGCACCCCTACCTCCAGCAGGCCGAGCTGCGGCGCGTGCACGAGCAGCTGGGCATCGTCACGGAGGCCTGGAGCCCGCTGGCGCAGGGGGCGGCGCTGAAGGACCCGGTGATCGTCGCGATCGCGCAGGCGCACGCCAAGACGCCGGGGCAGGTGGTGATCCGCTGGCACCTGCAGCTCGGCAACGTCGTGATCCCCAAGTCCGTGACCCCCGAGCGCATCCGCGAGAACATCGACGTGTTCGACTTCGAGCTGAGCGGCGCCGAGATGGAGGCGGTCGCCGGCCTCGACAGGGGCGAGCGCATCGGGCCGGACCCCGACACGTTCGTCAGGCCGGCCCGCGCCGGGGGTTTCTAGCTCGCGTCGAGGGCCTCGGCCAGGCCCCGCAGCTCCGCGACCACGTCCCCGCTCAGGCGCACGCTCGCGAGCTCGTCCAGCGGCGTGCGCCCCTGTGTGATGATCGCGAGGCGCCCCCCCGCTTCGTGCGTGAGCATCGGCAGCCCGGCGACGGGATGCACCTCCAGCGAGGAGCCGATACACAGCAGCACGTCCGCGCGTTCGCACAGCTCGCGCGCACGCTCGAGCGCCTCCGGTGACAGCATCTCCCCGAACAGCACCACGTCGGGCTTCAGCGGCTGCCCGCAGTCCTCGCAGCGGGGCACACCGTCCGCCGCGCACCCCAGGCGCGCGCGCACCTCACCGAGCGCCACGCTCGCGCGACAGCTCAGACACGAGCAGCTGGCGATGCTGCCGTGCACCTCGATCAGCTCACGCGTGCCCGCCTTGCGGTGCAGCATGTCGATGTTCTGCGTGATCACCGCGTCGAGCAGCCCGTGCTGCTCCATCGCCACGAGCGCGTGGTGGGCGCCGTTGGGCAGCTTGCCGCCGAGCGTTGCGAACCGCTGGCCGTAGAAGCTCCAGAAGCGCACGGGGTCGCCGCGGAAGGCGTCGATGTGCGCGACCTCCATCGGATCGACCTTCTCCCACAGTCCCGTCCCGGGCGTGCGGAAGTCGGGGATGCCGGAGGGCACCGAGATGCCGGCGCCCGTCAGCGCGACGACCGAGCTCGCGCCGCGCACGAGCTCGGCCAAGTGGGCGATCGCCGGCCTGGTGGAGTCGCTGAGCGCCACCGTCGAATGCTCTCACACGGACTCTGTATCACGATGGTCATACGGTGCTCACAAAACGGAGATACGTGCCCCCGCTGCCACGTGCCCCCGCTGCCCACCCGGGCACCGCTGCCACCCCGGCGCTCACTTCCCCGTGAAGCGCGGCGCGCGTTTGCCGAGGAAGGCGGCGATCCCCTCCTTGGCGTCGGCGGTCGCGAACGCCGCCGCGAACGCCTGCTTCTCGGCCTCGATGCCCTCGTCGAGGTCGCCGGCGGCGGACACGCGCTTGATCTGCGCGACCGCGAGCGGCGCCTGACCGGCGAGCTTGCGCGCCCACTGCAGGGCGGTGTCGAGCAGTTCGTGGTCCTCCACCAGCCGGTTGGCGAGGCCGAGCTCGAACGCTTCGTCGGCGAGGATCGGATCGCCGACGAGGTTCATCTCCAGGGCCTTGTTTTCTCCTACCAGGCGCGGCAGGCGCTGGGTGCCGCCGAAGCCCGGGATGATCCCCAGCTTGATCTCCGGCTGGCCGAAGATCGCCGAGCGCGCGGCGATGCGCACGTCGCACGCCATCGCCAGCTCGCAGCCGCCGCCGAAGGCCAGGCCGTTGACGGCGGCGATCGTGACGATCCCCGCCGAGCCCAGCTCCCGGAAGAGCGCGTGCGCGCCGTTGATGAGCTGCGCACCGGAGGACTCGTCCATCGTGGTGAACGCCTTGATGTCGGCGCCCGCGCTGAACAGGAACGGATTCGAGGAGGCGATCACGAGCGCGCGCACGGGCGGGGACGCGTCCTTGACGTGGCTCCACACCTTGCCGAGGTCTTCGACGACCTGCGGGGAGATGGAGTTCATCTGGCCGTTGGCCAGCCACGCGATCGCGACGCCGTCGGCACGCGTCTCCAGCTTGATCACCTCAGCGGGCTGCTCGGCGTCGGGCTGCGGATAGGCGTAGAAGCCCTGCCCGCTCTTCTGCCCCAGCCGCCCCTGCGCGACGAGGCGGCGCAGGATCGTCGGCGGGGTGAAGCGCTCGCCGTAGCGCTCCTGCGCGTTCTCCATGCGCTCCAGAACCGTGTCGAGACCCTCGCTGTCGGCCTTCATGAACGGCGGCAACAGGCCCCGGCGCGGGTCAAGGCCTGCCCCGGCCATCATCCCGAAGTCGATGTCGCGGTGGGTGGCCACGCCCTCCTCGAGCACCAGGCACGCCTCCAGGAAGGTCTTCAGCGAGAGCAGCTCGACCAGCTCGGCCACGTCGGGCTCGTTCTCGCCCTGGATGTTGGGCTCGCCCTGGGGGTCGTAGAAGCCGTTGCCGCCGGTCTTGGCGCCGAGCTTGCCGTCGGCGACGAGCTTCTGCATGCCCTTGGGCACGTAGAAGCGTTCCTCGCCGTAGGACTCGACCAGGTGCTCGGCGACGTGCAGAACGGTGTCCAGGCCGAGCAGGTTGACGAGGTAGTACGGCCCGACGGGCACCACGCCGGCGGCGCCGACGCCCTCGTCGATCAGCTTGATCGACAGCCCCTTCTCCTCCTGCTCGCGCCAGATCTCCGAGATGCCCGAGTTGAGAATCCGGTTGACCACGAAGCCGGGCACCTCCACGCACGTGATCGGCTGCTTGCGGATCGCCTGCGCGAACGTGATCGCCGCGGCGACCGTCTCCGCGGACGTCTCCTCCCCCTCCACGATCTCGATCAGCGGCATGATCGACGCCGGGTAGAAGTAGTGGAAGCCGATCACCTTCTCCGGGCGCAGCGTCGCTTCGCCGATCTCGGTGATCGACAGCGAGGACGTGTTCGACGCGAGGATCGCGTGGCCCGGGGTGGCGGCGTCGAGCTCGGCGAACACGCTCTGCTTGATCTCCATCCGCTCCGGCACCGCCTCGACCACCAGGTCGACGTCGCCGAAGCGCTCGTAGGAGGTCGTGCCGTGGATGCGCCCGAGGATCTCCTCGATCTGCGCCTCGGCCTGCTCGGCCGTGATCTTGCCCTTCTCCGCGAGCTTGCCCACCTGGCCCTTTGTCACGTTGCGGGCCTCATCGAGGCCCGCCTGCACGAGCGCGTCGTCGATGTCCTTGAGCACCACGGGAATGCCCGCGGCGGCGATCGTCTGGGCGATCTGGCCGCCCATGGTGCCGGCGCCCACGACGGCGGCTTTGAACACGAACATGCTTTGGTCTCCTCTGCTGGCTGGGGATCCGGGAGCCTAGCGAAGCGCGCCGGGCGCCCGGGCGCATCTGGCGGCGCCGGTCCGGGCCGCCGCGGTTGACCGGCGCACTCGGCGCGCTCGACCTTCTAGCATCGAGGCATGTCCGGGGGCTGGAGAGCGCCATGCGTGGCGGCGGTTGGATTGCTGGCGCTTGTGTGCGCGCCGGCGGCTGAGAGCGCCACCCCACCGCCGACGCTCACCGTGAAGATCACCTCAGGGCCCGAAGGCACGGTCAGCACACCGGACGTCAGCTTCAGCTTCAGCGTCGAAGGCGCCGAAGAACCCGGCACGATCTTCCGCTGCGCGCTGGACAAGGCCTTGGCGTTGGCACCGTGCACCTCGCCCTTCACCGCCGGGCCGCTCGCGCCCGGACCGCACACGTTCTACGTGGAGGCGACAGACAAAGCGGGGTACAGCCCGCTCGTCTCACGCACGTTCACGGTCGCCGCGCCGACTGGCGGCAACGGCGGCAGCGGCGGGAACAGCACCGGTGGCGGCGTCGGAACAAGCGCACCTGCACCGCTTGCGCCCACCGTGTCGAGTCTCACGCAATCGGCCGCCAAGTGGCGTGCCGGCAGCGCGCTGGCGCGCATCAGCCGCGCCCTCGCCAAGCCGCCGCGAGGGACCACGTTCAGCTTCACGCTCAACGAGGCCGCCACGACCCATCTCTCCTTCACACGCGCGACCGACGGGCGCAGCGTTGGCGGGCGTTGCGTGGCGCAGACCAAGCGCAACCGCGGCAAGCGCGCCTGCCGGCGCACCATCACCGCCGGGGCGCTCACGCTCCAGGGACACGCGGGCAGCGACCGCGTGCGCTTCGAAGGCCGCGTCTCGGCGACCGGGCGGCTCACGCCCGGCCGCTACACGCTGACGTTGAGCGCGACCGCCGGAGGGCTCACCTCGGCGCCCCGCTCGCTGACGTTCACGATCGTCAGCTGAGCGGGGACCGCAGCGGCAACCGCGCCGCGACTACGCCAGCGCCGCCGCCGGCTCCTCGACGCGCCGCGGCAGCAGCGTCTCGCGTGCGATCACCAGGCGCTGGATCTGGGAGGTGCCCTCGTACAGCTGCATGATCTTGGCGTCGCGGAACAGCTTCTCGACGGGGTAGTCCTTGATGAAGCCGTAGCCGCCGTAGACCTGCACGGCTTCGGTCGCGGTCTTCATCGCCGTGTCGGCGGCGAAGCGCTTGGCGTGCGAGGAGACGAGCGTGTTGCGTTCGCCGTTGTCGAGCATGAACGCCGACTTCCACGTCAGCAGGCGCGCGGCCTCGATCTCGGTGGCCATGTCGGCGATGATGAACTGGATCGCCTGGTGCATCGCGATCGGCACGCCGAACTGCACACGTTCCTTGGAGTAGTCGGTGGCGAACTCGAACGCCGCACGGGCGATGCCGGTGGCCATCGCGGCAACGCCCGGACGGGTGCGGTCGAGCGTCATCATCGCGAGCTTGAAGCCGTGGTTCTCCTCGCCGAGCATGTTCTCGGCGGGCACCTCGACGTCGTTGAAGGAGATCGTCGCGGTGTTGGAGGCGCGCTGGCCGAGCTTGTCCTCCTTCTTGTCGACGACCACACCCCAGTCGCGCTCGACGACGAACGCCGAGATGCCGCGGTGCCCGGCGTCCTTGTCGGTCTTCGCGTACACGGTGTAGTAGTCGGCGTAGCCGCCGTTGGTGATGAAGCACTTGGAGCCGTTGATCACGTACTTGTCGCCCTTGCGCACCGCCGTGGTGCGCATGCCGGAGACGTCCGAGCCGGCGTCGGGCTCGGTCAGGCAGAAGGACGCGAGCTTGGGCTCCTCGGTGAGCATGCCCAGGTACTTCTTCTTGGTCTCCTCCGAGCCGCCGAGCGCGATCGGCGCGGTGGCCAGGCCGTTGCAGCCGAGCGAGGTCTGGATACCGGAGCAGCCCCACGAGAGCTCCTCCTCGATCAGGCAGCCGTCGAGGTAGCTGGCCCCAGCGCCGCCGTACTCCTCGGGGATGTGCGAGTTCATCAGGCCGACCTCCCAGGCCTTCTTGATGACGTCCTCGGGCCAGGTGCCGTCCTTGTCGTACTCCCAGGCGACCGGGCGTATCTCCTTGACCGCGAAGTCGTGCGCCATCTCGCGCAGGTTCTTCTGCTCATCGGTGAGCGTGAAATCGACCATTCTCGGATCTCCTAACGGGCTGGCTGTAGGGTAGATTGACTGGTCAGTCAACTACGGACTCAAGGGTAGCGAAGAGGCGGCCGATCGGCAAGAATCAGGGGCTGTGCACGGCCTCTGCCCGATCGCGATGTTCGCCCTGATCGAAAACGGGCTCAGCTTCGTGGTGTTCGGCGCGATCGCCTTCTCCCTGCTGATGTCGCTGGCGTTCCTGTTCACGCGCGGGGGCGACAGCGCATACGACCGCATCGGCGCCGGCGGCATCTCCCGGGAAGGCGACTACGGCGGCGGCTTGGGAGCCTCGGCGCCCGACTCGCCCGCGGCTCAGGCCGAGCGCGAGCGCGAGATCCGCCAGATGCTGGGCGCCCGCAGCGAACGACTGGTGCGCAGCGGGCAGCCGGCGCTGGACCTCGACGCGGAGGTGGCGCGACTGCTGGCCGGCGAGCAGGCGTCCGGCGCGCGCGACGCCGAGCTCATCGCCGAAGTGCGTCAGCTCGTGGTGGCGCGCAACGAGCGGCGTGTACGGCAGGGCTTGGACCCGCTCGACGTGGACGGCGAGGTGGCGCGAACGCTCGACGAGCTCGAACCGTGACGCAAGCCGTTAACACAACGGTCGTGCCGTGGGGTATAAACGGCCCATGACCAACGCGCGCCGCTTCCAGCTCGATGAGATAACGCTCCGCCCGGGCACCTACTTCAACCCGCAGACCGAGATCATGATCGTCGTCGACGACTCCCCGGAGGTCGATCACGAGATCTTCGAGACCGACGATTTCGAGGCCGATGAGTGGGTGCTGATCTCCGAGGACGCCCCGCTCGACGAACCCAAGCGCGACGAGCTGGTGGAGCGCTTCCAGCTCTCCCACGGGGCCGGTGGCGAGCTGCCGCCGGACGACGACGTCGATGACGAGGAGGACGAGGAAGACGACGAGCTCGACGGGGTCGAGGAGCTGGAGCTCGAACCGGAGTGAGCTGAGCGCGCTAGCATCTGACGCGGTGCAACGCGCCAAGCGTCTCGCGGCGCTCGCCTTGGGCGTGCTCGCCCTCGGCGGTGCCACAACTCCCGCTGCCCTCGCTGGCGAGCCGGTCGAAGATCGGCCAGCGACCAGCCTTGCGCCCGTGCGCGTCCATGTGCGCGCCCGCGCGGCCGCCGGTCACGGGCCGACCGTGAGCGCCGTGCTGGCGAGCCTGCTGCACGGCGCGGCGATCGGCGAAGCCGTCTACCACCAGGACTACACCGCCTACGTCGCCGCGAAAAGCTCGCTCGGCAAGCTGAGCGGCACGCGCAAGGAAGAACTGGGCGCCGTGCTGGCGAACGTACAGGCGATGGCGCGCGCCGGCGAGCTGATCCCGTCGCGGCTGCCGGCGCTGTTCCTGACGCTCGAACGCAACCGGCAGTGGTGGACGACCGAACCGCTGATCGCCGGCGACGAGCGTGTCAGCCTTCCCGGCAGCGAGATCGTGTGGGAGCACTACCCGGGCCAGGGCATCCAGATCCAGTGGCTGGCGACGTTCGGCAAGGCCAACGGCTACTACCTCTCGGGGCACGAAAACGCCAATCTGCGCCAGCTGCTCGGCGAAGTCATCCCGCTTGCCACCCAGCGCGCCGGCGGGATCGCGTGGGAGTACATGTTCGAGTTCGACGGCGGCACGCCCCCGTGGACGAGCGGGCTCTCGCAGGGCACCGCGCTGCAGGTGCTCGCCCGCGCCTGGTCGCGCTTCAAAGAACCGGCCTACCTCAGTGCCGCGCAGCAGGCGCTGGGCGTCTTCCAGACGCCGCCGCCGCAGGGCGTGCGCGTTAGCACGCCCGCCGGCGCCATGTACGCCGAGTACACCTATGCCCCCAGCGACAGGATCCTCAACGGCTTCATCCAGTCGCTCGTCGGCCTCTACGACTACACATCCATCACCAAGGACCCGCTCGGGCTGGCGCTGTTCGAAGCCGGCGACGCCGAGGCGCGCGCGATCGTGCCGCTCTACGACACCGGCGGGTGGTCGCTGTACGACCAGTTCGGGGAATCCGACCTCAACTACCACGAACTGCTCACCGAATTCCTCCAGCACCTGTGCGAACGCACGAGCAAGGGGCCGCCGATCGCGCCCGCGAGCCCTCCCTCCGCGAGCACGCCGACGACGAGCGCGCCGACCACGCCCGCGCCGAGCACCGAAACATCGACCTCGGGCACCGGCGGCGCCTCGGCCAGCAGCCGCGGCGCGCGCTCGGCACAGGCGAGCGGGCCCGCGGGCGTCCAGATCCTGGGCGATCAGATCTACTGCACGATCGCGCAGCGCTTCACGACCGACCTGCAAACCCCGCCGGCGATCTCGCTGCTCTCAAAGACGCTGCCCGGCGGAGCGCGCGCGGGCGTGCAGCTCTCGCTGTCGAAGATCTCGACCGTCAGGCTGACCGTGCGCCAGGGCTCGCGGGTGGTGTGGACGAACGGCGCCACGCTCGAACACGGCAAGCCGAGGCTGCTGTGGATCACCCCGGCCAAGGGCGGGACCTTCTCGATCGAGCTCACCGCCACAGACCTCGCGGGCAACTTCTCGACGGCGAGCGGCACCGTCGTCGTCAGCCGTCATTAGCCTCGTGCGCCGCGCCTAGACTAGGCGCGAGTGGCCTCTATCGAGACGATCCGGCGAAACGACGAGCGCAGATGACGCGGCTCACCCACGCATGGCGCGCGCTGACACCCGAGCAGCGGCTCGGCGCGCTCACGTCGCTCGGGCTGTTCGCGTCGATGTTCCTGCCGTGGTACAGCAAGACCGACGCGGTCGTCGTGCGCGGTGCCGCCAAGG
>JBEKGK010000152.1:0-8927 GCA_050012835.1 Solirubrobacteraceae bacterium | reverse complement strand
GCCGTGCATCGGCGGGTGCCCCGCGGGGAACCCGTAAGAGCGCGGATGGCGCCCGACGTCGTCCAGGCGCAGCGGCGTGGGGTCGCTGATCAACGCGCCGAGGACGCCGCGGCCGCGGGGCAACGCTCCGATCGCCGCGTGCGCTGACTCGTCGATGCCCCTGGTGAGGAAGCGGCTGAGCTCCGTGCGGGGCTCGTTGAGCACGCCAAGCGCCGCGTAGCGCGCTTCCGTGAGCTCCTGCGCGGACTCGAGCACGCGATCGAGCACCTGATCGAGGTCGAGCTCCGCGAGCACACTGCGAGCAACGTCGAGGATGCCCTGTGTCGTTCTATCTATCAAGACAGCCTTTCGAGGACGCCTCCGTGCGGTTGGCCAGCGCCGTACGGACATTGAACTACTTTTCGCTCGCCGCGTTGTATCCGGCTCGTGTTTTCCCGCGGCCTTGCACCGAGGGCCATCGGGAAAATCCACGGATGCGGTGAGCGGGTTGCCGCGAGATGCTTCTTCCTGGATGCCAGGTCGCAGCTATCGCATTGGGAGAATCGCCGGCATTCCCGTCGGGGTGAGCCCGCTGTGGCTGGTGATCGTCGCCCTGTTCACGTGGGTGCTCGGCTCCAGCTACTTCCCCGAACAGGTTCACGGGATCAGCCCCGCGGCCTCCTACGGGCTGGGGCTGGCCAGCGTGCTGCTGCTGTTCGCAAGCATCCTCGCGCACGAGTTCGGCCACGCCCTGGTGGCGCGCCGGCGGGGCATCGAAGTGCAGGAGATCGACCTGTGGCTGCTGGGGGGCGTCTCGCGCATGAGCGGCGAGGCTCACGCTCCCGGCGACGAGCTGCGCTACGCGCTCGCGGGCCCGGCGGTGACGGCCGTGCTGGCGGCCTGCTTCGGCGCCGCCGCCGCGTTGCTGCCCTCCTCGACGCCCGCGGCGGTGCGCGCGCTGGTCGAATACCAGGCGCTGATCAACGGCATGCTGCTCGTCTTCAACCTGATGCCGGCGTTCCCGCTCGACGGCGGGCGCGTGCTGCGCTCGCTGCTGTGGCGGCGTGGCGGCGACATCGTGCGCTCGACCGAAACCGCCGCCAACGTCGGTCGCGGCTTCGGCTATCTGCTGATCTTCCTCGGCGGTCTGGAGTTCATCGGCGGGGTCCCCGAAGGCCTGTGGCTTGCGCTGATCGGCTTCTTCGTCGTAAGCGCCGCCGGCGCCGAAGTGCGGGGCGCCCAGGTGCGGGCTGTGCTCTCCGGCGTGCACGTACGCGAGCTGATGTCCACGCCCGTGCTCAGCGTGCCCGCCGAGGTGTCGGCCGCGCGGGCCGGCACGGACTTCTTCCTGGCCCACCGCTACACGTCGTTCCCGGTCGTCGACGAGCGGGGCCGGGCGCTCGGGCTCGTGAGCCTCAGCCAGATCGAGGCGCTCACGCCCGCGCAGCGCGAACGCCGGCCGGTCGGCGAGATCGCCGAGCGCGATCCCTCCCTGCTCGTCCGCGAAGCGGATGACGTGGCCGGCCTGCTCGAGCTGCCGGCGTTCGTGCGCGTGGGTCGCGCCGTCGTCGTGGACACGCGCGGTGAGCCGGTGGGTCTGCTCTCGATCACCGACGTGCAACGCGCGCTGCGCGCATCCCCGCTGGGCGGCCGCCCAGCGGGTGGGGGCACGCCGGCGGGCGGCGGCGGCTGGCCCGCCGCCGTTGGCTGACTGCGGCGGGCGGCGCCGCGCGCGAGAATGGATGAGCATGGGTAACCCTGGCGGCTATACGGTGCAGCGGGATTCGCTCGACGAGCTGTTCGCGGCGCTGCACCGCCGGGGCTACACGGTGGTGGGGCCGACGGTGCGCGACCGCGCGATCGTCTACGACGAGATCGGCTCGTGCGCGGATCTGCCGGTCGGCTGGACCGACGAGCAGGAGGGCGGCCACTACCGCCTGCGCCGCCGCGACGACGAGGCGCTGTTCGGCTACAACGTCGGCCCGCACTCGTGGAAGCGCTACCAGTTGCCGCCGGAGGTGCGGCTGTGGCGCGCGCGGCGCGACGCCGACGGCGGCCTCACCGAGGTCGAGCAGGAGCCCGCGCAGGCGCCGCGGTATGCGTTCCTGGGCGCGCGCTCCTGCGAGCTGCACGCGATGGGCATCCTCGACCGCGTGCTGCTCGGCGGCGCCCATCCGGATCCGGCCGATCGCGCGCGGCGCGAGGACGTGTTCATCGTCGCGGTGCAGTGCTCGCAGGCCGGCAGCACCTGCTTCTGCTCGTCCATGGGCACCGGGCCGACCGCCGAGGCCGGCTTTGACATCGCGCTCACGGAGGTGCTCGACGGCTCGCGCCACTACTTCGTGCTGGACGTCGGCAGCGAGCGCGGTGCGCAGGTGCTGAGCGAGCTGGCGCACGCGAGCGCCGCGGCGGCGGAGCAGGACGCGGCGAGCGCCGCACACGCGCGCGCCGCCGCGCAGATGGGGCGCGAGCTGGACGTGACCGACATCAGGGAGCTGCTGTACCGCAACTACGAGAACCCCCGCTGGGACGAGGTGGCCGAGCGCTGCCTGGCGTGCGGCAACTGCACGATGGTGTGTCCGACCTGCTTCTGCACGAGCGTCGAGGACGTCACCGACCTCGCCGGCGAGCACGTCGAGCGCCACCAGCGCTGGGACTCGTGCTTCACGGTCGACTACTCGCACATCCACGGCGGCGCAGTGCGCGCCTCGACACGCGCGCGCTACCGCCAGTGGATGACGCACAAGCTCGCCACCTGGATCGATCAGTTCGGCAGCTCCGGCTGCGTCGGCTGCGGGCGCTGCGTCACCTGGTGCCCCGTGGGGATCGACATCACCGAGGAGGCGCGCGCGATCCGCGACAGCGACCAGGGGCTGACGGTCCTGGGGGCTGACCAAGCGCGGGCGACCACTGCGACCGAGGGAGGGCCAGATGCAGACGCTTGACGAGCTGATCGCGGCGGCGCCGATATTCGCGGGGCTCGCGCCCGCGCACCTCGCGCTGATCGCCGGATGCGCGAGCAACGAGCGCTTCGACGCCGGCGAGTACCTCTTCCGCGAGGGTGCCGCGGCCGAGCGCTTCTTTCTGATCCGCCACGGCGCGGTGTCGCTCGAGGTCGACGCGCCCGGTCGCGGGGCGCTGGTGATCGAGACGCTCCACCAGGGCGACGTCGCCGGCTGGTCGTGGCTGTTCGAGCCCTACCGCTGGGAGCTCGACGCGCGCGCACGCGAGCCGGTGGCCGTGGTGGGCTTCGACGGGCTCTGTCTGCGCGGCAAGTGCGAGATCGACCACGAGCTCGGCTATCAGCTGATGCGGCGCTTTGCCGCATCGCTGACCGAGCGCCTGCAGGCGACGCGAATGCAGCTCCTCGACGTGTACGGGCATGCCGGATCAAGCTGAGGTGAGCGCCGGCGCCTTCGCCGGCGCCGCGGTCGAGGCCGCCCGCGCCGAGCCCGGTCCGATGCTGCCGGCGCCGTTCGTCGTGACCGGCAAGCGGCAGGACACCTCCGACACGTGGACGCTGGAGCTGCGCCAGCGCGCGGGCTCGCCGCTGGAGCTCGCCCCAGGCCAGTTCACGATGCTCTCCGCGTTCGGCACCGGCGAGGTGCCGATCTCGATCAGCGGCGGGGGGGAAGGAGAAGAAGGGACGCTCGTGCACACCGTGCGCGCGGTCGGCCTCGCAACACAGGCGATCTGCGACGCCGCCGTGGGCGAGGTGCTCGGCGTGCGCGGCCCGTTCGGGCGCCCGTGGCCGGTGGATCAGATCGAGGGCGCCGACGTGCTCGTCGTCGCCGGCGGCATCGGCCTGGCGCCGCTGCGCCTCGCGATCCTCGCGCTGCTCGCCCGCCGCGAGCGCTACGGGCGCCTGCTGCTGCTCTATGGCGGGCGCTCGCCCGAGCAGCTGCTGTACACGAGCGAGCTGGAGCAGTGGGCGGCGCGCGGGCTGGAGGTGGGGGTCACGGTCGACAGCGCCGGGCCCGAGTGGCTGGGCCACGTCGGTGTCGTGCCGCAGCTGGTGGGCCGCGCCAGCTTCGACCCCGATGGCGCGGTCGCGCTCCTGTGCGGACCCGAGGTGATGATGCGCTTCACGTTCTCCGCGCTCGCGCAGGCCGGCGTCAGCAGCGATCGCGTGTACGCGTCGATGGAGCGCAACATGCAGTGCGGCATCGGGCACTGCGGGCACTGCCAGCTGGGGCCCACGCTCGTCTGCCGCGACGGTCCGGTCTACAGCTGGAGCGAGCTCGAGCCGTGGCTCGCGATTCGAGAGCTATGAGCGCGGCACCTACCCTGAAGGGCACAGGCAAGCAGACGCTCGCGGTGTGGAAGTTCGCCTCCTGCGACGGCTGCCAGCTGAGCCTGCTCGACTGCGAGGACGAGCTGTTGATGCTGGCCGAGCGCGTCGAGATCGCGAACTTCGTGGAGGCCAGCAGCGCGGTCGTCGAAGGTCCGTACGACATCTCGCTCGTGGAGGGGTCGATCACCACCGCGCACGACGCCGAACGCATCCAGGAGGTGCGCCGCAGCTCGCGCGTGCTGATCACGATCGGCGCGTGCGCCACCTCCGGCGGCATCCAGGCGCTGCGCAACTTCGCGGACGTGGAGGATTTCACCGCGATCGTGTACGCGTCCCCCGACTACATCTCCACGCTCGCCACCTCCACGCCGATCAGCGCGCACGTGCGCGTCGACTTCGAGCTGAACGGGTGTCCGATCAACAAGCAGCAGCTGCTCGAGGTGATCGGCGCGCACCTCGCCGGGCGCCGTCCGCACGTGCGCACGCACAGCGTGTGCGTGGAGTGCAAGCGTCGCGGGACCGTGTGCGTGATGGTCGCGCACGGCACCCCCTGCCTGGGCCCGGTCACGCACGCGGGCTGCGGCGCGCTGTGTCCCGCCTACGACCGCGGCTGCTACGGCTGCTACGGGCCGATGGAGACGCCCAACACGCAGGCGCTGAACGCGCGCATGGCGCAGCTCGGCTCCGATGACGTGGACCTGGTGCGCGTGTACCGCACGTTCAACGCCGGCGCCGAGCCGTTCCGGGAGGCCAGCGAGGCCCATGAGCGAGGGTAAGCGCACGCGCGTGATCCGCACCGACTACCTCGCTCGCGTGGAGGGCGAGGGGGCGATGTACGTCAAGCTCGACGGCCGCGAGGTGGCGGAGGTGAAACTGCGCATCTACGAGCCGCCGCGGTTCTTCGAGGCGCTGCTGCGCGGCCGGGCGTTCACGGAGGCGCCGGACGTGACCGCGCGGATCTGCGGCATCTGCCCGGTGGCCTACCAGATGAGCGCGGTGCGCGCGATGGAGGACGCGTGCGGCGTGGCGATCGACGCAGGCCCGCTGCGCGACCTGCGCCGGCTGCTGTATTGCGGCGAGTGGATCGAGAGTCACAGCCTGCACGTGTACATGCTGCACGCGCCCGACTTCCTCGGCTACGCCGGTGCTGTCGAGATGGCGCACGACCACTGCGAGATCGTCGAACAGGGCCTGCAGATGAAGAAGTCCGGCAACGCCGTGATGGCGCTGGTCGGGGGACGCGAGGTGCACCCGATCAACGTGCGCGTGGGCGGCTTCTACCGGGCCCCGACGCGCGCTGAGCTGCGCACGCTCGTGGACCCGTTGGAGCGAGCGCGCGAGACGGCGCTCGCGACCGTGCGCTGGGCCGCGACGCTTGAGTTCCCCGACGTCGAATGCGCCCCCGAGCTGGTGGCGCTGTCCGAGCCGGGCGCCTACGCGATCGACCGCGGCCGCATCCTCTCCGACCGCGGCCTCGACATCGCCCCGGCCGAGTTCGACGCGCACATCGTCGAGGAGCACGTCGAGCACTCCAACGCGCTGCACGCGCGCATCCGCGAGCGCGGCACGTATCTGACGGGGCCGCTCGCGCGCTACGCGCTGTCCTCGGCACAGCTGCGTCCGCTGGCGCGCGACGCCGCGCGCGAGGCCGGCCTGGGGCCGGTCTGCCGCAACCCCTTCCAGAGCATCGTCGTGCGTGCGGTCGAGCTCGTGCAGGCGTGCGACGAGGCGCTCGCGATCGTCGCCGGCTACGAGCAGCCGGACGCCCCCGCGGTCGAGGTCACGCCGCGACGCGCCGTCGGGCACGGCGCCACCGAGGCGCCCCGTGGCCTGCTCTACCACCGCTATGAGATCGACGAGGACGGCACGATCCTCGACGCCACGATCGTGCCGCCCACCTCCCAGAACCAGCTCGCCATCGAGGAGGACCTGCGGGCGGTGGTCGAACGCAGCCTCGAGCTGTCCGACGAGCAGCTGTCGCTGCGCTGCGAGCAGACGATCCGCAACCACGATCCCTGCATCTCCTGCGCCACGCACTTCCTGAAGCTGACCGTCGACCGTGGCTGAGCGGGCGGCCGCGCGTGGCTGAGCGGGCCGCCGGGGAGGCGACGGTCGCCGAGCAGCCCGCCGTGGTGGTGATCGGGGTGGGCAACGCGCTGCGCCAGGACGACGGCGCGGGCCTCGAGGTCGCGCGGCGGGTGCGCACGCGTGCGAGCGCCCCAGAGGCGGCCGGGGGTGTCGAGATGGCCGGGGGTGGAGAGGTCGCCGGGGCCGGACCGATGGCCGGAGGCGGGGAGATCACGGTGCTCGAATACGAGGGCGAGCCGCTGGGGCTGCTAGAGCTGTGGGACGGCGCGCGCGCGGCGGTGCTCGTGGATGCGATCCGCTCGGGCGCCGCGCCGGGCGCGATCCACCGCCTCGACGCCTCGTGCGAGCCGATCCCCGCGCTGCTGCGCGGCTCCTCCTCGACGCACGCGGTCGGGGTGGGGGAAGCGATCGAGCTCGCGCGAGCGCTGGACCGCCTGCCGGAGCGGGTAGTGGTCTACGGCGTCGAGGGACTGTGCTTCGATGCCGGCAGCGAGCTGTCCGAGGAGGTCGAGCGGGTCATCGACACGCTCGCGGAGGCGGTGCTGCGCGAGGCCGCGGACCTGCTGGCGCCCCAGCGCGGTGGGTGCCCGGACGCGGACCGCGCCAGCAGCTTGTCGCGGTACGGTGAAGGACGCGAGTGAGTCGACGACGGAGCGAAGGGGAGGCTTGATGCCTGGAGCGAGCACGATTGAGATCAACCGCGGGCGTGTGGAGGAGTTGACGCGCGTGGAGCTCGAGGCGCTCGACGAGCGCACGCGCGGGTCGGCTGCGATGTACGAGCGCGCGCGCAGGTCGCTGAGCGGTGGCGTCGCCTCCTCCTACCAACTGCGCGACCCATGGCCGATCTACCTCGAGCGCGGCGCGGGCGCGCGCGTGACGGACGTCGATGGGAACACCTACTGGGACTTCCACAACGGCTTCGGATCGATGGTGCAGGGCCATGCGCACCCGGCGATCGTGCAGGCCGTGCGGGAGCGAGTCGCGCTCGGCACGCACTTCGCAGCGGTGACGGAGGACGCGATCGTCGTCGCGGAGAATCTCGCGGCTCGGTTCGGGCTCGAGCGCTGGCGCTTCGTGAACTCCGGCTCGGAGGCGACGATGGACGCGATCAGAATCGCGCGGGCGCTGACGGGTCGCGACACGATCATGAAGATCTTCGGCTCCTACCACGGACACCACGACGCCGTGATGGTGTCGATCGGCGTCGCCTACGACGAGATCGGCGACCGCGAGGATCTCGCGTCGCTGCCGTATGGAGCGGGCATCCCGAAGGTGCTCAGCGACCTCACGATCGCGGTGCCGTTCAACGACGCGGGCGCGATGGAGCGCCGCATCGAGCGCCTGATCGCCGAAGACCGCAAGCCTGCGTGCGTGATCATGGAGGCGGCGATGATGAACCTGGGCGTGGTGCTGCCCGAGCCCGGCTACCTCGAGCAGGTGCGCGAGCTCACCTCACGCCACGGCATCGTGCTGATCTTCGACGAGGTGAAGACGGGCCTCGCGGTCGCGGCGGGCGGCGCGACGGAGCGCTTCGGCGTGAAGCCCGACATGGTTACGCTGGCGAAGACGCTCGGCGGCGGCCTGCCGTCGGGTGCGATCGGCGCCACCGAGCGCGTGATGAGCGTCGTGGAGGACGGCTCGGTCTACCAGGTGGGCACCTACAACGGCAACCCGCTGACGATGGCGGCCGCGCGCGCGAGCCTGGAGCGGGTGCTGACGCCGGAGGGCTACCGGCATCTGGACGCGCTCAACGATCGCATCCTCGCGGGCTGCGAAGCGGTGATCGAGCGCTACGGCCTGCCGGGCTACGCCGTCGGCGTCGGCTCGAAGGGCTGCGTGACGTTCTCGCCGGCGGCGATCGTCGACTACGAGACCTTCAAGGCGAACCAGGATGTCGCGGTGACTGAGCTGGCGTGGGTGTGGAACATGAATCGCGGCATCTACATGACGCCGGGCCGCGAGGAGGAGTGGACGCTGTCGGTGATGCACGACGACGAGGCCGTCGACGCGTACGTGCGGGCGTTCGAGGAGATGGCGGCAGCGCTGACGAGCTGAGAGCACTCCTTCTCATTGGTGGACAAAGTTACGCTAAATGCGTTGGACTGTCCTTCAATCCGCGAGCTGCCCTGAGGAGCCCTCAGGCGCGGAACCGTTCTACAGGCTTCCGCGAAACTGTCTAGTAGCTAGCTGCGTATCTGTAGCGTATGCCCATGCCCGAGCTTGCCCACGCCCTGCTGCAGGGTGACGCGCTGCTCGGCAGTGAGACGTCCCTGCCGCTCCAAGATGCTTAGACGCCGGGATAGCTCGTGCTCGGTCTCCTCCCATTGATGCTCGGCCACCAAGAGACGCAGGTCGCGGTCGAGCAGAAGCTCCCGGCCGCGTCTGCGCAGAAGCTCGCCAACGAGCACGCTGGCGTCGGCGACGACGATCACTCGGGTAGCGTCCGGCGCAGGTCGAGTAGACCGGCTAGCTCCTCCTCGCCCATGCCGGTGTCCTTCAGCACGCGCTCGACTGTCTCGCCCAGCTGGGCGACGGCACGCCGAACGTCATCCTCGTCGCGCTCGAC
>JBEKGK010000151.1:0-8931 GCA_050012835.1 Solirubrobacteraceae bacterium | reverse complement strand
ACGGTCGAGCCGCAGGACATCGAGGACGGCATCGCGCGCGCGCTGAGCGGCGACTTCGAGCTCCTGCGCCTGCCCGCGATCGTGCTCGACCTGCCCGACGACCGCACGCAGGCGGGCCGGCAGGCGGCCATCAACGACGTCGCGATTCACCGCAAGGTGGGCGAGCGCGTCGCCGAGCTCGCGTACGCGCTCGACGGCGAGGAGGCCGGCAGCGTGCGCTGCGACGGCCTCGTGGTCGCCACCCCGGCGGGGTCGACCGGCTACAACCTCGCCAACGGCGGGCCCGTGATGGCGTGGGGGGTGGAGGGGTTCGTGGTGTCGTTCATCGCGCCGCACTCGATGTCCGCGCGCGCGCTCGTGGTCGCGCCCGACGACCGCCTGACGATCTACAACCGCTCGCGCGAGCCGCTCGACGTGGCGGTCGACGGGCGCCCCGCCGGGGAGATCCCGCCGGGAGGACGGATCGAGGCGCGATTCGTCAACGACGTGGGCACGATCGCGCAGCTGCCCGGCTCGTCGTTCTACCGGCGGCTGCGCGAGAAGTTCGGGCGCCTGGCCAGCTGAGAGGCGGGCGACTCAGGCGACCTGCGCGTCGCGATGCTCGACCGTCGCCGTGTGCTCGGCGGTGCCGGTGCGCTGCATCGAGACGATGAACTCATCGAGCTGGGCCCTGGAGAAGCGCCGCTGGCCTCCCGGCGTCCGGTAGCAGTCGATGTGCCCGGCGTCCGTCCAGCGGCGGACCGTCGCGAGCGACACGCCCACGTAGCGGGCCGCCTGGGAGCTTGTGAACACGAGCTGGCGCTCGTTGCGCGGTTGCGTGGGGGACATGGACAGGGGCATTGCCGGCCTCGATCGGTAGGGGTCGCTGCATGTTTCGTCCAAAAGCGCCGAGAACTTGAGCCCCGCTGAGCTTTGTCGTCGTTTGCATCGCGGCTCCTTCTTTTGCAAGCATTCGTGCACAGAGCTGCTCGGACTAGACGAATACGTTCCGTTCCGCTACTATCCTGCGCAAACCTACTCAAAGCGGCTGGACTCCTGGGTATGGAGACAGACAGACAGGCGGCGGCCGCGAAGTTCCCCCAAAAGCGCTGCAAAAGGAGAACGACATGGCACAGCCCCACGCCAACTAAGAGTTAGTTCATAGCTAGAGCTTTTGAGGGCGTCGCGCGACATGCGTGGCGCTCTCTTCTTTTGTCGGATGGGCGCCGTGACACGCCGGGGAGGTCGAGGCGCTAGTCGCGGCGCAGGGTCGCGAGGCGGTCTCGGGCCCGCGACACGGGCCCGCCCGTGCTCGCCTGGGAGCTCGGCTGCGCCATGTCCCGCACTCGCCGCTCGAATTCGAGCTCGGTCTCGAAGTCGGCGTCCTCGGCGAACATCGGCTCCTCCCGCTCGAGCAGCGCGATGAAGGTCTCGACCAGCTCGTCGTCGAGCTGGCCGTTCTTGGCGGCATGACGCAGCTCGGTCATCGCTTCCTGGAAGCTCATCGGCGAGCGATAGCTGGCGCGCTCGGTCATCGTGTGGTAGGTGCAGCAGATCGCCAGGATGCGCGATGCCAAAGGGATCTCTTTGCCGATCAGGCCGGCCGGGTAGCCGCCGCCATCCACGCGCTCGTGGTGGTAGAGGATCGCCTCTGCCGCGGCGCCATAGCCGTCGAGCGCTCCGACGAGTTCGGCTCCGTCCTGCGGATGGCGCCTGACGGTCTCCTGGTCCTCGGGGCGTACGACGTCTGCGTGCAGGACGCTGTCCGGCCATGTGAACTTGCCGATGTCGTGAAGCAGGCCGGCCGTGCGCACGTCTTCCTGCACGTCCTCGCTGCAACCGAGCTCCTTTGCGAGCGCCTCGCAGTAGCGAGCGACCGCGGAGGCGTGGCGGGCCGTGGTGGGGTCGCGCATCCCGAGCGCGCGCACGAGCGTTCTCAGCACGCCCATCTGCAGCGAGACCAGGCGGACCGTACGCGCCTGCAGTTTCTCGGCGCGGTCCTCCGAGCGCAGCAGCGCGACCGTCAGGTGCCTGAAGATCAGCAGGACCGGGATCGCGGCGAACAGGGCCGGCAGGCCTGCGCTGCGGTACGCGAGCACGAGCATCGTCGAGACCACGCCGACCGCGAGCTCGCCCGGGAGCAGCGGCAGGAACAGCTCGCGCACCAGGCGCGGGAACGCGCGACCTTCCCTGATGCGCAGCTCCAGTGCGAACAGGACGAAGTTCAGCACGAGCAGCACGATCAGCGCGCCGAGCACGATCAGCCCGAAGGTCATGCTCTGTGCCAGGTGCTGGCTGTGCACGCCGTCGACCTTGCTCGCCAGCGCGCGCACCATCAGCCCTCCCGCGAACGGAGCCACCGCGTACATGCAGAGGTTGTTCAGCCATTGCGCCAGCGGGCGGCGCGCGGCGGCCGAGTGCATCACCATCGCGGCGATGCCACACGCCGCGGCGGGACCCGGTCCGAGCAGGCCCATGGCCAGCACCATCGCGCCCAGCGACGCGCTCAGCACGCCGTGGCTGGTCTCGACCGTGAACAGCTCACCACCGAACGCGAGCACCAGCAGCAGCACGACCAGCGCCAGCGGATGCCATTCCGCCGGGTGCGAGAGCCACACGGCCGCGAAGACCGTGCCTGCCAGCAACAGGACCTCGGCTGCCCAGAAGAGACGTCTCGTGAGCTTGGGTGCAGGCATCGTGAGCTCTGTCGTACTTTTCGACCGTCCCAGCGTGGTACTTGAGGTGACGGGCGAGCGCCGGCATGGTGCTCCTACTTGGTCGCGGGCTCGGGCGGCAGCGCTTCGCCGGCCTGCGCCAGCGGGCTGCCCGTCGCCGGAGCGTCAAGCCCGCCCACTTTGCCGTCGGGTTCGAGCCCCATCAGCGTCAGGCGCACGAACGCGGCCGTCGCTGCCGCCGCCCCCAGCCCGAGCACCAGGAACGCCACGCGCGGCGAGCTGAGCGCGACGAGAGCGCCGCCCAACGGCAGGCCGAACGCCAGGCACAAGGCGGCGAGCGATTCGACGGCGCCCATCAGCCGGCCGTGCAGTGGCTGCGGGGTCAGGCGTTGCACGAGGCTGATCAGCGACGGCCACTCCAGGCCGTTGCCGATCCCGCCGACGAGCGAGGCGACGCACGCCAGGGCCAGCGAGGGGGCCAGCGCGAAGCCGACGAACGCGAGTCCGAGCGCGAAGATGCCGCCCGTCAGCATCGCGCCCAGCGGCCGTCGCACCGCGCGCGCGAAGACCACGCTCGCGAGGACAGCGCCCGCTCCCCACGCCGCCACCAGCAGGCCGTAGCCGCGGTCGCCGGCGTGCAGCGTCGCCTTCGCGTAGGAGACCTCGATCGGTCCGCCGGCCTGGATGAACAGGAGCGCGATCGCCTCGGCCAGCAGCAGCCCGCGCAGCGCGGGAACCTCGTTGATGTGCCTCCAGGCGGCGCGCATCCGGGCGCGTACCGAATCTCCGCCGGCCTCCTCGACGTGGGGGTGCAGGTCGATCAGCAGCGCGCCGCAGATCAGGAACGAGCCGACGTCGATGAACAGCGCGGCGGGCGCGCCGGCGGCGGCGACCACTGCGCCACCAACCGCCGGTCCCGCCACGAACGCGATCGAGAAGCCGATGTTCAGCGCGGCGTTGGCCTTGCGTTCGGCCTCCTGCGCCTCCTTCTCCAGGCTCTCGGCGCTGTGCGTGGAGCCGTCCGGCAGCGCCTGCACCTGCTCGCGTGCGACCCGCGCCACCTCCGCGCGCAGCAGCGCGCTGGCGGCCAGCGCCGCCGTCCCGTCGAGCGCCGCCAGCAGCAGCACGCCCGGCAGCCAGAAGTGCCACAGCAGCACCGCGAGCGCCGCCGTGGCGAGCGCCTCGAAGAAGTACAGGCCGCTGAGCTCGCTACGGCGGGCGGACGCCTCGACGCGGGCGACGAGCGCGGGCACGAGGAACGCCGGCAAAGCCTGCCAGGCGAACAGCAGCGCCGCGACCGCCAGCGCGCTGTGCGTGTGGTCGAACACGGCCAGTGACAGGGCGACCAGGCCGACCCACGATCCGAGCCGGTTGACCGTGTAGGCGGTGATGATCCTGCGCAGGCGCGACGATGAGAGCGGCGATGTCACGGCGCCACGCTAGCGCTTGACCGTGACGGCGTCGAGTCGGTCGCGCCGCGCGCGAGCTAGCGCCCGGCGCGCCGCCGGGCGGCGAGATCGACCACGTGCAGCCCCGGACAGCGCCGGGCGAGGATCTGCGTGAGCGTGCCCGCCGAGGCTTCCCGCAGCGCCCCGCCGATGATCACCATGCGGCTGCCGCGCGCATGCTCGAGCGCCTGCGAGACGGTGGCGGCCTCCAGGAAGGCGGTCCCCTCGGGCATCTTCTGCGTCAGGCTGTCGAGCAGTGCCGCACGCCGGGCCGCATCCCCGTCGGCGATCACCACGCGCGAGCTCGCTGCGGCGGGGCACGGCGCGGGGCCAGCTTCGCTCGGCGGCTGCCCGGCCTGCGTGTCGGTGTCGCCGCCCACCAGCCAAATCATGCGAGCTGCTGGCCGTTTTGTATGTAGGGCCGACGGTGCCGATCGTGTCGTCCCAAAGGTGCAGGGTCATGTCGTCCCTTGCAGACGTTGGATCGGTCCTGCCCAACCGCTACCGTCATTGCGATGGAGGCCGGCACGCCAGGGGTGACGCGACCGATCGACGTGATCATCGCGGACGATCACGCGGTCGTGCGCGACGGCATCCGCGCGGTGCTGCAGCGCCAGGATGGCGAGTTCCGCGTCGTGGCCGAAGCGGCGGACATCCCGTCGATGATCCGCGAGGTGCGCGAGCACAAGCCCGACCTGCTCACGCTCGACCTGACGATGCCCGGAGGCTCGAGCCTGGGGGCGCTGCCGTCGTGCTTCATCTCCCATCCCACGCTCGCGGTCGCGATCCTCACCATGCGCGAGGATCCCGAGTACGCGCGCCAGGCGCTGCGTGCCGGCGCGCGCAGCTACGTGCTCAAGGAGGCCGAGCCCGCGGAGCTCTTGCAGGCGTTCCGCCTGGCCGTCGCCGGCGGCAACTACCTGCATCCGCGGCTGGGTGCCCTGATGGCGACCGGCGAGGACGGCGTCACCGACGGCGTCGTCTTGAGCGAGCGCGAGCGCGAGGTGGTGCGGCTGATCGCCAACGGCTACACCAACCCGGAGATCGCCGAGCAGTTGAACGTCGCCGAGCGCACCGTCAAGACCTACCGCGCCCGTGCGATCGAGAAGCTCGGCTTCTCCTCGCGCGCGGAGATCACCGCATACGTGCGGCGCACGGGGCTCGCGGACTGAGTGGCTCGATGGCCGGCGCGAGGCGGCGTCCTCGGTCGCTCGCGTGCAAAAGCACGCCACGCTCCCTGCGTCCTTGCCTCGCTTGACCCTCGACCCGCTCTACCGATCCGATCGTTTGTAGTGCGGCCGGCACATGTGCCGGGCGTCGGGTCGTGCATGCACGACCCGTACGGGGCCGCACATGTGCGGCCCCGCCGGTCGCCGCATGCGGCGACCGGAACTGCACGCAGACGCTAGTAGTCTCATCACATGGCGACATCGGAGTCGACCGTGCCGGCGGAGGGCTACCGCCTGACGGACATCTCGCCGCGCGCGTTCCAGCATCCGGCCGATCGCGCGGCCACTGCGGCGCTCGGGTCGATCCCGTATCTCGACACCGTGGTCCGCAAGCTGATCGAGCTCGGCTACGAGCGCGCGCTGCGCCAGAGCTACCTCGGCTCCTCGGTGCGGCTCTCCGAAGAGCAGCTCGGCGACGTGTGGCGCGAGCACGCGATCGCCTACGCCACGCTCGACATGCCCGACGTGCCGGACCTGTACCTCACCCAGTACCCGTCACCCAACGCGCTCGCGATCGGCGCGCGCAGGCCGATCGTGGTCGTGCAGTCCGAGCTCGTGCACCTGCTCGACGCGCCTCAGCGGCGCGCCGTGTTCGCGCACGAGGCCGCGCACATCCTCTCCGACCATCAGCTCTACCGCACGGCGCTTGCGATCCTGGTGCTGCTCACGCGCAGCTCCAGGCTGCCGCTGCCGCTGGCGCCGGTGCGAACCGCGCTGATGGAGTGGAGCCGCGCGACCGAGCTGAGCGCCGACCGCGCCGCGGCGCTCGTCACGCGCGACCCGCTGGTGGTTTGCCGCACGTTGATGTCGCTCGCGGCCGGCGCGATGGTCGAGGAGCTCGACCTCGACCTGTTCATGCGCCAGGGAATGGACTACAAGGAGAAGGGCAGCGGGCTCGAGCGCCTGACCAGGCTGATGCTCGACCTCGGGGTCACTCACCCGATGCCGGTGAAGCGCACGCACGAGTTGATGGAGTGGGTGCGCTCGGGCGAGTTCGATCGCATCGTCGGCGGTGAGTATCCGCGTCGCAGCGATCCGGTCGACGCTCGCGCTGACGGCAGCGAGGCGGTGACGTTCTACGCCGAACGCATCCGTGATGGCTTTCGCGACGCCGGCGAGTCGATCAACTCCGTCGGCAAGCAGCTCGCCGGCTGGCTGCGCGGGGCTGGAGACGAGGACGCCGACGATCCGGCCGGGGAAACCGATGCCGGGGAGGACGCCGAGCAGTAGCCACCGCAGGCTCGGTGACGCGATCCTTGTTGGTGTTGCCCGCCCGGGTCCCGCTGCTCTACTGGCTGGCGGTCGCAGCATCCTCGACCGCGCTCGGCCGTCCGGCCAGCGGCACCGTCAGGCGCATGATCGTCCCGCGCTCGGGCGCGCGCGCCCATTCGAGCTCGCCCCTGACGAGCTCCGCGCGCTCGCGCATGCCGGACATCCCGAAACCGCCCTCCAGGCCGTCGCCGCGCGGACCCAGACGCGTCGCCTCCGGCAGCCCCTGCCCGTCGTCGGTGACCGACGCGATCACCGCGCCGTCGCGCTCGGTCACGCTGATCACCGCTTTGGTGGCCTGCGCGTGGCGGCTGACGTTCGTGAGCGCCTCCTGCACGACGCGGTAGATCGTGCTCTCCAGCTCCGGGTCCAGGCGCCGGCTGCCGTTCTCCCCCTCCGGGGACGTTGCCGCGCTCGCGTCCGTGCCGTTCCCGGCGCCGAGCTGGATCTCCGTCTTGACCTCCAGTCCGTCGATCGCCTGCGCGCGCCTGGCGAGCGCCTCGAGCGCAGCCGCCAGGCCGAGGTCGTCGAGCGCCGCAGGGCGCAGCTCGGTGATCAGGTGGCGCAGGCCGTCGATCTCGGTGCCGAGGCCCTCCAGCGCCGTGTCGACGGCCTCGCTCAGCGCCTGCTTGTCGTTCAGGTCGCGCGCGTTGGCCAGATGCAGGCGCAGCGCGCCGATGCCCTGGATGCTCTCGTCGTGGATCTCTCGCGCCCAGCGCGTGCGCTCGCGCTCACGCGCTTCCATGCCGTAGCGCAGGCGTTCGATCTCCACCGAGCGCTCGGCCGCCAGGCGCTGGGAGACGCTCGACGCGAACGCGCTCAGCGCCTGGCGGTCGGGATCGCGAAAGCCGCCGTCTTCGCGCAGCGCGATCACGAGCCCGCCGCCGTAGCCCTCCATGCTCAACGGCTCGACCAGCGCCGCACGGGCTTCCAGGCCGAGTTCGTGCAGCCACGCCGCCTCCGGGCCGCGGGGACGGTCGAGCGACACCGCCCTGCCCTGGAGGTAGAGCGCACCCAGCGCGCTGCCCTGCACGGGCGTGATCCGCTTGCGCACGGTCGCCGCGCCGCTGCTGGCCGCCACGCGCAGCTCGCCGCGCTCCTCGATCACCACCAGCAGCGTGCTGGCGTCGAGCAGCGCCAGCCCGCGATCGGCCATCAGGCGCAGCAGCCACAACTCTGATCCGGAGAGCACCGGAGGGGATTATGCGCCTCCCGCGCGTCCGACCGCGGGAGAGTCGCCGGCGCGGGTGGGCCCGCTGGCCGGCGCCGCCTGCTGGGGGAGGGGCGGGGGCGCGGCGTCGCCGGACGCCGCCGGGAAGGTGGGAGTGTGATCTCCGTCGACGCTGCGCACCGCGGCGCGCGCGTTCGCCAGCAGGGCCTCGGCGTCCGCGTCCTGGCGCCAGGCCGTCAGTCCCACCGAGATCTCCAGCGGCCGGCGGATGCCACCGGCTTCGACCTTGATCGTGCGCAGCCGCTCGAGCGTGCGCCTGGCGACGATCTCTCCACGCGGGCTGTCGGCTCCCGGCAGGATGATCAGCAGGTCCCTGTCTGAGACCCGCTCACCCTTCCCGTCGTTGTCGACCTGCCCGATGCGGTCGAAGCGGCGCAGTTCGCGGCGCAGCGCGCCGGCGACGTAGGCGATCGTCTGCTCGCGCAGCTCGCCGCCGTGCTCGCGTGCCATCTCGTCGAGATTGTCGATCTTGATCAGCAGGCAGCTGAGTCCGGTGCCGTGGCGTTCCGCACGACTGATCTCCTCTTCCAGGCGCTTGAGCAACGCCGCCGCGCCCAAGCAGTCGGGCTCCCCCGGTGGGGGCCGATCGGAGCGCGGATTGATGTCGCTGGCAGCCATGCCCGTAGCGGACGAGTGTACGCTCGTGTGGCGGTCCGTCCTTGACCTCTCTGCGCAATTATGCCCGCCCGCGAGCACCCCGGCAAGTCGCGCACGCCGGCGCCCGGGCCGCCGGCGCCGGCGCTTCGCGTAGATGCGATCCGTCCCCGCTCGCTGCTAGACCACGTGACGTGCTGCAAGAGCTACGTGTGGAGAATCTGCTGCTGATCGAGCAGGCGCAACTGCGCCTGGCTCCCGGCCTGAACGTGCTCACGGGCGAGACCGGCGCCGGCAAGACCGTGCTGGCGCACGCGCTGGATCTGCTCCTGGGCGGACGCGCGCGGCCGGGGATCGTCCGTCCGGGTGCCGGCGAGGCCTACGTCGAGGGGATCTTCGACCTGCCCGAGCGCCTGCGCGAGCAGCTCGGGGAGCGCATCAGCGCCGACGCGCAGGAGCTGACGCTCGCGCGCCGCGTGGGCGTCGACGGGCGCACCCGCGCCTAC
>JBEKGK010000150.1:0-9003 GCA_050012835.1 Solirubrobacteraceae bacterium | reverse complement strand
CATGGGCCATAACCTACGGGTATGACCAATGGCTCGATCGCGCGCCCCCGGTGAGCGCGCTGCCCCCGCCGCGCAGCCCTCACCTCGACGAGCTGCGCACCTTCTGCGCAGCCGTCGATCTCGGCGGTATCGGGCGCGCCGCGCAGCGGCTGCATCTGAGCCAGCCGGCGGTCTCCAAGCGCCTGAAGGCGCTCGAGCAGCTCGTCGGCTCGTCGCTGCTGGAGCGCTCATCGCGTGGCGTGACCATGACCGCCGACGGCGAGCGCCTGTATGCGCACGCGCGGCGCGTGGTCGCCGAGGTGGAAGACCTCAACGGCCTGCTCGATCAGATGCACGCAGCTGGCGAGACGGTTCACCTGGCGATCAGCCACACCGCAGCCGAGTTCGTGATGCCAAGAGCGCTCGTGCTGATGCGCCGCCACACGAGCGCGGCCGTCGAGGTGATCATCGCCAACTCCCGCGTGGTCAAGCACATGATCGCCCGCGGCACCGCCGACATCGGCGTAGCGGCGTGCCTGGCGCACGAGACCGTCCCCGACGTCACGCTCGTGCCACTGATGGACGACGAGATCGTGATCGCGGTCCCACTCAGCCATGCATGGGCACGCCGGTCATCGATCGCGCCCGCGGAGATGCTCTCCACGCCGCTCATCCTGCGAGACCCCGACGCCCACACCCGCCAGGTGATCGACGACGCGCTCACCGCAGCCGGACTGGGAGCACCGCACGCCGCATCCGAAGTCGGCTCCACGCACGCCGCCAAGGACGAGGCACACGAGCTCGGACTGCCCACCGTGATGTCACGGCTGACGCTCTCCCCAGCCGACCGGCTGGAGATCGTGCCCGTCGACGGCCTGCGCTTCCAGCGACGCTTCTGCATCCTGCACCCACCAGGCCCACTCTCCCCAGCCAGCACGCACCTCATCCAAGCCTTCCAGCAGACCATCACCGACTCGAGCGCAACCTGAGCCCGGTCGGCGGCGGAGCGCACATCTCGCCGATCCAGTCGTCGAGCTCCTGCCAGCGGTCATACAGCCAGCCGATCAGCTCATCGCGATCGCGTGGCACCTCGGCGGCCGGATAGCGCCAGAACTTCAAGCGGACCGTCGTGCCCACCAGCCCGCCGGACCAGATGTCGCTGACGTACTCGAAGCCGTCCAAGCCGACGTGGCCGAAGATCACCACGTCAGCCTCGCGCGCCGATTCCAGCAGCGCGAGCGTGCCCCCCAGTCGCGGCGGCAGCAGGTTCTGCAGGCGCGCCGCCAGCGGCGCGATCTCCGGCTGGCGCTCGGCGATGATCTGCTTGGCCCGCGCGAGCTTCTCGGGGGTCGAGCGCGTGCCCTCCGGATAGATCAGCAACCCGTCGCGCGCGGACATGTTGACGGTCAGCGCGTGCATACCCTCGAGCTCCGCCGCCGTGTCGCCCGACGCGCGGCGCACGAACAGCGTCGGCACCCAGCGGCCGCCGATGTCGATCGTCGGAAGCATCTGCAGCTCGCGCTTGATCACGAACCTGAAGCCGATCCCGTGGGCACGCCCGACGATCGCGTCGGGGAGCGCGTTGTCGATGATGCTCGCGTGACGGATCAGGACCACCACTGGTCCCGGTCCCGCCAGCTCGAGGCCCTCGATCTCGAAGCGCAATCCAAACAACGTCTTGATGCCCGCGAGGTGGCTCCCGAGCCAGCGACGCTTGAGGCGATACACGCGATCACGTCGGCGAGCGCTGTCGCGCCCGCCGGAGAGCAGCCAGATCACGAGCAGGCCGAGCAGTCCGTACAGCTCGCCCACCAAGAACCACCACAGCATGGCCAGCAGGCGCACCGCCATCCAGGGCTTGCGTCGCCGAAGCCACAGCCATGCGTCCACCGCTGCCGCGCCGATCAACAGCGCGGGTGACAGCGCCGTGAGCAGCACCAGCGCGAGCACCTCAGCCGCGATGCCGCGAACCCGCCGCCACATCCGGGACACGCGCGGGCTGTCGTCGGGTACCAGCGGTCCCAGTGCGCCCATCCGGCGCCATCGTACTCCTGATGCCAGCGCGTCAGCCGCGCGCGTGCGGCAGCTCGATGCGGGTGACGTGCAGCGCGTTCAGGAACGCGATTCGCTGCGCGAGGCTGTCGCCGTATCGGACCAGCAGCCACGCGGGACCCACGCGGCGGGCGACCGTCGGCGGCACGAGCACGTCCCAGAAGGCTTCCCCCGTCTTGCTCGCGGCCCGCTCGACCTGGCGCATGAGCGCCTCGGCCCGCGTGCGCCCCGACATCCTGGTGTCTCGCGCGAGCTCTCGTGCGACCTGCGCGCTGCTGGGCTTGGGAATGCGGAAGTGGATCTCGCGCTGCACCGGCGGGATCTCGACGATCCCCGGGTGGCCCGGCACGGGGATCGCGCCCCACAGCGGCGCCGGCGCGCTGCCCGGCGAGGAGGCGTTGAGCAGGATTGCGGTCTCATACGCGGCGGCGCCCGCCGAGTACCACACGTGCAGGCATGTGAGCCAGGCGGGAACCGTGATGCTGGGGTCGGCAGCGATCTGCTGGGTCACCTGGCCCCACTGCGTCTTCACGCCGGGCAGCGACGAGCTCATCGCGCAGCGCCCTCGCGCCGGCGGCGCTTCGGCGCCCTGCCAGTAGCTGTTGGGGAGCGTGAACGTCTGCGAGCCGCCGATCGGGATCGCGCGGCCGGAGGCATCGAGCAGCGTCTCCGTCAGTGCTGGGGTGCCGCGCGCTTTCTCGAAGCTGCCAAGCGCACCAGAGCCGACGTCGGGAGGCAACACCGAGCCGCGTGCGCCCGGCGGACGGTAGAACACGACCTCCTTCGTCGCAGCCGAGAACCCGGCGACGTGGTGCGCCGTGAAGGTGCCGAGGTGCGCGACGCGCACCGCCGCGACGCCCGGGCCCGTGAACAAGGCGTCGATCTCCCCTCTTGGTCCCACCTTTTCCTCGATGTCGACTCCGTTGCCGCCGCCGTAGATCGGGTCTGTGGCGGTGGGCGGCGGCCCGTTACAGCCTCCGCCCTGGCCGGCGATCGTGATGCACACCCCCACGTTCCCCGCCTGCAGCGACGGTTCCATGCCAATCGGCGCTGGCTGGCCGCCGATGAACGCGCGCCCGCGCACGAGCGCCAGCTTCAACGGGCGCTCGGTGGGCACGCGTTCGCCGCTCGCGCTCGAGCCGCCGCCACTGCCGCCGCCGATCCACAGCGCCGCCGCAACGATCGCCGCCAGAGCAACAAACGCGATGCCCGCCGCGCGCCGGCGGCGCTGACGACGTCGAGCCTCTTCGATCACCCCCGCGTCCGGTCCGTCAGCAGCACGCGGCTCGGTGATCAACGCCATCCGCAACACATCTTAATACAAGTCATTGGTACTACTATAACTAGCACGATCCTGGGCGTCAACGCCAGCCGCGGCTGAACGCCGCGGGCCCGCAGTTGGACATCTGTTCGATCATCGCGCGCCGTCGCTGATCGGGGGGACACGGTCTGTCGAGGGTCGTATTGGATGCCCGGACGCAGGCATCGTTCGGGACGCACTCGAGCTCACGCACGACAGCCGTGCGCCAAGCAAGGAGGGAGATGCTGAGCAGGGCCCACAACACGGACAGTTCGCCACCGACGTCGGTGGCCTTTGCGATCGATCGGCGCCAGCTCGACCATCGCACCAGCGTGATCTCGGTCGAGGGAGACCTCGATCTGGCGAGCGCGCCGCGACTCAAGTGGATGCTCGTCGACGCGCTCGACGAGGGTCACGACCAGCTCATCCTCGACCTGTCGCTCGCCACGTTCATGGACTCGACCGCGCTCGGCGTGCTCGTCGGCGTCAACCGCAGCCTCCACGACGGCGGAACCCTCGCGATCGTGTGCGCGCGCGCCAACCTGCTGAAGATCTTCGAGCTGTCGGGCATGGACGGCGCATTTGCGATCTCACCGACGCTCGAGCACGCGCTCGCGCGCGTCAACCCGCCCGCCGCGGAAGCGGGCTGACCGGGGAGGCCTGCCAGATGGCGCGCGACACTGGCAAGCATCCGACACCAACTCGCCGGACCGCGCGTCTGGCGGCGGTGCTCGTCGTCTGCTGCGCGCTCAGCCTCGCGTTCATCTCCAGCGCCATCGCCAGACGCGACCATTCCAAGCCTCCCGCCGCACAGCCGGCGCCCCCCGAAGCGAGCGTCGCGCCCGCGGCCGGCCAGACGCCCGCCGCGTCGGCGCCGGCGGAAACGAGCGCCGCGCCCGCGGGCGGCCAGACGAGCGCTCCGACCGGAACGATCTCTCCCCGGCGTACTCACCATCGCGACAATCCCGGATCCACCCACGGCTCCGCGCACACGCCGAGCACAGGCGCGGCGGCCCAGCCGGCGTCCACCGGTCAGCCCTCCTCGGCCGGTCAGGAAGCCGGTCAGGAAGCGGCAGGCACGCCGGTCCCGGCAAACCCGCAGCTCGAAGCAGGCGCGCAGGCCCGACGCAAGAAAGAAGGCACCAAACCCAAACGGCCGCGTGAACCCGGGCGAAAAGGCAAAGGCCGATCCGGTAAGGGCGGCGGCACTTCGGGCGAAGGCGAAGGCGGGAGCGCAAGCGGGAACGAAGGCGAAGCCGCGGGCACGTCTACGCCAACCACGCCGACGATCGCCACGCCGACCGCAGCGACTCCAATCGCCAGCGCCCCCGAACCAACCGCATCGGCGGCGACGGCGTCCCCGCCGGCGACACCCACACCGTCGCCGGCGTCCGGCACGTCCACCCCGGCGGCCGGGGGTCGCTACGCGCGTGTGCCCCGTCGCGCGGTGCGCGCCCGGCGTCACGCCAGCGCCCCACCGCGGACCGGAGTGGCTGCGTTCGCAGCAGCTGGCGCGGTGCCCGCGGCCGCGAGATCGGTGCCCACCGCGCCCGCCTCAGGACCACGGCGCGCGCCCACCAGCTCTCATGCCGCCGCGCCGCACGGTCGTCCCTCGCCGCTGGTGACCACCATCACGAAGATCGTCGACGTCGTACCAGTGGCCGTGCGGGCGCTGATCGGCGCGCTGCTCGCGCTCGCACTGGCGCTCGCCGCGCGCTCGCGCGTGTCGGCGCTGCGCGCGCGCCGCCTCGATCGCCAGCGCGTGCAGCTGCTCGAGGACGTCGGCCTGCTGCAGGCTGCGCTGCTGCCGGTGCCACCCGCGCGGCTCGGTCCCGTGGGCACCTCCGCGGCCTACCAGCCGGCCGCCGGCCCAGGCGCGGGCGGGGACTTCTATGACGTGTTCGCGCTACAGGACGGCAAGCTGGCGGTGATCGTCGGCGACGTCTCCGGGCACGGACGCCAGGCGCTGCCACACACCGCGCTCGTGCGATTCACACTGCGCGCGTACCTCGAGGCGGGGCTCTCGCCGCGCGACGCCGTGCAGACGGCCGGAGCCGTGCTCGAGCGCCAGCTCGGCGGCGTGTTCGCGACCGTCGTCGCCGCCACCTACCAGCCACGTGAGCGTGTGCTCGTCTACGCGTGCGCCGGTCATCCGCCGCCGGTCGTGCTCGGCACGGCTGCCGGCGCGGCCACGGATGCGCAGGCGGTTGCGCCGGTTACGGTCTCCGCTTCGCCGCCGATCGGCGTGGGCATGCGCACCGGTACTCGCCAGACGGTCGTATCGGTTCCCGGCCGTTCACAGATCTGCTTCTACACAGACGGCCTCACCGAGGCGCGAGTCGGATCCGAGCTGTTCGGCACGGAGCGGCTCGTGGACACGCTCGCCGAGCTTGGCGCCGCAGCCACGGCGTCGGCGGTCCTCGCGCGGGTGGCCGAGCGCGCGGACGCGCGCCCCGACGACATGGCCGCGTGCCTGCTGAGCGTCGAGGGAGACGACCAGGCGCCGGCGGTGCTCGTCGAGGAGCTCGAGCTGAGCCGCGACGAGGCGGCAGGCGATCGCACCGCGCGCTTTCTGCTCGCCTGCGGAGTCGAGCGTCACGGGGTCGCCGAGGTGATGCGCGCCGCGCGCGTCGCAGCGGGCCGCGCGGGCACCGTCGTGCTCGAGGTTCGTCACACCCACGGACCGCCACAGGTCACCTTTCAGCGTGAGCAGGTCTCGTATCTGCACGCGCGCCGAGCCGACGTCGGGGTGGCGCTATGAGCTCCGGACCGGTGCTCGCGCCGGACGCGGCCATCGCCCTTGGCATCGCATCGACGGCCATGCCCTTCGCGCGCACCCCCGAGGATGAGGTCGAGCGTTGGCTGCGCGTGCTGCGCCTGCACGGCCAGGTCGGGATCGCGCTGCAGGCGCTCGGCGTGAGCGAGGTGCCCTTGCCCGGGGGCGAGCACAGCCCCGCTCACGATCAGCCCGGCGCGGTCACCGCCAGCGATCGCGATGCGGTGACGCGCGTAACCGAGTACGCCGTGCGCATCGCCGATGAACGGCGCGCGCGGGCGCTGTCCACGAGAGACATCCTGATGGCGGTCATGCTCGTCTACGGAGAGGACTTCGATCGCGTGCTGCAGATGCACGGCACCGACCGGGAGGAGGTGCTCGAGCGGCTCGGCCTGGCGGCGCCGGCCGCGCACGAGGGCTGAGGCATGGACATCCTGTTCGTGGTCGCGTTCGTCGTGCTCGGCGCGCTTCTCGGTGCGTTCAACAGCGCGCGTTCGCTCGAGCGCAAGGTCGCCGAGCGAACGCACGAGCTGGACGACGCTCGCGCCGAGACCGTGCAGCTGCTGGCGGTCGTCGTCGAGTATCGCGACGACGACACCTTCCAGCACACCGAGCGCGTCGGCGTGCTCGCCGCCGAGATCGGCGCCCGTCTGGGATTGCGCGCGGAGCAGGTCAGGCGTCTACGCGAGGCGGCGCCACTCCACGACGTCGGCAAGATCGCCATCCCGGACAGCATCCTGCTCAAACGCGGAAACCTGAGCGCGGAAGAGCACAGGGTGATGGAAACGCACGCCGCGCTCGGTGCGCGGCTGCTCGCCCGCAGCAGCTCGCCCGTGCTGCAGATGGCAGCCGTGATCGCCGCGACCCACCACGAGTGCTGGAACGGCACCGGATACCCGAACGGGCTCGCCGGCGAGCGCATACCGATCGTCGGGCGCGTGGTCGCCGTCGCAGACGTGTTCGACGCGCTCACCCACGAGCGACCGTACAAGCCAGCGTGGCCCGTCCGTCAGGCGATGGCAAGGATCAAGCGCGCGTCCGGAAGCCAGTTCGACCCACGCGTGGTGGTGGCGTTCCTCGCCGCCCATGAGCATGCCGTGGCTGACGCCGCCGCCCGCACGCCCGAGCAAGTCAGCCAAGGCTCCAGCCAAGGCTCAGATCTTGTGGGTCTTGGCGCGCTCCAGCAGCAGTGAGAACAGCCGTTCCTCCACAGCTGCCGGGAAGGGTCGTGGCACGCCGAATGTGAACAGCGAAACCTCGGCGGGACCGTCCACGAAACCAAGTATGTCGATGGAGAACGGAATTCGCACGCGGCTGACCGTGACTGTCGTGGTGAAGCGCAACCCGAAGCTCCCGGTCATGCCCGGTGCCGGTGGAGACCCCTGCTTGGTCGAAACCGGACCGATGCTCGCCCCGTGGATGTTCTGGCTCTCGAGCAGCAGATCGAAGTAGTGCGACAGGCACGCCGGTAGATGGCCGCCGCGGATCGTCGCGAGTTCCTTGTCGACCACCGCCGGTGCTTGCGCGACCGTCACTTCGGAGCTCACGCTCTGGCTGGCGATGCCGGCGGCGCGTTCGAAGCCCTTCGAGCTGGATTCGACCAGTCCCTTGGTCTCAGCCGACGATCCCAAGCACCGGCGCAGCTCCGGTTCCAAGCGCTTTTCCGCCGCCGTCTTGCGTTCGTGCTCGGAGGAGGCCCGGAAGCCCGGGACGTCCGCGGGCCGGAGATTCACCGCGCGAGCGAATGCCATCGCCTGCGCCTTCGCGAGCGTCCTGCCAGCGCCGGCGGGTGCCCCGCGTGCGCCGGGGGCGGGCGCGGCCTTTGTGCGGGTGCCCGCCGCCCCGCCCGCGCTTGCCCCTGCCCGCGCCGTCGTGCTGCTCGCGGCGTGCCCGCCGCTCCCGCAGCCGGTGAGCAGGCCGCCGCTCGCGAGGAGCACGGAGATGGCGGCCATCCGGCGCATGGGCGCCAGCATTGTGTCAGAGCGGCTCAGCCCGCAGGTGAGGCGGCTGGCATGCACAGCGAGCGCCCGTCCTTGGCTGCGCTAGCCGGCGAGGCGCTCGTCGAGTCGCTGTACCGGGATGCTCGCCCTGACGGTGGCGCCGCGCCCGGGAGCCGAGTCGAGCAGCAGCTTGCCGCTCAGCAGCTCGACGCGCTCGCGCATCCCGAGCAGCCCAAAGCCTCCCGTCTCCGTCGCCGCCTCCGGATCGAAGCCGGCGCCGTCGTCGCGCACGCTCAACTGCACGGTGGCGCCCTGCTCGGTGACCTCCACGACCGCGCGCTTGGCCGCGCCGTGCTTGTGCGCGTTGGTCAGAGCCTCCTGCACGATCCGGTAGATCGCGGTCTCCACCTCTGGCGCGTGACGAGTCGGCTCGCGACCCTGCTCGTAGTGCAGGTCGATGCTCACGTCGACCTCCAGGCCGTGGCGAGCGTTGCGCTCGGCCAGGCCTTCGAGCGCGGCCTGGACGCCGAGCTCGTCCAGCGCCGCCGGGCGCAGGTCGGTGATCAGCGCGCGCAGGTTGGCGATCGCGTCCTCCAGCTGCGCGACCGCCTGTCCGACGGCCTCCGGGAGCGCCTCGGGCCGCGCTGAACGTCCCGCCGTCGACAGGCCGATCCGCAGTGCGCTGAGGCTCTGAAGCGTCTCGTCGTGCAGCTCGCGCGCCCAATGCTTGCGCTCGCCCTCGGCGGCCGCGAGGCGCTGGCGGCTGTGCTCGGAGGCGATCGACTGAGCGGTCGCCACGGCGCTCGCGGCACTCGCGGCGAACGCTTCGAGCAGCCGCTCGTCCTCGATCGAGAACGCCGGTCCGTCGTGCAGCCGGTCGAGCGCCAGCAGCACGCCGTGGGTGCGCCCGCGGAACACCAACGGCACCGCCAGCCCGCCGTCCGCCTTCACTCCCA
>JBEKGK010000149.1:0-9048 GCA_050012835.1 Solirubrobacteraceae bacterium | reverse complement strand
CCACCTGCCCGTCGACGCTGAACAGCGCCTCGTACACGCCCGAGCCCGGATCGCTCGCACTGAACGCCAGATTGCTCGTGCCCGATACCGTCGACGCACTCGCAAGTTCACCGCTCACGTTCGATGCTGTGGGGGAGGCGGTTTGTTCGAGGATTAGATCCGCCGCGTAGAGGTACGCGACCGCCGCGTAGCCGCTTGGGTCGTTGAAGTTATCCGAGCATTCGCCTTGGGGCAAGGCTGTCCCGCACGAAACGTTCAGGCCGAGATGAGGACCAAGATTCGCGACGGGGACCACGAGACGATTGGCACTGGACATGGGCTCTCCGGGTTCGCCCACGCTGACGCACTGCAGGGTGTAGAGGCATTCGTCGAATACGTCCGTAGCGGTCGGCCCAGCAACCCAAAGCTCGTACGTTGCGTTTTCGTCGGCACTACCATGTAGATAGCCCGCGCGCCACAATGTTGCACCCGCGAGCCTGTCGCCTAGAGGCGTTTCGAATGACCAAGTCGCGCGATCGGTGTTGGCGATATGCGTAGTCTGATCCCCGAGCGCGGCAATCAATGCGCCGCCTTCGGCGCACGTGTTACCCGCGTAGTCATCCGCCTTGCCGCCAACGGCGACGGACCCGCTCCACCCATCCGCCGGGGCGACTTCGCCCGCAGGCGTCTTGCACGTATACACGTGGTACTGGCCGGCCACGGCGCGCGGCGCGGCCACGGCGCCCGCGGTGGCGATCGCAGCGGCCACCACGATCGCCACGGCACACAGCGGCGCTGCGCGCGAGTCCCGCTTCGATATCCGTTCGAATACAGCCGTCATCCCAACCTCATGTCGCTGGGAGCCCTGTCGGCACCCCCTCCCCAAATTGTTCCACCATTCGGGGGTCAGAGCGACAGGCGGACGGGCAGCTCGGCGAGCCCGTAGATGCCGGTGATGCTCTCGAACACGGGATCGCCGTCCAGCTCGAGGCGGCGCACGCGCTGCGCGAGGAACGACAGCGCTTCGCGCAGCTCCAGGCGCGCGAGGTTGGCGCCGACGCAGTAGTGCACGCCGGCGCCGAACGTGAGCTCGCGCGTGCGGCCGCGCGGAGCGGCGATGTCGAAGCTGTCGGGCCCTCCCGGCCCGCGCGCGTCGTCGGCGAGGTCGCGGTTGCCGGTGAACGCGCACACCATCACGATCGTGCCCTCGGGGAAGCTCACGTCGCGGTACACCACGTCCTCGGTGGTGATGCGTGCGGTGAACGGCGTGATCGGCTCGAACCGCAGCGCCTCGTCGACCGCCGCTTCCGCGAGCTCCGGGTCCTCGACCAGCAGCGCCCACTGCTCGGGGTGCTGCGCGAGCAGCCGCACCGCGTGCGCGAGCTGGCTCTGCGTGGTGTCGACGCCGCCCGCCAGAACGTTGAACACGAGGTTGATGCACTCCACATCCGACAGCCGCTCGCCGGCCTCTTCCGCCTTTATCAACATGGATAGGAGATCGTCGCGCGGATCCTCGCGGCGCGCCCTAAGCAGGGCTTCGGCATATTCGTAGAACTGCTCGACGGCGCGCTCGATCTCGTCGCGCTCGCTGGCCATGCTGGCGGTGTCGAACTGCCGCTGGATCCAGTTGGACCAGTGGTGCAGCCGCGGCGCGTCGGCCAGCGGCGCGCCCATCACGGTGGCGATCACCTGCGACGGGTACGGCTTGGCGAACGCATCGACGAACTCGCACCTGACGATCCTCTCCTCGCCGCCGCCCGGCTGGCCGCCGTCCGCGGGCGCCGCCGCGGTGGACGCCGACGCCGCGATGGCCTGCTCGAGCAGCTCCTCCAGGAACGCGCGCATCGCGGGCGCGTAGCGCCCGACCGCCCGCGGCGACAGCGCCGGGTTGACGAGGCTGCGCAGCCGCGCGTGGTCGGGGCCGTTGACGTGCAGGATGTTGCGCTGCATCTGCTCGTACAGCGGCCCCTCGGTCACGCTGAAGATCTCGGCGATCTTCATGCCGGGGAACGTCGCCGAGCGCGTGCGCAGGAAGAACTCCGCGGACTCGCGGTCGAGCACGATGTACCCGAACGGCCCCCGCGCCAGCCACCCCTCGGCTCGTAGCTCGCTCATGGCGGCATGGAAGCGATCCCCGCGCAGCGACGGATCGGTGTAGTCGAACGCGGGGAGCTCCAGGTCGCTGACGAGCGCCATGGCAGTGCGCCGGCGGGCGGTTTCGAGTAGCGGGGTCGGGTGGCCGGCTCGCGTGCGCGCGCTATTTCTTCTTCGGGTGGACAGCCTGCTTCAGCCCGGCGCCGGCGGAGAACTTGGGAGCCTTGGACGCTTTGATTTTGACGCGCTCGCCGGTGCGCGGGTTGACGCCCTGGCGGGCGGCGCGTTTGACGACGGAGAACTTGCCGAAGCCGGTGATGCTGACCTCGTCGCCTTTTTTGAGCGTCTTGGTGACGGTGTCCAGCAGCGACTCGACCGCGCGGGAGGAATCCGCCTTGGTGAGACCGCTGTCGGCGGCGATCGCGTCGATCAGTTGCGACTTGTTCATGTTGGTGTCCCTTTCAAGTAGTTGTGCGCAGCGAGCGCGCAGGGTACCGCGCCAGCTTCTTCCCCGGGTTGAGCAGGCCCTTGGGGTCGAACGCGTGCTTGATCTGCTCGTGCAGCTCGAGCGCCCTGCGGTCCCATTGGGACTCCAGGCGCCCGCGCTTGAGCCAGCCCACGCCGTGCTCGCCGGCGACCGATCCGCCCAGCTCGACGACGAGCGCGAACAGCTCCTCGCCGACCGCCTCAGCGGCGTCCAGCTCGGTCTCGTTGGCCGGGTCCACGAGCACGGTGGCGTGCACGTTGCCGTCGCCGCCGTGCCCCCAGGCGCACGAGCGCAGCGCGTGCGCCGAGGAGATCCGCTCGAAGCGCTCGAGGCCCTCCAGCAGGCGCTCGAGCGGGAACACCACGTCCTCGCTGACCTTCGCGCCGCGCGCCGCCGTGACCGCGGGATTGGCGCCGTCGCGCCAGCGCCACAGCGCGCGCGCGTCCGCCGGCTCGTGGACCGCCAGCGCACCATCGCCGAGCAGCTCGATCAGCGCGTCACGCTGCGCGTGCGCCTCCGCGCGCGAGCCGTCGACCTCGCAGATCAGCGCGAAGCCCGCCTGCGCGGGTACCGCCACCTCATCCGACGCCCTGCTGGCGCCCGCGCCGCGCGCCGAGCCGGCGAGGCCGACGCCGGGACCGGGGCCCACGCCACGGTAGGCGGCCGCCAGGATGCGCAGCGTGTCGCCGTCGATGAAGTCGAGCACCGACGGTCGCAGCCCGGCGGCGAACACGGCGCAGATCGCGGCGCAGCCGTCGGCGCGCGTGGGCAGGAACACGATCAGCGGGATCGCGGTCTCGGGCGCGGGCAGCAGGCGCAGGCGCACCGCGGTGATCACGCCGAGCGTGCCCTCGGAGCCGACGAGCAGGCTCTTGATGTCGTAGCCGGCCACGTCCTTGCCCGCCCAGCCGCCGACGCGCACGAGCTCCCCGGGCGCGAGCACCGCCTCCAGGCCGGCGACCCAGGCGCCGGTGACGCCGTACTTGAGCGCGTGCGGGCCGCCGGCGTTGGTGGCGACGTTGCCGCCGATCTGCGACTGCTCGGCGGCGCCGGGGTCCGGCGCGAACATCAGCCCGTTCTCGCGCGCGAGCCGCTGCACGTCGTGGGTGCTGACGCCCGCCTCCGGGAACATCCGCCACAGCCCGGGCTCGAGCTCGCGCACGCCGCGCAGCCGCTCCAGCGAGCACACCACGCCGCCGTTCACCGCCACCGCGCCGCCCGTCAGCCCGGTGCCGCCGCCGCGCGCGACCACCGGCACGTCGTGCTCGTAGCACCACGCCACCACAGCCGCCACCTGCTCCGCGCTGCCCGGCAGCGCCACCGCCTGCGCGCGCCCCTCGACGCCCCTGCGGTTGGAGCAGTCGCGGTTGTACGGCGACTGCGCCGGCGGCGCCTCCAGCACATGCTCAGCGCCGAGCACTCGGCGCAACTCGCCGACGATCACACCGGCATCGCTGGACATCATCGAGAGCGAGGCTAGTCGACGTCGCTCGCCGCCGCCCACGCCAGCCGCGCTGCCTGCGAGCGATCGCGCACCTCGAGCGTGCGGTAGCAGTGCTCGAGGTGCTTCTGCGCGGTGCGAACGCTCATGCCGAGCGCGCTCGCGGCGTCCTGGTCGGAGCGCCCCATCGCGACCAGCCGCAGCACCTCTGACTGCCGCCGCGTGAGGCCAAGCGCGCGCAGGTCCGCGACCACGATCTGCCTGCCGGCGCCCCCCGCCAGCTCGGTGTAGGCGAGCGCGTTGCGATACGCCTGGATCAGGTACGGACGCGCGAGGTTGAGAAGGTCGCGCTCGCCCGCCGTGAAGTCGCGCTCGGCGCGGCTGAGCGCGATGCCGAGCACGCGCTGCGAGGACGACGGCAGGGTGAACGCGATCTGGTACTCGACCCCCAGCGGACGGTAGACCTCGCGATAGAGATTGAGCCGGTGCAGCTCGCGGCGTGTCACGAGGTCGGAGAAGCGGGTCGCGCGCCCGTCGTGCGTCTGCATGTAGTACTCCACGAGCGGGTTTTCCGGACCGTAACGAGCGAACGCGACGTGCATCTGCGCCGGCACCGCGGGCTCGGTGATCGAGATCGTGCGTGGCAGATCGGCGGGGACCTCGTTGAGCGCACACCACTCGGCGGGCACCGCCTCGCGCAGCGCGCGCAGCAGGCCGTGGCAGAGCTCCTCGAGATCGAGCAGCCCGATCACGTCGCCGATCAGCGCCAGCGTGCGTCGCTCCAATGCCGCGGGGATGATTCACACGGTACCCGCTCACCGTCTGCGAACCCTTGGCCCTACGTCGTAGCTGCGTAGTGCAGCAGATCACGCACGACCACCCCGATGTTCTCCTTTGCAGGGCTTTTCAGCCGTGACCCGTCCCCACCCATGTCCCACACGCGCCGGCTCGAGAGAGTTCGGATTTCTGCCGCTTGAATCCGATTAGCCTGCGCCGGCCATTCTTGTCAACTGATCGCCGGCCGCGGAAACGATCGCCCGCGGCGTGAACGAAGGGAATCGTCGTGACCCGCATTCGCTCCACAATCGTCTGTGCTCTCGCCCTCGGTGCGCTCGGCCTCTTTGCTGCCGCTGCGCAGGCATGCGAAGTGAATTGGAAGGGCGGATCGGGAAACTGGGGGACGGCGAGCGCATGGAGTCCGGAAGCTGTTCCCACCAGTGGCGAGAGCGTGTGCATCACGGCGGCGGGCACCTACACCGTGACCGTATCGGCCGACGCGGTAGCGAAGACGCTGACCGTCGGTGGGGCCTCGAGCGCCCCGACCCTCGACGTGGTCGGCGCAAGCCAGAGCTACCAGGGCGACACCTACAACGAAACGACGCTGGGGGCCGAAACCATGTCGTTCGCCGCGAGCTCGAAGCTGATCCTGGAAGCAACCGGCGGCGGCAGCGCGCAACCAAAGGGAGGCGGAGGAGTCGTGCAGGCCTACACCGTCACCGAGGCCGGTCAGATCGAAACGGCGAGCAGCGAACCGCACATGGACGACCGCATCAGGGTCTCCAATCTGCGGATCGATCCCGGCGCCAGCCTCCTCGATGCGTCGGGGACGCTCCTCTTCCTCAAGGAAGGCGAAGGCGCCTATCCGTGGGCCACGACCAACGAAGGAACGTTCACTGTGGCGCCGGGCGCCAGCACCGAAATGCAACCGAGCTTCGCCGGCAAAGCGGGGTTCATCAACGCAGGGTCGGTCGTCAACGAAGGCTCGATCACCACCCACGGCGCTGAATGGGAGCAGCAGGCCGGCTCGGAGTCTGGCAACCCGGTCGCGCTGCAGAGCGCCTCCACGCTGATCGACTCCGCCGGCCCCGGCAGCTTCCTCGCCAACTACGGCACGCTCGTCCTCACCGGCACCATCCCCGCCGGCCAGACCGTGATCGTGCGCGGCGAGCCGTTCAACTCCGGCGGGGAGACCTACTACACGACCGGCCTCAGCAACGGCGGCAAAGAACTGGTCAACGACGGCACGCTCGTGCTCAACCCCACCGGCGGCGGTGAAACCGGCGGCAACGTCAACGTCGAACCGGGCTCAATCCACAACAACGGCGTGATCGACGTCGAAACGGAAACCGCTTCGAGGATCACCCAGCTGCAGGAGGGCCTCACGAACGGCCCTTCCGGGCGACTCGAGCTGAACGGCGGGATCTTCCAGGGCAACAACGGCGCGCCGCTCGCCAACGAAGGGGTCGTGACGGTCGCGCCGGGGACGGTCTTCCAGCTGCAGGAGGGCGCCACGTTCCTCAACGAGCCCGGCGGCACGTTCTCGCCAGAGATCGCCAGCGCCACGAGCTTCGGGTCGGTTCAGCTGACCGGCCCCTGCTGCAACGGACCAGGAGCCTTCAAGGCCGGCGGCACGCTTGCGCCGGTCCTCGTCGGCGGGTTCACCCCCGCCACAGGCCAGGAGTTCGACGTCTTCAAACTCGAAGGCGGGAAGTTCGAAGGCACCTTCCCGTCCGTCGCCAACGGCTTCGGCGGCGACTACGCACACGAGTCCTCCGAACCGGCGTTTGTGGGCGTCGTCTACGGCGGCTTGCCGAGCACCGGCCCCGTCGCGCCGAAAGGCACGCCGGCACCCCCGCTCGCGCACCTCGTGTCGGTCTCTTCCAGCCACGGCAAGATCATCGCCAAGCTCGCCTGCCCCGCCGGCGGCGCCGCGTGCGCCACCGACACGCTGAAGGCATCGGTCGTCGAGCACCTCAAGCACGGCAGGATCACGGCGGTCACAGCCTCGAAGAAGAAGGCTGCGAAGACGAAGACCGTGGTGATCGCCGGCGGCACCGCCACGTTCGCCGCCGGAGCCACGAAGACGCTCACGCTCACGCTCAACGCCACCGGCCGCGCGCTGCTCGCCAAGTACGGGAAGCTGAGCGTGCTCGTGACGATCAGCTCCGCCGGCAAGACGCTCGAGACGCTCACCGTCCGCGTGGTCAAGCCGGCGAAGCCGAAGAAGAAGTAGCGGACGCGGCGCCGCACACGAGCGGCCGTCGGGGCGGTGCTCGGCGTCGGCGCGGAACCGTGCTCGTCGCCCCCAGCGCGCCGGGTAGCATTGGCAGTCGTAATGGCGATCAGCACAAAGCCGCCCGGCGAGGGCGGCGCGCATGACGAGGACGCGCGCGAGCGCGACCGCTTTCGCACGCTGTCCGACGAGCCCGTGCGGGAGCTGTACACCGCCGCCGACCTGGCCCCGGGCGCCGGAGCGGGCGGCCCCGAGGACGCGATCGGGCGCCCGGGCGAGTACCCGTTCACGCGCGGCATCCACCCGACGATGTACCGCGGGCGGCTGTGGACGATGCGCCAGTTCGCCGGCTTCGGCACCAGTGAGGAGACCAACGAGCGCTTCCACTACCTGCTCGAGCACGGCCAGACCGGCCTGTCCACCGCGTTCGACATGCCATCGCTGATGGGCCACGACTCCGACCATGCGCGTTCGCTCGGCGAGGTGGGCCGCGAGGGCGTGGCGATCGACACGCTCGACGACATGCAGACGCTGTTCTCGGGCATCGACCTCGGCGAGGTGTCCGTGTCGATGACCATCAACGCGCCCGCAGCGATCATGCTCGCCTTCTACGTCGCCGCCGCCGAGTCCGGCGAGGTTGGGCCGAACGGGCCAATCCCGCTCGAGCGCCTGTCCGGCACGATCCAGGCGGACATCCTCAAGGAGTACATCGCGCAGAAGGAGTGGTGCTTCCCGGTCGATCCAGCGATGCGCCTGTGCGGCGACATGATCGAGTGGTGCACGCGGCGCATGCCGCGCTGGCACCCGATCTCGATCTCCGGCTACCACATCCGCGAGGCGGGCTCGACCGCCCAGCAGGAGCTCGCGTTCACGCTCAAGGACGGCTTCACATACGTCGAGCAGGCGGTCGCGCGCGGCCTCGACGTCGACGACTTCGCGCCGCGGCTGTCGTTCTTCTTCAACGCGCAGATCGACTTCTTCGAGGAGATCGCCAAGTACCGAGCCGCGCGGCGCATCTGGGCGCGGGAGATGCGCGAGACGTTCGGCGCCAAGGACCCGCGCTCGTGGCAGATGCGCTTCCACGCGCAGACCGCAGGCGTGTCGCTGACCGCGCAGCAGCCGCTCAACAACATCGTGCGCACCGCTGTGGAGGCGCTGGCGGCGGTGCTCGGCGGCACGCAGTCGTTGCACACCAACTCCTACGACGAGGCGCTCGCGCTGCCGACCGAGGAGGCGGTCACGATCGCGCTGCGCACGCAGCAGATGCTCGCGCACGAGACCGGCGTCACGAACACCGTGGACCCGCTCGGCGGCTCCTACTTCGTGGAGGCGCTGACCGATCGCATGGAGGAGACGGCCTACGAATATTTTAAGAAGATCGACGAGTTGGGTGGGATGGTCGAAGCGGTCAAGCTCAACTACCCCCAGCGCGAGATCGCAGACGCCGCGTTCACGTTGCAGCAGGAGATCGACGCCCATGAGCGGATCGTGGTGGGCGTCAACAGCTACGTGGCAACAGACGAGCAGCCGATCCCCACGCTGCGCGTCGACCCCGCGCTGGAGCGCAAGCAGATCGGGCGCCTGCACGCCGCGCGCGCCAAGCGCGACGGCGCCGCCGTCGAGCGCGCGCTCGCCGCGCTGCGCGAGGACGCCGCGCACGAGGATCGCAACCTGATGGAGCCGCTGCTGGCGTGCGCCCACGCCCACGCCAGCGAGGGCGAGATCATCGAGTCGCTGCAGCAGGTGTTCGGCGACTACGCCGAGACGCCGGTGTTCTAGTCGGAGCCCACGCGCAGCACCAGCATGCCGACGTTCTCGCCGGTGAACAGCTTCAGCAGCGTGTCGGGGAAGGCGCTCACGCCGCCATCCCACGACGTGCTCGCGCGAGATCGGCCGGCCTTCCTGCATCCAGCCGGCGATCTCGCCGATGGCCGCCCGAAGCGCGGCGCGTAGTCGAACACGACCATGCCGATCATCGTCGCGCGCGCGACGAGCAGCGACAGGTAGTTGGCGGGACCGCGCATGCCGTCGGTG
>JBEKGK010000148.1:0-9207 GCA_050012835.1 Solirubrobacteraceae bacterium | reverse complement strand
CCGCCGCGCCGGTGCGCATCAGGTGCAGACCGGTGTGGTAGGAGGCGCAGCCGCCGACCACGACCGGCACGTCGAGGCTGGGGATGAACTCCTTCAGGTTCAGCGGCTCGGAGACCGTCGAGACGTGTTCGCCGGAGACGACCGTGCCCTGGATCACGAGCACGTCCAGGCCCGCCTCCATCGCGATCTCGTAGTAGTCGAGCACGCGCTGGGGGGTCAGCGAGGCCGCGACCACGACTTTCTGCTCCTTGATCTCGCGGACTCGCTGCGCGATCAGCTCCGGCTTGACGGGCTCGCGATAGATCTCCTGCATTTCCCGCGTGGCGAGATCCTTCGGCAGCTCCGCGATCCGCTCGAGCTGCTCGTCGGCATCCTCATAGCGGGTGAAGATCCCCTCGAGGTTCAGCACCGCCAGGCCGCCCAGGCCGCCGATGATGCCGGCGCTCTCCGGCGAGACCACCCCGTCCATCGCCGAGGCGAGCATCGGCAGCTCGAACTGGTAGGGCCCCAGCTTCCACGAGATGTCGATGTCATCGGGGTCGCGCGTGCGCCTGGAGGGCACGATCGCGATGTCGTCGAAGCCGTATGCCCGACGGCCCTTCTTGCCGCGTCCGATCTCTATCTCCATCGCAGCATCCTCGCATTCGTCGCGGACATCCCGTCGCGTGAGACGGGCCACAGCACCCCGCGCCCGGCGGCGTCGGAGAGGCTCCGGCGGGGCGCCATCAGGGGCTTGTGGGCGACGCGGATCAAGTGTGGCTGAGCATAGCAATCGCCACACCGCCGCCAATGCCCTTGGATATGCTCGAACGACATGAGCGACGGCACCCACACACGCTACGAGCCCGATGCGATCGAGGCCCGCCGGCAGGCGGCCTGGCGCGAGCGCGACGCCTTCAGAACGCCGCCGCTGGCCGATCTCCGATCGGGCGACGAGCACACGCACGTCTACATCAAGCCCTCGGCCCCGTTCACGTCGGGGAACGTCCACATCGGGCACGTGCGCAGCTACTCGATCGGCGACGCCTACGCGCGCTTCCGGCGCGCCCGCGGCGACGCGGTGCTGTTCGCGTTCGGCTTCGACGCATTCGGCCTGCCCGCCGAGCTCGGCGCGATCGCCGGCGGCGAGCCGCCGAGCGACTGGGTCCACCGCTGTGCCGAGCACATGACCGGGCAGCTGCAGCGGCTCGGCTTCTCCTTCGACTGGGAGCGCTCGTTCCTGAGCTCCGACGCGGTCATGTACCGCTGGTCGCAGTGGCTGTTCCTCGAGCTGCTCAACGCCGGCCTGATCTACCACGGGACCGGCAACGTCGACTGGTGCGACAACTGCCAGACGACGCTCGCCTCGATCCAGGTCGAGCCCGGCGGCACCTGCTGGCGCTGCCACGGGCCCGTCAGGCTGATCCAGCTTCCGCAGTGGTACCTGCGGATCAGCGCCTATCTCGAGGAGAACGACCGGCGCATGGCCGAGCTCGAGGCCAGCGGCATCTGGGACGACGTGGCGCTCTCATCCCAGGAGATCGTGCTCGGGCGCGTCGACGGCGTCGAGCTCGACCTGACCCAGCCCTCCGGGCCGGGGGTGGGCAGCGATCACTCGCAGCTGACGGTCTTCACCCCCCACGGCGACGCGCTCGCGCAGGCGCGCTTCGTGCTGATGTCGGCGCGCCATCCGGACGTGGATGAGTGGGCGTCCGAGCCCGCCGTCCACGAGCAGCTCGAGCAGCTGCGCTCGGGCGGTTGGGAGCGCGGCTCGCGCGAGGCCGAGACGATCCCCGTGATCGACACCGGGCGTGTGGTGCTCGGCCCGGACGGGACCGACCTGCCGGTGCTCGTCTCCCCTCTCGTCGACTCGCGCTTCGGGCCCACGGTGGCCCTCGGCGTTCCCACACGCGACCGGACGGATGAGGTGATCGCACGCCGGCTCGGCTTCGATCTCCCGGACGGCGAGGGCGGCGATCCTGCCGCGGCGGGCAGCCGCGAGAGCGCCGCAAGCGCAAACGGGGCGAGCGCCGAGAGCGCCTCCGCCGTCGCCGGCGGCCGCGCGGCGGTGCGCTACAAGGCCTTCGACTGGGTGATCTCCCGCCAGCGCTCGTGGGGCACGCCGATCCCGATCGTCTACTGCGAGCGCTGCGGCACCGTGCCCGTGCCGCGCGAGCAGCTCCCCGTGGTGCTGCCGCTGGAGCTGCGACCGACGGGCACCGGCAATCCGCTGGCGGAGCTGGAGGAGTTCGTCAACACCACCTGCCCCTCCTGCGGCGAGCCCGCTCGTCGCGAGACCGACACGCTCGACTGCCACTTCGACGCGCTGTGGCTGTGGCTCCCCGCATGCGTGCCGAGCGAGTCGCGCGAGGGCTCGCTCGAGGAGATCTTCGCGCTGCCCGACCTGCGCCACTGGCTGCCGTCCGAGCGCCTGGTCGCGGGCTCGGACAGCGGCAACTTCGTGTTCGACCAGCGGATCGTCACCAAGGCGCTGCGCGACCTCGGGCCGCTCGCGTTCCTCAGCGACGGCGAGCCGTTCGCCGGCTGCCTGTTTCACGAGATGGTCACCGCCGATGGGCGCAAGATGAGCAAGCATCTCGGCAATGTCGTCGACCCCGACGATCTCGTTGCGCGCTACGGGGCCGACACCGTGAGGTTGGCCGTGCTCTACGCCGCCAGCCCGCAGAAGTCATTGAACTGGAGCGACTCGGCGGTGCTGCGCTGCAGCCGGTTCCTCGCGCAGGTGTGGGAGTACTCGCACACGACGATCAAGCGGCAGGCGGCCGCCGAGGCGCGGGTCGATCGCTTGCCGTCCACCGCGGCCGCGCCGGGCGGCGATGGCGATGGCGAGAGCGAGCCCGTCAGAGACACCACGGAGCACCTGCGGCTCAAACTGTCGCAGTGGTGCGAGGCTGGCGTGGGACGGATCACGAAGGACATGGAGGGCCTGGAGATGCACAGCGCCGTGCGCAACGTCATGCGCCTGTTCGACCGCATCAAGGACTTCGAGAAGCGGGTGCTGGCCCGCGGGGGGGAGCTGGAGGGGGCCAACCTCGACGCGCTGATCGACGCCCTCACCGTGCTCGCTCAGACGCTCGGCCCATTTGCCCCGCATCTGGCCGAGGAGCTGTGGATTGCGTTGGGTCACGACGAGCACACCGCACAGACGCCGTGGCCGGGCGTATCGTTCGAGGTACCCGCATGAGCCTACAGACCGTACAGAGCCCTGCGCAGGGGTCCAGGCAGCGGACACGCTCGTGCGCAACGGGCCTCGTCTGTCACCGCTGCGAGCACAGCTACCCGCTCGAGCAGGCCATCTTCGCCTGCCCGGACTGCGGCAAGGGGCTCGACGTCGTCTACGACTACGAGCTGGCCGCGCGCCACTTCAGCGAGGTGCCCAGCTCCGAGCGTCCCCAGAACATCTGGCACTTCGAGGAGCTGCTGCCGATCGTCGACGCCTCGGCGCAGGCGCGCGTCGGGCGCTACTCCGGCTACACGCCGCTGATCCGCGCCGAGCGGCTCGGCGCCGAGCTGGGGCTCAGCAACCTGTACCTGAAGGACGACTCGAGCAACCGGCCGAGCCTCTCCTACAAGGACCGCGTGGTCTCGATGTCCGTGGCAAGGCTGCTCGAGCTCGGCGGGACCGAGATCGGCTGCGTGTCGACCGGCAACGTCGGCACCGCCGTCGCCTCGATGGCCGCTTCGGCGGGCGTGGACGCTTATGTCTTCTACCCCAACCGCCTCGAGAACACCAAGGCGCGGGCGTGCATGGCGCTCGGCGCGAAGGTCTGCCAGGTGGAGGGCAACTACGACGAAGCCAACAAGCGCTGCCGCGAGGTGGCGGAAAGCACCGGCATGGACTTCGCCAACATCACGCTGCGGCCGTTCTACGCCGAGGGCGCCAAGACGGCTGCGTTCGAGATCGTCGAGCAGCTCGACTGGCAGGCGCCCGACCACATCATCACGGCGGCCGCCGGTGGCACGCTCTCATCGCGCCTGCACAAGGGCCTTGTCGAGCTGCAGCTGCTGGAGCTGTCCGAGACCGACGCCACGCGCATCCACATCGCCCAACCCAGCGGCTGCAACCCGATCGCGACGGCGATCATCGCCGAGGAGGCCGAGATCCATGCTGTGACGCCCGAGACGGCGGCGCATTCGCTGGCGATCGGCAACCCCGGCGACGGCTACCTGGTGATCGACGCGGTGCTCAAACGCGGCGGAACGGGCGGCTTTGCCAGCGACCCGGAAATATTCGCCGGCATCGACCTGCTCGCCGCCACCGAGGGCCTGCTGACCGAGCCCGCCGGTGGCACGACGATCGCGGTCCTCGAGAAACTCGCAGCCGCCGGACGCTTCGCGCCAGACGACACGGTCGTGGCGATCATCACCGGCAACGGCCTGAAGACGCTCGACGACCACCCCCCGAAGCCCTGGCCGGACAAGGTCGCCTGCGAGCTCGACGCGATGCTCACCGCGCTCAGCGAGCTCAAGAGCGGCGGCACGCTCGTGGAGAGCGCGCGCGCGCAGCTGCACTTCTAGCGCCGGCGCACCGGAGTAGTCTCTTGAGGCATGGATGACCCCCTTGATCCCATCGAGGAGCTCGAGCTGCGTCGGCGCGAGGAGCGCCGGCCGGTCGAGGAGGCGGGCGGGGGCGCCTCGGAGGGCTTCGAGCTCGCCGAGCAGGAGCTGATCGAACACACCTCCCACGGCGACGAGCACACGCCCGCGCGCATCATTCGCGACGCGGCATCCGAGGAGGTGACGGCTGAGGAGGAGACGGCCGGCCTCGTCTACGGCGAGGCCGACGAGGAGCACAAACCCGACTGATCCCTCGCCGGCGCCGAGACGGAGCGTCTTGCGAGAGGACGGGTGGAAGGCACACATGGCAAGCCCATTCGCATCGCCACAGGAATTCCGCGACGTTATGGACCGCATCTTCCAGATGATGAGCGAGGACCCCGAGATGGGACCGAGGCTGCGCGACGCCGACGTGCCGCAGCGGTTCGAGTTCGAGGACCTCGATCTGGTGATGAACGTCAGGGCGGGCCGGCCGGACGAGCACGCGAACCTCGCGTGGGAGTGGACCGACGAGGTCGACTGGTCGCCGAGGGTGCGCATGACGATGTCCTCGGAGACGGCCAACCGCTACTTCCAAGGCCGGGAAAACATCGCCTACGCGATCGCAAGACGCCGCATCAAGACCGGCGGTGACATCAGAGCGGCACTCGAGCTGATCCCCATCACGAAACCGATCTACGAGCGCTACCGCACGGTCGTCGCCGAGGAGTATCCGCATCTGCAGGTGTAGCTACCTGCAAGCCCCACGGAAGGGAGAGCCGCTCAGGTCGGACCGGGCGCGAGCTCCAGCAGTTCGTCGCTCAGCTTTGAGCCGAGAGCGAGCGGCGGGTAGACGTTGGCCCTGAGGATCAGGCTGGCGGCGCTGCGCGGCTGATCGGAAGCCCGATAGAGCTCCGTGTCATCGCCGCCGCTCGCGGTACATGGCACTTCGGTGTGCTCACCAGCCATCAAGCCGTAGTAGAAGACGTGTGTGGGGACGGCGGCGGGGATCAGGGTGTTGACCAGATAGGACGCATCGCTTGCCTGCTGCGCTTCGCCACGCAGCTGGCCGCGTACGCAGTAATAGGCCCCGATCTCGGTGAACCAGATCTGAGCACCGATGCCTTGCTCGGGCAGCGCTTGCTCGAAGCGCAGGACGGTTGAGTCGCTGTGTGCTTTCACCGAGTAATAAGGGTGGATGCCCCAGATGCTCGGAGAAAACGTGAGCGCGCCGATATACGCCTGCTCGTAGCCGAGGATCGAGGGGTTGTCTTCGAGGTCCCCCGCGATCACCTGGCAAGCACGCCGTTGGCAAACGGAGTGAGCCCAATCTGCGATTTCGCCGGCTTTGCCTGCGGTCTCGCGGCCTTGATCGTTGGGCTCGTTCCACGCCTCGACGTAGCCAATCGGGTCGCCGCCATGGGCGGCCCCATCAAGCAGCGCTTCGAGCCGTTGCTGGTATTCGCCAGCCGAGCTGGGATAGGCGTTGGTGTAACTGGTCAGCGCAACGACCGGAGCCAGACCCAGGCTTCGTACATCCTCCAGCCACGCTTCGAACCGTTCGCGGTAGTCGCCGTCCGCGCTTGGGCCATCGCTCGCTTCAGCCATGGCATTCCACTGCAGCGCGTAGCGCGCGAGCGTGATCTGGCCGGCCCATGCGCCACGGAAGAAGCTCGCGAAGGAGCTGTTGGAGAACGAGCCATCCCAGACCGGAAGGCTTTGGTCGGAGATGCCGTCAACGTATTGGGTGCCCGCACGAGCCGTCGCGCCGGGGAACAGGCTTACGGCGAGCGCGGCGACGCACACATGAAGGGCACGCTTGCGAAGCCATCTAGCGAGCTGAAGCATTCTCCACGGCTTGGATTGTAGGCTCGGCGTGGGGGTGTTCTAAAGCTTGCCCAGGAGCGTGCCTGCCAAATAGAAAACCCCCGCAAGCGGGGGTTTTCCTTAGCAGATCGATAAGCCGGATTCTGTCGTTGAGCAGCCATCCATCTGAGCGGCCTACCTGGACCTCGGCGGGACACCTGCAAGCGGTCCTGTTTGGCCTTGCATCGGGTGGGGTTTGCCCAGCCGCCGCGTCGCCGCGACGCTGGTGCGCTCTTACCGCACCATTTCACCCTTGCCGGCCCGCCGTTCACGTGGGACGGCGGACGTAGGCGGTTTGTTTCTGTGGCACTTTCCCGCGGGTTTCCCCGGGTCGATATCTCAACCACCCTGCCCTTTGATGTCCGGACTTTCCTCGAAGGCTGATCGCCTCCGCGGCTGCCTGATCTACACAGCCAACCTAGCGCGTTCGGACCGCGCCGTGAAGACCCGGGCGTCGCGATGCCAGGCGACCGGCACGCGGCGGCACGGCCCCACGCGGGGTCAGACCCTCCTGAGCAGACCCACCACGCGGCCGAGCACCTTGACCTCCTTGCTGCGGATCGGCTCCATCGCGTCGTTCTCGGGCTGCAGACGGATGTGGTCGGTCTCACGAAAGAAACGCTTGACCGTCGCCTCCTCGCCCAGCAGCGCGACGACCACCTCGCCATCAGTCGCTGTGTCCTGCGGATGCACGACGACGTAGTCGCCCTCGAGGATCCCGGCGTCCTTCATCGAGTCACCGCGGATACGCAGCAGGTACTCGCCGGCGGCGCCGCCCGCGATCTCGGGCACAGACACGTAGTCCTCGATGTTCTCCTCCGCGAGCATCGGCTGCCCGGCGGCGACCGAGCCCAGCAGCGGCAGGCCTTCAGCGCGCACGATCCCTCTGACGCTGTCCACTGCGCTGCCCACCGCGCGATCGAGCAGCTCGATCGCGCGCGGCTTGGACGGGTCGCGGCGGAGCAGCCCGATCTTCTCGAGGTTCGACAGATGCGCGTGCACCGTCGAGGACGAGGCGAGCCCGACGGCTTTGCCGATGTCGCGCACCGTCGGTGGGTAGCCGTACTTGGCCGAGTACTTGCGGATGAAGTCGAAGATCTCCTGCTGGCGCTTGGTCAGATCCATGTCTGCGTGCCTCCCTGTCGGGGTGGTTTGCGACCTGCGACGAACATGTGTTCGCACTGTAGCGACGGCCGTGGACGGATGCAAGCCCTGCGGAGGATCGACCGTCTGCGAAGGGCGCCTATACTCGCCCCCCTGCGCCCGTGGCGGAATTGGTAGACGCGCAAGGTTGAGGGCCTTGTCCTGTGTAAACGGGGTGGTGGTTCGAGTCCACTCGGGCGCATGGAAATAGGCTGCAAATGGCAACTTTTAGGCAGCTTGTGATCTGTTTGTGATCGCGTACAAGGCTGGCGTGACACAAGTCGTGACACATCCGAACATTTCCGTGCCCACCGCGAGGCTCGATCACAAGCCACGCGAGAGGTCGCGGCCCGTGAGCTCAGACGGCGTGGAAAGCCGAGGCGGCTGGAGCGCATGCAATGATGGTCGGCATGGGCAAGGTCGTGGATCTCGTGAACCGGCCGACGTACGGCCTAGCTCAGGTGGACCGGCTTCTCGGCCTGCCCGGTGGAACCGCACGTCGCTGGATCGACGGATATGAGCGTGCGGGCAAGCAGTACCCGCCGGTAGTCCGAGAAAGCTCGACTGGCGACGAAATCGCTACGTGGGGCGAGTTCGTAGAGACCAGGCTGCTATCGGAATACCGCGACGCTGGCGTTCCCTTGATCCGTATGCGCCCGGCGGTCGAAGCGCTACGCCAAGAACTCAAAGTCCGCTATCCGCTTGCCTCAGCGCGTACCTGGCTGCGCGCCGAGGGGCGCGAGCTTGTGCGCGTGGTTCAGGAGAAGGTGGGACTTGATCCGCACCTGGCTCTGGTGGTCGTCGACAGCGGCCAGGTGCTCTGCTGGTCTGCGGAGGCGGATAGCTTCCGTAGCGCTATCGATTGGAGCGGCAAAGGCGACGACGCCGAACCTCGCAGGCTGCGACCGGTCGCCGGAATCGACGATGTTGTCGTCGATCCGCTGCGCGGCTTTGGGGAGCCTGTGGTCAGGGGCGTTCGGACGGAGATCATCGCCGAGCTGATCCAGGCTGGGGAATCCCAAGATGCGATCGCCGAGATCTACGAGTTGCCGCGTTCATCGGTGGAGGCGGCTCTGCGATACGAGCTGCTTCGAGCGGTCGCGTAATCTAGCGGCCCACGAGACGTGGTCGCACGCGCAGATCGCCTCAGGTTTTACGTGGACGAGAGTGCACTCGGGCTAGGAAAGACACTCGCAGCCGCCAGAGACGATGTCGTTCATGTCGGTCATCCGTTGATTCCGGAGTGCCCTGTGGGAAGCCTCGACCCCGACTGGATTCAGGCGGTCGCGGCGCGAGATCTCATCGTCATCGGACGCGACAAGCGCATCCGCACTCGACCGGCTGAGGTACAGCACCTTGTCAACGCCGGGCTGCGTGTCTTCCGAATCGGCGGCAAGAAGGACGCCACCACATGGGGGTGGCTGACCTGGCTCGTGGGCCAATGGGAAGAGATGGAGAACATCATCCGCAACCGCGGCCCGGGGCCCTGGTTCTATGTGATCTACGAGCACAAGATCGTCGAGCTGGCTCTTCCGAAACCCGATTAGTTCCCGTGCCCGCGCCGCGGGCCCGCACGGGCTGATGAAAATGGGGATGATTTGGGAGTCGCCCGCAACGCCGATCTTCGCCTGGTGCTCTTGAGCCCGAGATTAGTTTGGCGTG
>JBEKGK010000147.1:0-9250 GCA_050012835.1 Solirubrobacteraceae bacterium | reverse complement strand
CGGCGAGCAGCGTGCCGAGGCCGACGGCGGACTTGAGCGAGCCCGACCACTTGGTGCCCGCCTCGGTGACGCCGAGGTGCAGCGGATAGGGGATGCGCTCAGACAGCATGCGGTTGGAGGCGATCGTGTTCGGCACGGAGGTCGACTTCATGGAGACCTTGAAGTCCTCGAACTCCAGGCGCTCCATCAGCTCGACCGTTTCGATCGCGGCGGTGACGAGCGCCTCCACGGGGTTGTCGTACTCGAGCTGGCGCAGGTGCTTGGGCAGCGAGCCGGAGTTGACGCCGACGCGCAGCGGCGTACCGCGCAGCTTCGCAAGGGCGATCACCTCGGCAACCTTCTCGGGCCCGCCGATGTTGCCGGGATTCAGGCGCACGCAGTGGGCGCCGGCCTCGATCGCCTTGAGCGCGAGCGTGTGGTTGAAGTGGATGTCGGCGATCACCGGGATCGGCGACTGCGCCACGATCGTCTTCAGCGCCTCCGCGTCCTGCTCGCGCGGCACAGCCACGCGCACGATGTCGGCGCCCGCGTCGGCGACCGTGCGGATCTGCGCCATCGTCGCCTGCAGGTTGGCGGTCTCGGTCTTGGTCATCGTCTGCACCGCCACGGGGGCGCCGCCGCCCACGGGCACCGCCCCGACGTGGATCTGCCGCTTGGAGGCCATAGGCTGATTCTACGATGCCCGACGTCTACGCCACCGCACGCGGACCGCTGGCGCGCCTGGCGGGGCCGCCGGCGGCGCGCGCGCGCACACGCCGCCACGAGCGCTTCTTCGCGCTCACGCACCTGCAGCCGGGCGCGCGCGTGCTGGATGTCGGCTGCGGAGAGATCGGGCTGCGCGCGCTGGAGCCAGAGCTGGACATCACCGGCGTGGATCTGCTCGAGTACCCGAGCTACCCGGGCCCGTTCGTGCGCGCCGACCCGGCGGAGGGGCTGCCGTTCGCCGACGGCGAGTTCGACCTGGCGTACTGCTCGAGCGTGATCGAGCACGTGCCGCCGGCGCGCCGCGCGGCGTTCGCCGCTGAGGTGCGCCGCGTGGGACGCGGCTGGTTCGTGCAGACGCCCGCGCTGTCGTTCCCGATCGAGCCGCACTCACTGCTGCCGGGCGCCCACTGGATCCCGATGCGCCTGCGCAGGCCCTACTGGCGCCTGGGCGCGACTGGCGGCTGGGAAGAGATCTCGCTGCTGCACCGAGCGGAGCTTGAGTCGCTGTTCGGCCCGGCGCAGGCCGAGCGCATCGGCCCGCTGGTCAAGAGCTGGGTATGCGTGCACCCGCCCGACTCCTAAGGACGGGGCTCGTCAGCCCCCGAGGCGGCCGATGTCGTTGCTGAGCCCGTTGATCACCAGGAACGCCAGCAGCACGAGCCCCACTGAGCTGAAGCGGTACATCGTCGCCAGCGATACGCGCCGGCCGCGCACCTTCTCGGCGACCGACCACAGGATGTGCCCGCCGTCGAGGGGCAGGAACGGGAACAGGTTGAAGACCGCGAGGACCAGCGACACGAACCCCGCAAACACGAGCGCATATCCAGCGCCCGCGATCACCGTTTCGTGCGCGATCTCGGTGATCCCGACGACGCTGTGCAACTGGTGGCGTACCTTCGAGCTGGTGAAGGCCTTGCTGATGTTCGAGAGCATGCTCGTCGTCGTGGCCCACATCTCGCGGGCGGCGACGCCCGCGGCGGCGAGCACGCCCACCGGTTTCGCGGCGGCGCCGAAGTCGAAGCCGATCAGCATGCGACCGAGCGCCTTGTCATAGCGCGGGCGGATCGACAGCGTCTGCTCGTGGCCCGCGCGCTGGATCGTCAGCCGCACCGGCGTGGCCGCGATGCAGCCGTTCACCGGGGTGCCCGCGCAGCGGTGCGAGTTGACCGCGTTGATCGTCGAGCTGACGCTGGCGCGGCGGCCGTCGACGGCGACGATGCGATCGCCCGGGCGCAGGACGCCTTCGGCGGCCGCGCCCTTCTGGATCGCCGCAACCGAGGCGCTGGGCACGAGCGTGTGGATCGAGCTGTTGAGATTTTCGAGCGTGTAGGCGCCGTTGAGGCTGCCGGACGCGAGGATCGCCCAGAAGATCGCGAATGCGATCAGCAGGTTCACGCCGGGTCCCGCGAGGATCACCACGATGCGCTTCCACGGCGCCTGGTTGTAGTACGCGCGTCTGGCGACCTCGGGCTCGAGCGCGCCGATTTCTTCGGGGCTCATGCCGGTGATCTTCACGTAGCCGCCGAGCGGGATCGCGCCGATGCCGTACTCGGTCTCGCCCCTGCGCACGCTGAACAGCGTCGGCGGGAAGAACAGCGAGAAGCGCTCCACGCGCATGCCGACGGCCTTGGCGGCGGCGAAGTGCCCGAGCTCGTGCAGCACGATCAGGAGCATGAACCCGACAAGCGCGATGGCCCAATCCATGCGCCTCAGTGTGGCAGGCGCGCGCCCATCTTCCGGCGGTTGGCAGGCGGCCTGGCGAGCGGCCCGGCGTTCACGCGAGGCTCGCGACGGCCTCCCCTGCGACGGCCCGCGCCCGCCGGTCGGCCTCGTACAGCGACTCGAACGAGCGCACCGGCTCGCTGCCGAGCTCCGCGAGCGTGCGCTCGATCACCTCGGAGATCTCCAGGAAGCGCAGGCGCCCCTCCAGGAAGGCGTGCACGGCGATCTCGTTGGCGGCGTTCAGCACGCACGGCGCCGTGCCGCCCTCGCGCGCGGCCTCGCCGGCCAGGCGCAGGCACGGGAACGCGTCCAGGTCGACCGCCTCGAAGCTCAGCTCGCCGACCGCCGCGAGGTCTAGCGCGGAGATCGGCAGCTGCACGCTTTCGCCGCCGTGCAGCGCGTAGGAGATCGCGATGCGCATGTCCGGCGGGCCGAGATGCGCGAGCATCGCCCCGTCGGCCAGCTGCACGATCCCGTGCACGAGCGACTGCGGGTGCACGACCACGTCGATACGCTCGTACGGCGTGCCGAACAGGTGGTGGGCCTCCATCAGCTCAAGGCCCTTGTTCATGAGCGTGGCCGAGTCGATCGTGATCTTGCCGCCCATCGCCCACGTCGGGTGCGCGAGCGCCTGCGCGACGGTCACGTCCTCGAGCTGATCGCGCCGGCGCCCGCGAAACGGGCCGCCGCTGGCGGTGATCGTGAGCCGCTGCACCGCCCCTGGCGGCTGGCCGGCGAGTAGCTGGTGAAGCGCGGTGTGCTCGGAGTCGACCGGCACGATCCGCGCGCCGGTCGCTTCGGCGAGCGCCGTCACGAGCTCGCCGCCGACGACCAGCGACTCCTTGTTGGCGAGCGCCAGGTTGATTCCCTCGCCGAGCGTCGCCACCGTCGGACCGAGGCCGACCGAGCCCACCAGCGCGTTCAGCACGAGGTCGGCGCCCGACTCGACCACCAGCCGCACGAGCCCCTCGGTGCCCACCAGCACCTCTCCATCGGTCCACGCCTCGGCCGCCCGCGCCGCGGCGTGCTCATCACCGAGCGCGATCCGCGTGACACCGTGGACGCGCGCCTGCTCGAGCAGCGCCTCCCACGAGCGCTCGGCTGAGAGCCCGACGATCTCGAGCTCCTCGCTGCGCTTGCAGACATCGATCGCCTGCGTGCCGATCGAGCCGGTCGAGCCGAGGATCAGCAGGCGCTTACGCGTGGACATACGCTGCCCAGACGTAATAGCTGACGACCGCCGTGAACAGGATCGCGTCGAGGCGGTCGAGCGCGCCGCCGTGCGCGCCGAACAGCCCGCCCGAGTCCTTGGTGCCGGCCTCGCGCTTGACGAACGACTCGAACAGGTCGCCGACGGGCGCGAGCAGCGCGACGCCGAGGCCGAGCACGAGCGCGTGCGTGCCCGGCAGCCATTCCTGGTAGCGCCCGGCGATCCATACGCCCAGAACCGCGAACAGCATGCCGATCACGAGCCCCTCGACGGTCTTGTTGGGCGAGATCGAGGGCGCGAGCGGCCGGCGCCCGAACATGCGACCGCCCAGGTAGGCGCCGGTGTCGCCCAGAAACGTGCCGACGGCGACGTCGATCACGATCCCCAGCCCGTGCGGCAGGCCGCGCAGCAGCACCGCGTGGGCGAGCGCGAAGCCGATCCAGTAGATCCCCAGCAGCGTCACCGCGATCGCGCCGACCGACGGGCGGGGCTGCAGCAATGTCAGGCCGAACACGAGCGGCAGGGCCGCCACGGCGACCAGCAGCACCTGGAACTGGTCGCCATAGAGCGCTGCCGCGAGCAGCCCCGCGAGCGCGATGAAGGCGGCCAGGCGCGCCGGCTGCGCGCGCTCGTACATCGAGTACAGCTCGTGCATGCACACGACGCCGAGCACGAACATCCCCAGCGCGAAGATGAGGCCTCCTTCGATCACCAGGAACAGCGCCACCGCGATCGCGGGAATCGCCGCCAGCACGCGCGCGCCGAGGTCCGAGCGCGGCTCTCTCGTGGACCTGCGCGTGCCGGCGGAGCGACGCCTTGCGGCGCGCCGCCGCGTGGGGTCGGGGGCGAGGGGGCGGGCGCTGCGCGCGCCGTGGGGCGTGTGTGGCCCGCTCGACATCAGCAGCCCGTCATCGCCCACCGAACCGGCGCCGGCGCTCGGCATACTCGGCCAGCGACTGGTCGAGCGCCTCGCGCGTGAAGTCCGGCCACAGCTCGTCGCGGAACACCAGCTCGGAGTAGGCCGACTGCCACAGCAGGTAGTTGGACAGGCGCCGCTCGCCGCTGGTGCGAATGATCAGGTCGGGATCGTGCATCTCGGGCGCATACAGGCACGCGCGGAACTCCTCCTCGGTGGCGCCTGTGAAGCGGCGTGCGGCATCGATGATCTCGGCGCGTCCGCCGTAGTTGAACGCCACGAACATCGTGATCGTGGTGTTGGCCCGCGTGAGATCTTCCGCCCACAGCATCTGCTCGGCCAGGCGCTCGCCGATCCCCTCGCGACGGCCGATGAAGCGCATGCGCACGCCTTCGTCGTGCAGCTCGGGCGTCTCGCCGGCGATCCGCTGCGAGAACATCTCCATCAGCCCCTGCACCTCCTCAGCCGGGCGCGACCAGTTCTCGGTCGAGAACGAGTACACGGTGAACTCCTCGATCCCGAGCTCGGCCGCGTCGCGCAGGCGTGCCTTGACCGTGTCCGCGCCCGCGCTGTGCCCCTCGTTGACGGGCAGTCCCCGCGCCCGCGCCCAGCGACCGTTGCCGTCGGTGATGATCGCCACGTAGCGTGCCGCGACGGGTTCCCCGGCGGCGGGCATCAGACTGCGAGGATCTCCTCTTCCTTGGCCTTGAGCACGCCGTCGAGCTCACCGATGCGCCCGTCGGTCAGCTTCTGCAGCTCCACCTCCGCGCGGTGCTCGTCGTCGGAGGACGCTTCCCCCTCGGCCTTCAGCTCGCGCAGGTGCTGCATCGTGTCGCGGCGCACGTTGCGCACCGCCACGCGCCCCTCCTCGGCGAGGTTGCGCAGGATCTTCACCAGCTCGCGGCGACGCTCTTCGGTCAGCTCGGGCACGACCAGGCGCACGAGGTTGCCGTCGTTGGAAGGCGTCAGCCCGATGTCGGACTCGTTGATCGCCTTCTCGATCGCCTTGATCGACGATTTGTCATATGGCTGCACGGTCAGCAGCCGAGCTTCGGGCGCCGAGATCGTGGAGAGCTGGTTCAGGGGGGTCATCGCGCCGTAGTAGTCGACGACGATGCGCTCCAGCAGCGACGGGCTCGCGCGCCCGGTGCGTACGGTCGTGAACTCATGCGTGGTCGACTCGACCGATTTGCTCATGCGCCCGCCCGCGTCCTCGAGCAGTTCGTCGATCAGGTTCTCAGCGGCCATCGCCCTCTCCTCCGGCTGTCGATACAAGCGTGCCTACTCGCATGCCTGAGATTATCTGCGCGAGACTGGCTTCGTCGTCCATGTTGAACACGTTCAGCGGCATGCCGTTCTCCATGCACAGCGCCAGCGCCGTCGAGTCCATCACCCGCAGCCGCCGCTCGAGCGCCTCCATGTGCGTGATCTCGGGGATGAACTCTGCCGTCGGGTCGAGCGCCGGGTCGGCGCTGTAGACGCCCTCGACGCCGTTCTTGGCCATCAGGATGATCTCCGCGTGGATCTCCGCCGCCCGCAGCGCCGCGGCGGTGTCGGTCGTGAAGAACGGGTTGCCGGTGCCGGCCGCGAAGATCACCACACGGCCCTTCTCCAGATGGCGCATCGCGCGCCTGCGGATGTACGGCTCGGCCACCTCGGAGATGCTCAGCGCGGACTGCACGCGCGTGTTGGTGCCGATCTTCTCCAGCGCGTCCTGCAGCGGCAGCGCGTTCAGCACCGTCGCCAGCATGCCCATGTAGTCCGCCGTGGAGCGGTCCATGCCCGCCGCCGCGCCCTGCATGCCGCGGTAGATGTTGCCCGCGCCGACCACGATCGCCACCTCCACGCCCTGGTCGCGCACCGCCGCCACCTGCCGCGCCACCGCCGCGACGCGCTCGGGATCCGTCCCAAAGTCGAGCTCGCCCATCAGCGCCTCGCCGGAGAGCTTCAGCAGGATGCGTTTGAAGGCTGGGGCCATCGCCGCAGAGCCTATCCGCGCCAGAGGCCTACTGGCCTATTGCGAAGCGGGCAAAACGGCGTATGACAACATTCTCACCGGTGGTTGCGGTCAGCTCGTCACGCAGCTGCTGCACGGTCTTGCCGTCGAACTTCGGGTTGTGCATCTCCTGCTCGAGCAGCACGATCGTCTGGAGCCACGAGTCGAGCTTCCCGGAGACGATTTTCTCGCGCACGTTCTCGGGCTTGTCGGCAGCCCCCTGCTCGTAGATGCGCGCCTCGGCGTCGCGCTGCTCGGCGGGCACGTCCTCGCGACTCACATATTTGACCGTCGGGGTGGCGGCGATCTGCATCGCGACCTCGCGCGCGAAGCTCACGAAGTCGTCGTTCTTGGCGACGAAGTCGGTGTTGCAGTCCACCTCGATCAGCACGCCGACCTTCGAGCCCGCGTGCACGTAGGCCTGCACCGTTCCCTCGGTGGCCGCGCGCTCGCCGAGATCCTGGATCTTCTTGCCCTGCTTGACGCGCAGGATCTCGATCGCTCGCTCGATGTCTCCCTGCGCCTCGGTGAGCGCCTTCTTGCAGTCCATCATCCCCGCGCCCGTGCGCTCACGCAGGGCCTTCACGTCCTTCGCGCCGATCTCCACAGTGCTCATGATGCGCTGGCCTCCGTCGTCGTCTTCTCGCTGTCCTCGGAGGCAGCCGCCGGCGTCTCCTGCTCGGCTGGCTTGACCTCCGCCTCGGGCTGGGCCTCAGGCTCCGCAGCCGCCTCGACGGGCTCGGCCGCGGCTGCCGGCGGCTCTGCCACCGGCACTGGCGTCTCCACTGCCGGAGCAGGGGCCTCGACCACCGGCGCTGGCGTCTCAACAACCGGCGCTGGGGCGTCAACAACCGGCGCTGGGGCGTCAACCACTGGCGCTGGGGTCTCGACCACTGACGCTGGCGTCGCGGGCGCGACCTCTGCGGGTGCTGCGGCCTGCGGGGGAGCCGGCGATGGCGCGGTTGGCGACGCGGGTGCCTCAGCCGGGGCCTGTGCGGCCGCGGCGGCCGCGCGGGCAGCTGCCTCGCGCTCGGCTGCCTCGCGCTTGGCCTGCTCCTCGGCCTCGCGCTTGGCCTGTTCCTCGGCCTCGCGCTTGGCGCGCGCCTCGGCCTCCGCTTTGGCGCGTTCCTCGGCTTCCTGGCGGGCTTTTTCCTCCTGAGCGCGGAACACGCCGTGCCCCTCGGAGACGACCTGGCCGATCGCCTGCGTGATCAGCGCACACGAGCGGATCGCGTCGTCGTTGCCGGGCACCACGAAGTCGATGCCGTCTGGGTCGCAGTTGGTGTCGACCAGGCCGATGATCGGGATGCGCAGGCGCCTGGCCTCTTTGACGGCGATCTCCTCGGTCTTGAGGTCGATCACGAACATCGCGTCGGGCACCCGCTGCATGTTCTTGACGCCGCCGAGGTTCGCCCTGAGCTTCGCCAGATCGGCCTGAGCGGCCATCCGCTCGCGTGTTGGCAGCAGCGCCAGCTGCCCGTCGGCCTCGTAGCGTTCGAGGTCGTGCAGGCGCCGGATGCGCTGGCTGATGGTCTGGAAGTTCGTCAGCAGCCCGCCGAGCCAGCGGTGGTTGACGTACGGCATGTCCGACGCCTCGGCGACGTCCTTGATCGTGTCGCGCGCCTGCTTCTTGGTGCCGACGAACAGAACGGTGCCGCCACGATGGGCGAGCTCGCCGGCGAACTCCTGCGCCTGCGCGAGCAGCGCCTGCGTCTTGAGCAGATCGATGATGTAGATGCCGCCGCGCTCGCCATGAATGAAACGGCGCATCTTGGGGTTCCAGCGGCGCGTCTGATGGCCGAAGTGAACGCCGGCCTCCAGCAGCTCCGCAATGCCTACTTCAGCCACGGGCTACTCCCTTGTTGAGATGCAGTTGGTTGCCGCGTGGAGGAGGCGGACCCAGAGCTCTTGGCCTTCCAGCCATGACTCCGGGCAGGGCCGCCATCCGTTGCCGCGCGGGTCGAAGTTCTTGATTTGAGGTCAGGATACCTGTTCGGCTCGCTCCAGCGCGGATTGGAGGTCGGCCGGCAGTGGCGAGCTGACCTCGACGCGCTCGCCCGTCAGAGGATGCTCGAACGCCAGGCGGGTCGCGTGCAGGAACTGGCGCTCTAGCCCAAGCAGTCCGGCGGTGCCGTACTCGGGGTCGCCGCATACGGCGTGCCCGATCGCCTGTAGGTGCACACGGATCTGATGCGTGCGCCCCGTCTCCAGACGCAGGCGCAACAGCGAGGTGTCCGCGAACGCGCGCTCGAGCGTGAAGTGCGTGCGGGCCTCTCGCTGTCCGGAGCCGCCGACGGCCATGCGCGTGCGCACGCGCGGATCGCGCCCGATCGGCGCCTCGATCGTGCCCGACCGAGCCGGCGGGCGACCTTCGACCAGCGCGAGGTACTCACGCTCGATCCGCCGCGCCGCGAGCGCCGCCTGCAGGCGTGTGAGGGCCTGCTCCGTGCGCGCGACCACGAGCAGCCCGGAGGTGTCGCGGTCGAGGCGGTGCACGATGCCGCGGCGCTCGGGGTCTCCCGTGGTCTCCTCGCCGAGCAGCGGCGCGAGCAGCTGGGCGAGCGTGTGCTCGCGGTGCCCGCGCGCGGGGTGCACGACCACGCCTGGGGCCTTGTCGACCACGATCACGTGCTCGTCCTGGAACGCGATCGTGAATGGCGGCCGAGCGGCAGCGTGCGCAGCGGGCTGGGTGGGGTCTCCG
>JBEKGK010000146.1:0-9258 GCA_050012835.1 Solirubrobacteraceae bacterium | reverse complement strand
CGGCTACGGGCGCGCAGCTGGAAGAGCCTGACGCGGCCGTGCTCGACCCACACGGCGACCTGGTGATCGCTGACACCGAAGCCCAGCGCGTGCGCTTCGTGCCCGCGAGCAGCGGCACCTACTTCGGTCAGGCGATGAGCGCCGGTGACATCTACACGATCGCCGGCGACGGCACCGGGGGCTACAACGGCGACGGCATGCCGGCGACCGGCGCCGAGCTGAAGAACCCGGATGCGCTGGCGCTCGATGCGCATGGCGGAGTCGTGATCGGCGACGACGCCAACCGGCGTGTTCGCTACCTCGCGGCGAGCACCGGCACCTTCTTCGGCCAGGCGATGACCGCCGGCGACGTCTACACGATCGCCGGCGACGGCTCCTCGGGCGCCGCCGGGGATGGCGGTCCGGCGGTGAGCGCAGCGATCGGCGACCCCGCGGACATAGCGCTGGACCCGGCAGGCGACCTGGCGATCGCCGAGGGCGAAGACGACCGCGTGCGCTTCGTCCCGGCGAGCACCGGCAGCTTCTTCGGCCAGGCGATGACCGTCGGCGACGTCTACACGATCGCCGGCAACGGCATGCGCGGCTTCAGCGGCGATGGCGGCCTGGGAACCGCGGCGTTGGTGTACGAACCGTCCAGCGTCACGTTCGACGCGGCCGGCGACGTCGTGTTCGCCGACGGCGGCAACAACCGCGTACGGATGGTGACGCTCAGGGCGAGCCCTGGTGGCCAGCCGGCGCCCAAACTCCCGCCGGTCGTCTCAACGCCGGTCCCGCCGAGCATCACCAACGTCGCCCAGTCACATCGCAAGTGGCGGGAGGGCAAGGCCCTCGCCAGGATCGCTCGCAGGCAGAAGCCCCTGCCGCTCGGCACGACGTTCTCCTTCACCCTCAACGAGCAGGCGAAGGTGAGCTTCGCGTTCACGCAGCGGGTCGGTGGTCGCGAGGTCAAGCGCAAGTGCGTGGCTCAGACGAAGAGAAACCGCCGCAAGCACACGTGCAAGCGCACCGTGACCCGGGGTGCGCTGTCCTTCACCGGCCACGCCGGCACGAACAAGGTCTTCTTCGAGGGCCGCATCTCGCACTCGGTCAAGCTGCGGCCGGGGACGTACACGCTGGTCATCGCCGCCACGAACGCCGCCGGGCAGCGCTCGCCGTCCAGGCAGCTCACCTTCACGATCGTCAAGCTCGACGGTCAGCCTCGGTAGTCGGCGGTTCGCTCGGGGTGCTCGCCTACTGGGCGGTCACGACTTGCGTGTGCGTCCGCGGTCGATCTGCTTGCCGAAGGCCACCTCGACGGCCTTGGTCATCGTGGGCTTGAAGGTGGCGGTGAGGGCCTCCGATGCGAGCGGCCGCAGCTGATCGAGGGCCGCTCGGACCTGGGGCCATTCGGACTCGGGCCGGCCGGCATCGTCGAAGGGCTTCCAGATGAACTCCAGGAAGATCCGCACGAACGTCTGCGCGATGCGCTCGGTGTCGCGTCTGAGCTTGTCCATCGTGTCGAGTGCGGCGTCGAGGGGAACGCCCAGAGCGACCAGTCGCTCGCCGGCGGCCAGCAGGGTCGGGCTGGGAGCTTCGAAGCTGTCCTTTCCGATTGAGATCACCAGGCCGAGCCCCTGGGCCTTGGCGATCAGCTTTGGGTCAACGCTGCCGCCGAGGCGCTCCAGCAGGTCGGCCTGCCCGACGATCTCGGGGGCCTCCGTCTCGAAGGGGGTCATCAGGGAGCGGGTGAAGCCGAGAACTTCCTCGCTGGCGCCGGAGGCCTGCTCCAACAGATGGGCGATCGCGGCGAGGTTGAACCCTTGGGCCTGCATCTCGCGGATCAGCGCCAGCCGCGCCATGTGCTCGGCGCCGTAGTAGCCGACCCTGCCCTGCACCTCCGGTGGCGGGATCAGCCCGCGTGACTGGTAGCTGCGCACGTTGCGCACGGTCAGCCCGGCCGTCTGTGCGAGCTGGTCGATCGTCAGCCGCTGCTCGGCGCGCGCGTCCGTCATTTCGCAAGCATATCGGGGATAAACGGTACACAGATCAATGTAACGTCAATCTATGCTACAAAGTAAGGCGACACGTTGATGCGGAGTTGCTTTCGCCGATCACCACCCAGGAGGTAACGCATGAGCAGGCGAAGCCGGCCGGCGGAGAGGGTGGCAAGGTGGCGATCATGGTCGATCCTGCTCGCTTGGGGCGTGGCGATCGTCGCGCTCGCGTTGCTCGGCAGGGGCCTCGAAAGCAGGCTGGCGCCGATGTCCCTGGCGGTGCCCGGCACGCCCTCGTCGAGAGCCGAAGCGATGCTGGCCGCGAAGTTCGGCAACACGGTCCCGATCGCCGTCCTGCTGCGCGGTCCACCCGCAGACGTCGACCGGCAGGGGCGGCGGCTGGTGGCCGCGCTGCGAGAGATCAGACAGGTTCAGGTGCTCTCGCCCTGGGACCGGTCGAGCACGGTCGGATCGCTGCGTCCCCACCCGGGAGCTGCGTTCGTGCTCGTGAACTACATCCGGCCTGCGAGCAGCGCAACAGCCGTGGTTCCGAGCACTGAAGCCGTGATTGCCCGCACCTTGCGGCCCCCGGTGCGTAGCTACCTGACCGGCGTCGCGGTGATCGGGCGTGCGCTTCAGAACGCCACGATGGCGGACACCGCACAGGCCGAGATGATCGCGCTGCCGGTGCTGATCCTCGTGCTGCTGCTCGTGTTCCGCTCGCCTGTGGCCGCCGCGGTGCCCCTCGCGATGGGCGGCGCGACTGTGATGGCCGGCCACGGCCTGCTGTGGCTTTCAAGCTTCCTGACGCCGATCAACTCGCTGGGAGTCGCGATCGCCGCGATGATGAGCCTCGCGCTCGGCGTCGACTACGCGCTGCTGATGGTCTCGCGCGTGCGCCAAGAGCTCGCCGGTGGCTGCGAGCACCAGGCGGCAGTGGCGATCGCGTCCAGGGCCGCCGGGCGCACGATCGCCGCGGCGGGCGGAACGCTGGCGCTGACGATGCTCGCGGCGAGCGCGGTGGCGACGCCGGGGCTGCTCGGCCCAGTGGCCATCGGTGTGGTCATCTCAGGCCTTCTGAGCGTCGCGCTGGCGCTGACGGCGATGCCGGCGCTGCTGCGCCTGCTCGGCCCCCGCCTCAACCGCTGGGAGATCCGGCTCACCCGCCCAGGTGCCGCCGGGCGTCGCAACGGAGCTGGAGCTCTGGCGGAACGGTTGATCTCCCACCCCGCGATCACCGTTCCGCTGATCCTCGTCGGGATGCTGGCGCTGGCAGCGCCCGCCGGCGCGCTGCGCATGGGCCCCCCCGACGCATCGGAGCTGCCCGCCTCCAGCCCCGCGCGCATCGCGGTGCGGATGGTGGAACGCACGATCGGGCCAGGGTGGTCAGCGCCATTCGTGATCGTGGCGAGCGCCGAGCACGGCGCGATCACCACCGATCAGCGCCTGCGGGCGCTGATGCGCTGGCAGGAAGAGATCGCTCGCGAGCCCGACGTGGCAGCGGTGTTCGGCCCGGCATCGGTCACCGGCGCGCGACGCGAGCTCGCCGAAGCCCACGCCGCGCTCGCATCCGCGCCAAAGCGCCTCGAAGGCGCCCAGCACGGAATCAGCGGTCTACGCTCGGGACTGGGTCGCGCGAGCGACGGCGTCGCAGCACTGCGCCGCGGCCTCGCGTCGGCTGCAGCCGGCGCACGATCGCTCGGCGGCGGCGCTGAACGCGCCGATGGCGGCGTAGAACGGCTGGCCGCGCAGACGGGAAAGGCCGGGGATGGCGCGAAGCGGCTGGCGAGCGAAACGGGCCGCGCGCACGCGGGCGCGACGCGACTGGCGAGCGCAACAAGGCGAGCCCGTGCAGGCGCAAGGCGACTGGGGAGTGAAACAGGCCGCGCCGGTGCGGGCGCCAAGCAGCTGCAGATGGGCATCGCCCAGGCGGCGGCGGGATCGGCCGGACTCGCGGGCGGGCTCGACGAAGCCGCCGCGGGCGCCGAACGCCTGGCGGCCTCCGACGGTCAGCTCACGACCGGCGCGGCACAGCTGGCAGAAGGAATGGACACGCTCGATGACACCGTTCACGCGCTCATCGCGCCGATCGATCTCATCGCCGAACAGCTCCACACCTGGGCGGGCTGGATCGCCGCGCTGCGCGCCTCCGATGAACAGCTGCACACCCGGCTCAGCGACGCGACACATGAGCTCAACGCGATGAGCTCCGGACGCGCCGACCCGCGCTATCCAGCGCTAGCAGAAGACCTCGCTGCGATCACGCAGCTGATCGAACGGAACGGCCTCGCACAGCTCGCCGGCATCCAGCAGCAGCTGTCCCAGAGCCTGGAATGGCTCGCGAGCCTGCCGGCGGAGCTCTCACAGCTGACTGCCGGCCTGGACCGGCTGCGAACGGGCGCCGACCGGCTCGCCACCGGCACGAGAGAATCCGAACAGGGAGCGCTGCAGCTGGACTCCGCGCTGCACCGTCTGGCCACGGGCGGGCACACCCTCGGCAACGGGCTCACCGGGCTGAGCGGCGGAGCGAGTCAGCTCGCAAGCGGGCTCAGCCGGCTCAAGAACGGCGACGCCCAGCTCACCACCGGGCTCGGCAAGCTGACCACCGGCAACACACGACTGGCGGGCGGGCTCGCCAGACTCACAAACGGCGACGCCCAGCTCGCCGGCGGCCTCGGCAAGCTCACAAGTGGCGACGTCCTGCTCGCACACGGGCTCGGCAAGCTCACTACTGGCAACACACAGCTGGCGGGCGGACTCACCGCCGGCAACAGCCGCGCCGGAGCGCTCGCCGCCGGGCTCGGTGACACGCGAAGGCCGCTGCAGAGCTACGCGACGATGCTGCACGGCTACCAGCAGGACAGCCGGCTGCTGCACACCGACTCGCCGCACGCTCTTGACTCCGGCTACCTCGTGCTTACCGCGCTCGACGGCACCGTCTCACCAACGCGCGAACAGGTCGCACAGCTCGTCAACGTCGACGGGGGCGGCCAGGCCGCGCGCATGATGGTGATCGCCTCTAGCCCACCTGACTCGCCCGCGACCGCGGCGCTCAGCAAGAGGCTGCAACGCGCGCTGCCATCGCTCGCCGCGGCGAGCGCCAGCACGGTCGAGATCGGCCAGGGCGCGCAATACCTGCTCGACTACACGAACACGAACACCGCCCGCTTCCCATGGCTGATCCTCGCGCTTGCGATCGTCGCCGTGCTCACGCTGATCGTGGTGCTACGGGCGCTGCTGCTGCCGCTGATCGCCGTTGCGCTGAACCTCGCCACGATCGCCGTCGCGCTCGGCGCGCTGGAGCTGCTCACCGAGGAGCGCGTGCTCGGCGGACCCGGCTACATCGACGCAGCCTCCGGCGCCGGCATCCTCTCGATCATGTTCGTCCTCTCGATCGACTACGAGGTCTTCCTCCTGACACGCATGCGCGAACAGTGGGTCGCGGAGGGGGACGCCGAGGGCGCCATCCGGCACGGCCTGCGGCACACCGCCGGGGTGATCACGGGCTCCGCCGCGATCATGACAGCAGTCTTCCTCGCGTTTGCCGCAGCCGACGTCATCCCACTGCGCCAATTCGGCGTAGGGCTGACGATCGCTGTACTGCTCGACGCGACGATCGTCAGGCTCGTGCTGCTGCCGGCGATCATGCGCGTCACGGGAGCGCGCATATGGTGGCTGCCAGACTGGCTCGAGCGCAGGCTTCCGGCCCTCGAGTGAACACAAGCATGAACTGGCCGATTCCCAGAGCTTGCCGGTCACGGGCGCGCTTGCGCTTTGCGACGCAGAGGAAAGCGCTTAAGGGCGTGGCTTAAGTTCGGGAGGTGCGAACCGATAGCGTTAGCGCGATGGGCCGCGAGCCGATCAAGGACGATCCTCTGAGCGCGTCGGGGGTCGGTGACCGCCGATGGCGCTGGCTCGCGCATGTCGCGAGGGCGCCGCGCAGAGTTGACGCGAACCCTGCGCTGGTGGAGGTGACGCGCGCGACGCGGGAGATGTTCCTTCCGGGCGACGCAAGGTTCGGCGACGAGCTCTCCACCGCCGGCGATCGTCTCTCGCAGGTCCTCGCGAGGCACCTCGTGGAGGTCGGCGCCGAGCAGCCGAGCGCGACGCGCGAGCTCGGTCTGGGCGCGCTGCAGGTCTGGCAGGCGATCTCCGAATCGGTCGGCCGGGGAGCCGGGGTGGAGGAGGTCGCGATCCTGTTCACCGATCTGGTCGGCTTCTCTTCGTGGGCACTCGAGGTCGGAGATGAGCTTGCACTCGAGCTGTTGCGCGAGGTCGCGTCGGTCGTCGAGCCGGTGATCGAGGCGCACCAGGGCCGTATCGTCAAGCGCCTTGGCGACGGGCACATGGCGGTCTTCCCGGACGCGCAGAGGGCCGTCGACGCCGCGTTCGAGGCCCAGCGCCAGCTCGCCACGGTCGATGTGGACGGCCACGGCGCGCTGCTGCGAGTGGGCGTGCATCTGGGGCGGCCGCGCAAGCTCGGCGCCGACTACCTTGGCGTCGACGTCAACGTTGCCGCTCGCGTGACCGACGCAGCCAGGGGCGGCGAGGTGCTGGTGTCCGGGACCGCGCTGGCGGAGCTCGACACCACGACACTCACTGCCAGGCGGCGGCGGCGCTTTCGCGCCAAAGGCGCGCCGCGCGGACTCGACGTCTACGTGGTGGCCCCTCGAGTGTGACCACACACCCCGCGGTGTGCGGTCTCGTGGAGGTCTATTTCGGAACCGCTCAAGCACAGCCAGCCCGCGCTCGGCCAGCATGCGTGTCGCCTTACCGGTGCCCGCGCCGACCTCCACCACTTGCGCCCCAGGCGGTAGACCGGCGAGTTCGATCAGCTGATCGAACGTTGGGTCCGGGTAGGACGGACGCGCGTTCTCATACAGGTCCGCGACTCGGCCAAACGCGAGCCGCTGCTCGTCGGTCTTTGGACCGGGCATTGCAGCATTGTGCATGCGACCCTCCCGGAGCAGCCCACTGGCCTTCTGATATCTCCTGATAGCAAGTTGCTATCGTGTTGAGTGTGCCCGAGGATCGTGTGCCACTGTTTGTCAGGCTGCCCCGTGGCCAGTCCACGGCGCTCGACCAACTGGCCAATAGGACCGGCCGGCATAAGCAGCATCTCGTGAGCGAGATGCTCGCCGACCAGCTCGCGGTGGGGCACATCGAGCTTGCGCACGGCGCGAGCGGCGATGAGGTCCTCACGCTGGAGGAGGCCGCCGCCTTGCTTCGGCTGCCGATCGAGGCGGTCCGCGCCAGGGCCATAGCGAGTGATCTACCCGGTAGGACGTTTGGAGATGAGTGGCGCTTCTCACGAGCGGCGCTGCTGGCCTGGCTCGCCGACGGCGAACCCGCACAGCACGAACCCGATCTCAGAGCAAGCGGTGAGGATGGGTAGCGCCGCGAGCCGGCCGATCGTGCTCGTCCCCGGAGCGTGCCTCGGCGGCTGGGCCTGGCGGGACGTGGCAACGCGACTACGGCCGCAGGGGCACGATGTTTACCCGGTAACCCTGACCGGGTTGGGCGACCGTGTGCATCTCGCTCGCGCGGACGTCGACCTGGAGACGCACATTTCGGACGTCGTGAACCTGCTCGACTATGAGGCGCTCGAAGATGTGGTGCTCGTGGGGCACAGCTACGCCGGCACGGTGGTCACGGCCGTCGCCGACCGCACGCCCCAGCGGCTGAACGCCGTCGTCTACCTCGACACCTCGCCGCTCCCGCACGGAACCGCGATCGCAGACGTGCAGCGGCCCGAGCAGCGCGAGCGCCAGCTGCGCGCAGTGAAGGAGCACGGCGACGGCTGGCGATGGCCGGTCCCCGACCGCGAGACCCTCATCGCGGGCACCTTCGGAAGCGCCAGCGGTCTTTGCGAGGAGCACCTGCAGCTGATCGCGCGACGCGCCACCCCTCATCCCTACGCCACGATGACCTCGCCAGTGCGCCTCGCTCACGACCGGCCCCCCGGCGTTCGGCGCGCAGCGATCTTCTGCACCGCCGGCGGCATCGACGTAGCGAGCGTGCGCGAGCTCATCGCGCAGCGCGACCCCCGCGCCGCGACGTTCACCGACGATGACTGGGAGCTCTACGACCTCCCCACCGGACACTGGGCGATGCTCTCCCTGCCCGGACCGCTCGCCGATCTCCTGCACCACGTCGCTCAGCGCTGAGCTCGCAAGGATTCCGAGCTGCGGCCGATGAATATGGCTCTGGATCGCGGTCTTATCATGTGCGGCCAAGGCCGCACATCGGCTACCGATTAGGGAGGACTCCATTGCGCAGCGATGATGAGATGGGCTTTCCCAAACTCGCCGCGCCGGCACGCCGTGCGCTGTCAGCCGCCGGCTACACGCGGCTGGATCAGCTGGCTCAGGTCTCCGAGGCCGATCTCACGAAGCTGCACGGCATAGGGACGACTGCGATTGCGGCCCTGCGCGAGGCGCTTCATGAGCGCGGCCTCTCGTTCCACGCGGGCGGTCCCGCGTCCGAGCATCTGCACAGGGTGCCCGGCGAGGTCGACGAGTATCTGAGTGGTGTTGAGGAGCCGGCCCGCAGCACGCTTCAGGCCCTGCGGCGCACGATCCTCGAGATCGTCCCGGACGCGGAACAGGTGATCTCCTACCGCGTTCCGGCTTTCCGGGTACGCGGTCAGACGGTCGCCGGCTTTGCCGCGTTCAAGAATCACCTGAGCTACCTGCCGTTCAGCGGCTCGGTCCTCTCGCAGCTTGCGGATGAGCTCGACGGCTACGCGATGACCAAGGGCTCCCTGCACTTCCCTGTTGACCGCACCCTGCCGAAGGCGCTTGTCGAGAAACTGATCGCGGTGCGCCTCGGGCAGAGCGCACAATGAATCGGGAGGTGGACCCATGCGGGCGGTGATCGTCTACGAGTCGATGTTCGGTAACACGCACGCGATCGCCGATTCGGTTGGCAAGGGCCTCGAACCGACGCTCGAAGTCGTCGTGGTTCCACTGGCTGAGGCGGGCCGCGAGCGGTTTGGCGACGCCGACCTGCTCGTGGTGGGCGGGCCCACCCATTTTCACGGCATGAGTCGCCCAGGCACCCGCAAGTGGGCGGCCGCCACTGCGCAAAAGCCCAGCAACGATCTGGTGCTCGATCGCGACGCTCAAGGCCCAGGCGTGCGTGACTGGCTCACGTCGCTCGGTCGCGGCCACACAAGGGTTGCCGCCTTCGATACCCGCTTCAACGGTCCGGCGGTTCTCAGAGGTAGGGCGTCAAAGGCGATCAGCCGAAAGCTTCGCAAGCGCGGGTTCGAGGTGGTCGCCAA